>NZ_JBHXIW010000006.1:0-222475 GCF_042723515.1 Pseudarthrobacter sp. NPDC058362 | reverse complement strand
GACGCGAAATCCCCGAACACCTCGCCCACATCGCCGAAGGCATCCAGGACTCCGGCACCACCCGCCAGGAAGCCGCCAGCCTCCTCGCCCGCTAACCCGACCCCGTGCTGCTTTAAGAGGTGCGGAACTAGGATTGGGGGATGCCCACCCCCAAGGCTCTGCGTCCGTTTGCCCACCGTGAATATCGGGTCCTGACCTCCGCTTTGGCCATTTCGATCTTCGGCTCGGGCATGTGGGCGGTGGCCATGGTCTACCAGGTCATCCACTTGGGCGGGGGCCCGCTGGAGTTGTCCATGGTGGCCGCTGCCGGCAGCGTGGGCCTCGTGGCGTTCGTTCTGGCCGGCGGCATCGCTGCGGACCGGATTCCACAGCGCCGTCTGATCATCGCCGTGGAGGGTGCCAACCTCGCCGTCATCGCCGCCGTGAGTGGACTGGCAATGACCGGGCTGCTGCAGATCTGGCACCTGGCGGCAGGAGCGTTCGTGCTGGGCGTGGGCGCAGCCTTCTTCTTCCCGGCCTACTCCGCCATCCTGCCGCGCATCCTTCCCCCGGGCGACCTCCTGGCCGCCAACGGGATGGAAGGGACCATGCGCCCGGTGCTGCAGCAGGCCGCCGGTCCCGCGGTGGCGGGCGTCGTGGTGGCGGCCCTGTCGCCATCGCACGCGGTGACCGCCGTGGCAGTGTGCCACCTGCTCGCGTTCGTCGTGCTGAATTTCCTGGGCCGGCCAGCACCAGGGACGGAGGCAGGCACCGA
This sequence comes from Pseudarthrobacter sp. NPDC058362, assembly GCF_042723515.1. NCBI lineage: Bacteria > Bacillati > Actinomycetota > Actinomycetes > Micrococcales > Micrococcaceae > Pseudarthrobacter > Pseudarthrobacter sp. NPDC058362. The sequence continues at coordinate 221,721 of NZ_JBHXIW010000006.1, read as the reverse complement.
GCCGGCCAGGAAGTCCACCTTCGTCCAGGACCTCCGGGAAGGCGTCGCGTACACAGTCCGCACGCCCTGGCTCCTCTGGACGCTGCTTTGGGCGTGCATCTCCGTGCTGTTCCTCATCGGCCCCATCGAGGTGCTGGTCCCCTTTGTGGTGCGCGACCAGCTGGGCGGCGACTCCCGCATGTTCGGCTTCCTGCTGGCAATCCTTGGTGCGGGCTCGGCGCTGGGTTCGCTGCTGACCGCATCGCTGCCGCTCCCCCGCCGCTACCTCACGGTGATGATGGCGGCGTGGGGCACGGGCACCCTGCCGCTGGCCGCCGTCGGAATCATGGACAGCTTCTGGGCCGTTGCCGCGGCGCTGTTCGTCTTCGGCGCCACCGGCAGCATCGGTATGGTCATCTGGGGCACACTGCTGCAGCGGCGCGTGCCTGCGCACCTGCTGGGCCGGGTGTCCAGCCTGGACTTTTTCGTGTCGCTCGCGCTGATGCCGGTGTCCATGGCGTTGGCTGGCCCGGCCGCCGAGGTGCTGCCCATCTGGCTGATCTTCCTGGTGGCCGGGGCCGTCTGCCCGGTTATGGCGGTGGTCGCGCTGGCCGCCGCCCGGATGCCGGACGACGAACTGGCCCACCCCCTGGACCACTCACCGGGGCTGGAACGCACGACGGCGGCCGGAGACTGACGCACGAGGCGCTTAGCTGCGGCCGCGCACCACGGGAATGCTCGACGTCGGGAGCTGGCTCGGGAAGACCGTCGCCTCGGGTGCGTCGACCGGCTCCAGCGCCACCTTTACCGGCGCGGCACCCACGGTGAGAAGCTGCCCCCGCACGTCAACCTCGAGCGGTTCGCCGTCCTGCACCACCAGGGTGAGGGAACCGGCGTCGAGCGTTACCTGCAGGAGCCGTCCGCGGATCATCAGGTGGAACGACAGCCCGTCCCAGGAGGCCGGCAGGCGCGGGTCAAAGAACGGCACGGGGCCCTGGTCGCGCAGGCCAGCGAAGCCGCACACCAGCGAGCTCCACACGCCGCCGGTGGACGCGATGTGCACACCGTCGATCGTGTTGCCGTGGGTGTCGTCGAGGTCGATGAACGCCGCGTTCGTGAAGTGTGCCAGCGCCTCGCGGGAGTAGCCCACCTCGGCGGCCATGATGCCCTGGACGCAGGCAGACAGCGTGGAGTCGCCGGTGGTGATGGGGTCGTAAAAGTCGAACGCGCGCTGCTTCTCTTCCGCGGTGAAGTCCTGCCACTGCAGGAACATGGCCAACACCGTGTCCGCCTGCTTCAGCACCTGGTGGCGGTAGATGACCAGCGGGTGGAAGTGCAGGAGCAGCGGGTACTTGGAGCGCGGGGTGTCCCAGTCCCAGGCTTCAAGCGTCATGAAGTCGTTGTCCTGCGAGTAGACCTGCATGCGCTCGTCGTAGGGCAGGTGCATGCGGTCCGCGGCGGCATCCCACAGCTGCCGCTCCTCATGGGTGACGCCTGCGTGCTCCAGTGCAGCGGCGGCACGGAGGTTAAAGCGGGCCATGACGTTCGTGTAGAGGTTGTCGTTGACCACGGCCGTGTACTCATCCGGGCCGGTGACGCCGTGGATGTGGAAGAGCCCGTCCTTGCCGAAGAAGCCGAGCGAGATCCACATGCGCGCGGTTTCGATCAGGAGTTCGGCGCCCATCCCGTCCCGGAACGCTGTGTCTTCGGTGGCCCACAGGTAGCGGTTGGTGGCGAAGGCGATGGCCGCGGCGATGTGGAACTGGGCGGTGCCGGCGGCGTAATAGGCGCTGGCCTCCAGCCCGTTGATGGTGCGCCACGGGAACAGTGCACCGTCCACGCTCAATTCCTTGGCGCGGTACCGGGCCTCGGGAAGCATGGCGTGACGGAACTCGAGGACCTGGCGTGCGCCGTCGGGATTCGTGTACGTCAGGTAGGGCAGGAGATAGACCTCCTGGTCCCAAAAGTAGTGGCCCTCGTAGCCTGACCCGGTGACGCCCTTGGCGGGGATGCCGGCCACGTCCGCGCGGGCGGTGGCCTGCGCCAGCTGGAACAGGTTCCAGCGGATGGCCTGCTGCAGCCCCGGCTGGCCGTCCACCACAATGTCCGAGGTGGCCCAGTAGGCGCCGTAGTGCGCCGCGCTCTCGGCAAAGACGTCCTGCACGGACAGCAGGCCGGCTTCAGCAGCTTCGGCTGCATCCGCGGCGTCATCGTGGGCGTCGAAGACGGCTGCGTAGCTGACACTCTTCTCCAGCCGGAAGGGCTCCTCCGCCGTGACGGCCAGGACGTAGCGGACGTTGCTGTCGTCCTGGTCCACCTTCGTCTCAAACGGCTGGTGGCCCGGTGAAGTCCAGTGGTCTACGGCCACGCCGACGCGCTGCCGGGACGCTGCGGTCTGCCAGGCGAGCCGGAGGGAGCCGTCGCCGCCGTCGAGCCGCAGCGGCTGGAGGACCCGGCCTGCGTGCCGGCCGGAACGCCGCGGATCATGCTCCGAGTGGTCCTCCACAGGCTGATCCTGACGGTTGATGACCGAGGATGTGACGTCCAGCGAGACCAGCCGGTCCGTCTCCACGTCGAGGGAAAGACCCAGGCTGCCGCGTGAAACGTAGCCAACAGCGCGGCGTTCCGTGGTGGTCACGGCGGCGCCGGAGCGGCACAGCCAGGTGGTGCGGCACTCGTAGACACCTGTGGAGAAGTCCACCGAACGGCGGTAATCCAGCACCTCGGACTCGGCGAGGCTGAGCACTTCGCCATCCACCACGATGGTGAAGTTGTTGGCGTCCGGCACGTAGATGATGCGCTGGCCGGTCCGGGCGAAACCAAACGCGTTCTCCGCGTGCTTGATGTCCCAGGTCTCGTGCAGCCCGTTGATGAACGTGCCGGGCAGCTCGGCGTCCGACGTGGCCGAGTGGGCACCGCGGATGCCCAGGTGGCCGTTGCCCAGGGCAAAGATGGTTTCCAAGGTGCCGGCATTGCCCGGTTCGTGCCGTGTTTCAACGAGCTGCCAGGGGGTGTCGGGGAACCTTTCGCGGTCCGCTGTTATGAGAGCCATGGTGTTGGGGTCCTTTTGGCGGTTGGCTGCACTGCCGGCTCGTGGCCGGGCCAGATCTTCGGCGGTGGTGCGGCGTTTCGGGTCTCGCAGGGCTTTCTTGGGGGGAGGAGCCGCCGCGGTTTAGGGAACGAGTTCCTGCAGGTCGTTGACCACCAGGGTGGCACCGGCGTCGAGCAGGACCTGCCGGCCGGCGCCGCGGTCCACGCCGATGACGGAGTGGAACTGCCCTGCCCGGCCGGCCTGGACGCCGGATACGGCGTCTTCCACCACGACGCATTCCTTGCTGGGCAGTCCCAGGAGCCGGGCGGCGTACTCGTAGGTGGCGGGGCTCGGCTTGCCTGGCAGGCCTTCGCGGGCTGCGACCACACCATCCACCACCACGGGGAAATGGTGGCTGAGGCCGGCGGCGTCTAGGACCGCCGGGGCATTCCGTGAAGAAGATACGACGGCGACCTTCAGTCCGCGGGCCAGCGCAGCTTCCAGGAAACGCACCGACCCTTCGAACGGCTCGACACCGGCGCTGACGATCTCGTTGAAGACCGCGTTCTTCCGGTTGCCCAGGCCCTGCACCGTGTCGTTGGCCGGATTGTCATCCAACGGACCTTCCGGGAGGGTGATTCCGCGCGATGCAAGGAAGTCCCGTACGCCGTCGAACCGCGGCTTACCGTCGATGTGGTCGAAGTAGTCGCTTTCGCTGTAGGCCCGGGCCTCCGGATGTGCGGCAAGGTAGCCCTCGAAGAGTTCCTGCCAGGCCTTTTCGTGCACAGTGGCGGTGGGGGTGAGCACGCCATCGAGGTCGAAAAGGATGCCGGACGCGCCGGTCCAGGCGGGGGCGTCGGTTGCAGTGTGTTCAGTCATCAGCAGTGCAGTGTCCTTAGTCCCCCAGTCTAGTGGCCGCGGTCGCGGCCGAAGTAGAGTGTAAGCGCTTACAAATTTGGCTGGCAACTGTTTTTTCCCGCACCCCTAGCCAGATACGTAGTGACGCAGGAATGCGGACACGTCTGCCATCTCCCGCTTGGACATCGCATGGCCCATGCCGGGGTAGGTCCGGGCGGTCAGCATGGTGTGTTTTTCCAGCCACTCGGCGGTGTAGCTGATGGCGTCCGGGTTGATCACCAGGTCTGCTTTGTCCCGGCCCCAGAAAAACGGCGGCTTAGCCTCGAACGAGTCCGTCAGGGCAAGGAGCTCGTTGTTCAGCACGAAGCCGGACAGCCCCACCACAGCCCGGTAGTCCGCTGGATGCAGGCGAAGAAGCGTGCTTGCCATCGCCATGCCCTGCGAATATCCCAGCAAGCTGACGCTGGTGTGCCGGCCCCGGACGGAATCCACCCAGGCGTGCACCTGGTTGCTGACGCGGACCACGTCCGCGAAGTCATTGGCCAGGAAATAGTCCAACAGGAACCAGCCATAGTGGTCGCCCACCGGCATTGGCGCACGGAGTGCCGCACAGGTGAACTCCGGAGGAAGGTAGTCGAAGAGCCGGACCATGCGCGATTCATCCGTGCCATAGCCGTGCATCATGACCAGCAGCGGAGTTCCCGGCCGCTGGTCCCCGTGGCGCGACCACACGACAGTGTCCATGGGCCCCATGCTAGCGAGAGCGAACCTTGCGGTCCTCCCGCTGCGGGCGCGGCTCGTTGAATCAGCCGGGGGCGCGGGGTACGGTGACGCTTACAGGCAGGACTCGACACACCGGCAGTAGCACCTACTGGATCCGCAACCCGCGGACACGAAGGAGTACGTCATGAGAATCGGTTCTTCAATTTTCCTCATCGCCCTGGGCGCCATTCTCGCCTGGGCAGTAGCCCCGGGCCTGATCCCCTTTGTTGACCAAGTCCTCATCGGCTACATCCTGATGGTTGTGGGCGTGATCGGGCTGATCGTCTCGCTGGTCCTGGCCTCCCCCGGACGCAGGCGGCGGGTCAGCGAATCCCGGTCCGTGGTGGACCCAAACACCGGTGAGCGCATCACCCGCAACGAAAGCCGCGACGGCGAACTTTAGACTCCCGGCGAACTCCAGACTCCCAATACAACCCGGAAAGCCGGGCCGGACCAGCAGTGGTCCGGCCCGGCTTTCCGCTTTAAGCCACCACCCCCGCCCGGATTTCCCCGTCGGACGGACTTTTCCCCCGGTGCATTACCGGGGGAAAAGTCCGTCCCGCGGGGAACAAGCAGCCGGCGCGCAGGATCGGGCTGGGGCCGACCCGAGGGTGGCCAGGATTTGGTTTCGTGTTGGTTTCCATTGACAAACCCACAGAATCAAAGATAAAGTCAAGTAACTCAACATCATGTGATGCGAGTCACTACCAGAAATACGCAACGGAGGGTATGTGTTTGCCGAGGAGCGCCAGCAGAAGATTGCCGACCTTGTGGCCGGCAATGGCAGGGTGAGCGTCACCCTGCTGGCCGAGCGCTTCAACATCACCACCGAAACCGTCCGCCGGGACCTCGCCGCGCTGGAGAACGCCGGCACCATCCGCCGCGTCCATGGCGGCGCCGTGGCCCCGGACCGCTTCAGCACCACCGAGGAAAGCGTCACCGCCCGCGCTATCCAGCGCCCCGACCAGAAGGTCCGGATCGCCGAGGCCGCACTGGCCCTGATCCCCCGCAATTCCCACGCCAGCATCCTGATCGACGGCGGAACCACCACGGAAGTGCTCGCCGGCCTGCTGGCCCGTCGCGCCGCCGTCGTACCTTCCGACGCGCACCTCCCCGAAGGCCGGGATACCGACGGCGCCGAACTGGTGGCCATCACCCACGCCGTCCCCATCGCCGCCAAGCTCTCCGCCGTCCCCGGGATCGCGCTGCAGATCCTGGGCGGACGGGTCCGCGGCCTGACGCAGGTTGCGGTAGGACACGGAACGGTGGAAGCCGCGGCCCGTATCCGCCCGGACATCGCGTTCGTGGGCACCAACGGCGTGCACGCCACCTTCGGGCTGAGCACCCCGGACGCCGAAGAGGCTGCCGTCAAGGCCGCTTTCGTCCACTCCGCCCGCCGCATCGTGGTGCTGGCCGATTCCTCCAAGCTGGACACGGAAACCCTGGTCCAGTTCGCCTCCCTGAAAGACCTGGACACCTTGATTACAGACAGCGAACCCGGCCCCGAACTCGCGGCCGCCCTGGACGAGGCCGGCGTAGACGTGGTGGTCGCATGATCGTCACCTTTACGGCCAACCCCAGCCTGGACCGCACGGTGGCCCTCCCCGGACCCCTGGAACGCGGCGAAGTGCAGCGGGCCGTCTCCGTCAGCCAGGAATCCGGCGGTAAGGGCGTCAACGTCTCACGCGCGCTGGTGGCATCCGGCCTGGATTCCGTGGCCGTCCTCCCCGGCGGTGACGGCGACCCGGTCCTGGCCGGCCTGCGCGACCACGCGGTCCCCTTCGTCTCACTGCCCATCGCCGAGCCACTGCGGACCAACGTGGCGCTCACCGAGCCGGGCGGCGTGACCACCAAGATCAACGAACCCGGGCCCACGCTGGATGAAGGCCAGCAGGAAGCCCTCATCACACTGCTGCTGGAACGCTCCCGCGGCGCCCGCTGGGTGGTCCTGGCAGGCTCGTTGCCGCCCGGCTTCCCCGCGGATTTCTATTCCACCGTGACGCAGCGCCTGCGTTCCACGGACGACGGCGCCGCCCCCCTGGTCGCCGTCGACTCGTCCGGGCAGCCACTCGCCGCAGCCGTTTCCAGCGGCGCGGCAGGCATGCCGGACCTCCTGAAGCCCAATGCCGAAGAACTGGCGGAACTGGCTGCTGCAGCAGGCTTCGCCCCGGCCACCGCTGAACAGCTCGAAGCGGATCCGGAGGCAGCCGCCCGGGCCGCCGCCGCCGTCGTGCGTTCCGGTGTGGGTGCTGTGCTGGCAACTCTCGGATCCAAGGGAGCTGTCCTTGTAACGGCCGACGGCGCGTGGCTGGCCACGCATCCGCCGGTCGCCGCGGTGAGCACGGTAGGTGCGGGCGATTCCGCTCTGGCCGGCTACCTGCTCGCCCACGGCCGGGGCGCCGCCCCGGCCGATTGCCTACGACAGGCAGTGGCCCACGGTGCCGCCGCCGCTTCCCTGCCCGGATCCACTGTTCCGGCAGTCAACCAAACCACCCCGGATGCCGTAACCATCACGGCCCTTCGAAAGGATTGACAGTGACCCAGCTCATCACCACGGAACTGGTCGAGCTCGACCAGAACCTGGGCAACTCACCCGAAGCGGTGATCCGGCACCTGGCAAGCAAGGTTGCTGCCGCCGGACGCGCGTCCGAGGTTGAAGGCCTCTTCACCGACGCATACGCCCGCGAACAGAAGACCGCCACCGGTATCCCCGGTGGCATCGCGATCCCGCACTGCCGCTCAGCCGCCGTCACCGAGCCTGCCCTGGCCATGGCCCGGCTTAACCCGAAGGTGGATTTCGGCGCCAAGGACGGCCCCGCTGACCTGGTGTTCTTCATCGCCGCCCCGGACGGCGCAGACCAGGAGCATCTGAAGCTGCTCTCCAAGCTGGCCCGCTCGCTCATCAAGAAGGACTTTACGGCCGCCCTGCGCGCCGCTTCTTCCGGGGAAGAGATCGTGGCGCTGGTGGAGGGCGCCCTGGCAGACAAGCCGGCCGCACACGCAGCCGCTGCGCCGGTTGACGCTGCGCCTGCTGCCCCTGTTGCCGAGCCCGCCCCCACCGCCGCGGCACCCAAGCGACTCGTAGCCGTCACCGCCTGCCCCACCGGCATCGCGCACACTTACATGGCCGCCGACTCACTCGTAGCTGCAGCCCAGGAAGCCGGCGTGGACCTGCAGGTGGAGACGCAGGGTTCCTCAGGCGCCAAGCCGCTGGACCCGGCCGTCATCGCCGCCGCGGACGCCGTGATCTTCGCAGTAGACGTGGACGTGCGCGGCAAGGAGCGCTTCGCCGGCAAGCCCGTCATCAACGCACCCGTGAAGCGCGGCATCGACGAACCCGCCAAGATGGTCCAGGAAGCCCTCGCGGCCGCCACGGACCCCAATGCCCGCCGCGTCCCGCACTTCGGTGCGGAGGAACAGGCCGAGCAGGCGGCAGCCGAAAAGGGCGAGCACATCGGCCAGAAGCTGAAGCGCGCCCTGCTGACCGGCGTCAGCTACATGATCCCGTTCGTGGCCGGTGGCGGCCTGCTCATCGCCCTGGGCTTCCTGCTGGGCGGCTACGACATCACCGATGTCGCGGACAAGGTGGTCCTGGAGAACAGCTTCGGCAACCTTCCCGAGGGCGGCCTCGCCGCTTACCTGGGTGCCGTGTTCTTCAAGATCGGCGCCCTGTCCATGGGCTTCCTGGTCCCGGCACTGGCAGGTTACATCGCCTACGCCATCGCCGACCGTCCCGGCATCGCACCGGGCTTCGTTGCCGGCGCAGTTGCCGGGTTCATGGGTGCCGGATTCCTGGGCGGCATCGTGGGCGGCCTTCTGGCCGGCTACATCGCCCATGTGATCGGCAGCTGGTCGGTTCCGCGCTGGCTGCGCGGCCTGATGCCCGTAGTGATCATCCCGCTGCTCGCTTCCATCGTGGCGTCCGGCCTGATGTTCCTGGTGCTCGGCGGACCCATCGCCGGCATCACCGCCGGACTGAACTCCTGGCTGTCGGGCATGACCGGCGCATCCGCCGTCGTGCTGGGAATCATCCTGGGCCTCATGATGTGCTTCGACCTGGGCGGACCCGTGAACAAGGTGGCCTACGCCTTCGCCGTCGCCGGCCTGAGCGCGGGCAGTGCAGACAACCAGGCGCCATGGCAGATAATGGCCACCGTCATGGCCGCGGGCATGGTTCCGCCGCTTGCCATGGCCCTGGCCACCGTCCTGGACAGGAAGCTCTTTAGCCTGGCCGAGCGCGAAAACGGCAAGGCCGCCTGGCTGTTGGGCGCGTCCTTCATCTCCGAAGGCGCCATCCCGTTCGCTGCTGCCGACCCGCTGCGCGTCCTTCCGGCCAGCATGCTGGGCGGCGCCCTCACCGGTGCGCTGACCATGGCGTTCGGCGTTACCTCGCAGGCACCTCACGGTGGTATTTTCGTATTCTTCGCCATCGGCAACCTGCTGATGTTCGTGGTTTCGATCATCGCCGGTGCCGTGGTCAGCGCACTGACCGTGATCGCGCTCAAGCGCTGGGCCGCTCCGAAGAGCACTGCTACGGTGGAGACCGTTCCCGCGACGGTCTGACCCCGCAGCACCCCCGATTCCAACGGTCCCACGCAACACGGGGCCGCAAGCCAAAGGAGCAACAATGCCAGAACGCACCGCAACAGTCGCCAGCCGGGTTGGCCTGCACGCCCGCCCCGCCGCGATTTTCGCAGAGGCAGCCGGAGAGTTCGACCTCGACATCACCATCGCCCGCGAAGGCGAGCCCGCTGACGAGGCCATGGACGCGGCCAGCATCCTGTCCCTCATGAGCCTGGGTGCCGCCCACGGCGACGTGGTGGTCCTCCGTGCCGAAGGCGACGGCGCTGACAGCGCCCTGGACCGCCTGGTCCAGATCCTGGAAACGGATCACGACGCCGAGTAGCAGCACCGGTGCCCTGCGCACCTGACCCGACGGCCGCCGTCGGACGTCTTTTCCCCGGAACCTTTCCCCGAAGTTGCCCGGAAGAAGCGCCCGACGGCGGCTGCCGCGGTTTAAGCGCGGGGTTGGGTTAGCGGGGCTTCCTGGCCGTTAAGAGCAGGTACTCCCATTCCATCTGGAAAGGGGCGTCGCCGTGCGAGTCACCGAAGGCCTCAGCCAGCTCCAGGAGGGCCTGGTCCAATGCCTTGACCTTGTCCATGTCGCCGGCCAGGTACTTGTAGACGGCGATGGTGGGTCCGTAATGCGATTTGAAGTAGCGGACGAAGTCCTCCGGGCCGGGGAAGCTCCGGACGGCGAGCTGCCGGCGCCGGCCCTGCACGTCTGTGACCCGGTCCCCCAGCAGCGCACGGACATGTTCCTCGTCCCCCCATAGCGGCGGGGGTTGGGCACCCGGCGGCGGCGGCGGGGCGAAGGGCTGCATGGCCGTAAACATCTGCCCCACGAAGCTTTCCGGCGTCCAGCTCAGCAGGCCGATGGTGCCCCCCGGCGCGCAGACGCGGACCAGTTCATCCGCCGCGGCCTGGTGGTGCGGGGCGAACATGACGCCCACGCAGGAGATCACGGCGTCGAACGCACCGTCATCGAACGGCAGGGCCTCGGCGTCCGCTTCCACCCACTCGACGCCGACTCCCCGTTCGGCGGCCTGGCGGCGGCCGGCCTCGAAGAGTTCGGGGGTGAGGTCCGACGCCACCACCCGCGCGCCCATCAACGCTGCCGGAATGGCGGCGTTTCCCGCTCCGGCAGCGACGTCCAGGACTCGCTGGCGGGCCCTGATGCCGCAGGCTTCCACCAGGACGGCACCGAGTTCGGGAATCAGCTCTCCGGCGAGCGCCGGGTAGTCCCCCGAGGCCCACATTGCCCGGTGCTTCTGTTTGAGCACACGGTCTGCTTCCGCCGCCCGCTCCGTGTCCTTCGTGTGGCTCATCCCGGGTCCTCTCCCGCGAAGGTATCCCCGCGGACTCGATGCGACTCATTGTGGACGCACGCGCACCGGCTGTAAAGGTTCGGTGCCGCAGGTGCCGTGCCGGAAAGGTCCTTGAACCACGCGAGGGGCGCGCCTAGCGTGGAACCATCAGCAGCCGCGAACCGAGGAGGGCGCCATGCCGGCCAAGAAGAACCCCAGCCTGAAGGACCCAGAGCTCTACGAGGAACTGCGCGAGGACGGCGCGTCCAAGCAGAAAGCCGCCAGGATCTCCAACGCGGCGGCGAAGAAGGGCCGCTCCGCCGTTGGGCACAAGGGCGGAAAGTCGGGAAGCTACGAGGACTGGACCGTCCCCGAGCTGAAGGCAAAGGCCAAGGACATCGGCCTCACGGGCTACTCGAAAAAGAAGAAGAGCGAGCTCATTTCCGCACTGCGCAACTCCTGAGTCTCGCCTGCTCCTGATCGGGTCAGGCTCCTTTCCGGGCCCGCGCGGCGCTGGACTTGGTCCCGGTGGATTTGGCCGCCGTCGACTTCGCTCCCGTGGACTTGGCCGTGGTGGACTTGGCCGGGGCTTTCGCGGTCCCGCTCTTTGCCGCCGTGCTCTTCGCAGCGGCGGTCTTCGCCGTGCTCTTGGCTGCGGGCTTCCTGGCCGCGGTGGTTTCCTTGCCCTCCGAAGCCTTGGCCCGGGAGGTGCCCCGGGCGGGAGCCTTGCCGTCCCCGCCCTCGTGCGCGCCGTCGTCGTCCGCGTCCGCTTCCTTGGTATCTGCCCCGGACTCCGCGCCGCGCTTCCGGTCGAGGCTCCGCTTGAGGGCCTCCATCAGGTCGATGACCTCGCCCTTGCCGCCCTCGCCTGCCTCAGCGCCGAAGGTCTCCTCAGTGTCCAGCGACTCACCCTGCTCAAGCTTTGCCTCAATGAGCTGGCGCAGCTGCACCTGGTACTCGTCCGTGAAGGACGCGGGCTCGAAGTCGGCCGCCATGGACTCCACCAGCGCCGCGGACATCTCCCGTTCCTGGGCGGAGATCCGTATGGACGTGTCCAGCGCGGGGAAGTTGACCTCGCGCACCTCGTCCGGCCAGAGGAGCGACTGCAGGACCAGGACGTCGTCCTTGATGCGCAGCGCGCCCAGCCGGGTCTTCTCCCGCAGCGCGAACTGCACGATGGCCACCCGGTCCGTGTCCTCCAGCGCCTTGCGCAGCAGCACGTAGGCCTTGGGCGACTTGGAATCGGGCTCCAGGTAGTAGCTCTTCTCGAACATCATCGGCTCGAGCTGCTCCGACGGGACGAACTGGACCACTTCAATTTCGTGGCTGTTCTCCGCCGGGATGGACTTGAGCTCGTCCTTGGAGAGGACCACCGTCCGGCCGTCTTCCTCGTACGCCTTCTCGATGTCCGAGTAGTCGATGACCTGGCTGCACACCTCGCAACGCCGCTGGTAACGGATGCGTCCGCCGTCAGCGTTGTGGACCTGGTGCAGACTGATGTCATGATCCTCAGTGGCGCTGTAGACCTTGACGGGCACGTTGACCAGCCCAAACGCGATGGCACCTTTCCAGATGGCTCTCATCCCTCAAGTGAACATCACACCGGGCCGGAGGTGAAGCCCCGTGGCCGGCAGTAAGGAACGCGTCCGGGTCGCGGGACGGGAACTGACGCTCACCAACCTGGACAAAATCATCTATCCGGACACCGGAACCACCAAGGCGGACGTCCTGGCCTACTACGCCGCCGTGGCCCACGTCCTGGTCCCCGCAGCCGCCAACCGGCCGGCCACCCGGAAGCGCTGGGTCAACGGCGTGGGCACGGCGGACAAGCCCGGCGAGGTGTTCTTCCAGAAGAACCTGGACGACTCCGCCCCGGGCTGGGTGCCCCGCGCCGAAATCACGCACAAGGAGCGGACCATCACCTACCCGCTGGTCAACGATCCGGCCACCCTGGCCTGGTTCGGGCAGATCAATTCCCTGGAAATCCATGTCCCGCAGTGGCAGGTGGATTCGCACGGCAACGCACTGAATCCGGACCGGCTGGTGTTGGACCTGGACCCAGGCGACGGGGCAGGCCTGGCCGAGTGCCGCGAGGTGGCTCTGCTGGCACGGGCCATCCTGCAGGACGTGGGCCTGGACCCGGTTCCCGTGACCAGCGGCAGCAAGGGCATCCACCTGTACGCGGCGCTGGATGGCACCCAGAGTTCGGAGCAGGTTTCCGCGTTCGCCAAGGAGCTGGCCCGCGCCCTTGAGGCGGACCACCCGGACCTGGCCGTCAGCGACATGAAGAAGACGCTGCGCACCGGCAAGGTCCTGGTGGACTGGAGCCAGAACAGCGCCGCCAAAACCACCGTGGTCCCCTACTCGCTGCGCGGCCGTCCCACTCCCTTGGTCGCAGCACCACGGACCTGGCGGGAGATCAGTTCAACCAGCCTGAAGCACCTCGACTACCGCGAGGTGATGCGGCGGGTGCGGGACGGGAAGGACCCGTTCGCCGCCGTCGTCAAGGCTGCCGGAGGTGCTGCCGAGGGGGCGGCGCAGGACGCCAACCCCCGTCTGGCCAAGTACCGCAGGATGCGGGACCCCGCGGCGACGCCCGAACCGTTCACCGGCGAGGGCGGAAGCGGCAATTCCTTCGTGATCCAGGAGCACCACGCCAGCCGCCTGCACTACGACTTCCGGCTGGAGCACGACGGCGTGCTGGTCTCCTGGGCGCTTCCCAAGGGCGTCCCCGAAACCGGCGGCAAGAACCACCTGGCGGTGCAGACCGAGGACCACCCGCTCGACTACGCCACCTTCGAAGGGACCATCCCCAAAGGCGAGTACGGTGCCGGCGAGGTAACCATCTGGGACCACGGCACCTACGAGCTGCACAAGTGGATCAACGGGAAGGAAGTCATTGCCACTCTCACCGGGTCCGAGGGCGGCGGCCTGGGCGGGACGCGCAAGTTCGCGCTGATCAACACGGGGCGCGGCAAGGGACCGGACGCCGAGGGGCAGTGGCTCATCCACCTGATGGAGCAGGAGCAGAAGGGCGGACGACGGCGGCCCGCGGCTCCCGCGGCGGCGTCACCGCAGGAGGCGGCGGCTAAGTCCGAAGCATCTAAAGAGGGAGCGCCCAAGGCGACGGCCTCCGCGGGTGGGGAACCCGCCGTCGACCCCCTCGAGTTCCGGCCGATGATGGCGACGTCCGGCGGAACCGCGGATCTGCAGGGCAGCGACTGGCAGTTCGAGCTGAAATGGGACGGCGTGCGGGCCGTCCTGGTGGCGGACCGGGAACGGATCCGGATCTTCAGCCGCAACGGCAATGATGTCACGCGCACCTATCCGGAATTCGCGGACCGCGGGAGCTGGCCGGAAGAGCCGTTCGTGGCGGACGGCGAAATCATCGCGCCGGGCCCCGGAGGCCGGCCCGACTTCGGCCTGCTGCAGGGGCGGATGAAGCTGACCCGGCCCGCCGACGTCGCGAAGGCCCAGGCGGCCATCCCGGTGCGGCTCCTGCTTTTCGACCTGCTGTACGACGGCGGAACGGACCTTCGCAGGCTCGGCTTCACCCAACGCAGGGCCCGGCTGGAGGAATTCTTCGGCTCGGCTGCTGTCGGGCAGGACATGGCGGTGGAACTTTCCCCGGTGCTGCCGGACAAGGTGGAGCACATCCTGGAAAGCGCACGGGAACTGGGACTCGAGGGTGTGATGGCCAAGCGGACGGACAGCCGCTACGTCAGCGGGCAACGGACGCGCACCTGGATCAAGCTCAAGGTGGAGCAGACGCAGGAAGTGGTGGTGGGCGGCTGGCGGCCCGGGAAGGGCGGCCGTCAGGACACCGTGGGGTCACTGCTGGTGGGGATACCGGACGGTGACAAGCTGCAGTACGTGGGGCGGGTGGGCAGCGGATTCAGCGGCCGCGAACTGGCTGAACTGCGGCAGACCGTGGACCCGCTGGCCCGGAAAACGTCGCCCTTCCACGACGTCCCCCGGCCGGATTCCGCGGACGCGCACTGGATCACCCCGCAGCTGGTGGGCGAAGTCTCCTACAGCGAATGGACCGGACCCGGCCGGCTGCGGCACCCCGTGTGGCGGGGCTGGCGGCTGGACAAGGACCCGGACGAGGTGGTCCGGGAGGGCTGAGCCGCGGTGTTCGACCCCCATATTCCCTGGCGACGCGCAGATTCCCTGGCGCACCGGATATTCGGTGGGCGCCAGGGAATCTGCGCGTCGATTTCAAATTTGGGTGTCGGCAGTCCTACGAGGAGTGCGGCATCTGCGGCCGGCTGGTGCGGTGGACAGCGGTGACCGCGGCCTCGTGGCCCATGCGGCCGTGCCCCGCGCCACGGTCCTTGGGGTGGCGGCGCTTGCCGTTGCCATCGGGCCAGGAGTTCTGCTGCGGAGCACCGCCAAACCGGACCGGCGCCGGTCCGGCCGTGTCCGGGGCGTTCATTGAAGCTGCCAGGTGGTCAGCCACCTCGGGTGCAAGTGCAGGTTTTTGGTGAGCCATTGTTCTTCCTTTCCGCCGTTGTGAATGGAGTTCTTCCCCTGGGGACGGGGCAGGCTTGGAGGAACATCCGATGGCAGGCGTGCGCCTAGCCGAAGGGGTGAGTTTCCATGGATCAACGATAGGCACGCCGGGCGCGTCTGGGAACCCCGCGGAGGCTTCCAACACCGGAGTTTTATCCCTTTTTTCCGGGCCAGCGAAGGCAGGCTGCACCGAGGACCACGCACGACATCCAGAGTGCCCCGCTGGGACCCACCGGAGCGGCCAGCAGACCGGCTGCGGCCGGCAAGGTGACCTGCCCTATCCGGTTGCCCAGCAGGCGAAGGGCGAGCGCCGCGCCGCGCGAGGCCGCTGGAACCGCCTGCGTGACAAGGGTCATCGTGATGGGCTGGCCCAGGCCAAGGAAGAACCCGCCGAGCGCCAGCAGGATCCCTGCCGCCAAGGGACGTTCAAAAAGCCACGGCACAAGGGCCAGGGCAGTCCCCGCTCCGGCAAGACTTGCCAGCACAAGCCGCGGACGGCTCCAACGGGCCACGAGCAGCGGCAGCAGCAGTCTCGATGCGATCGAGGCGGCGGCCCTCGCGGCGAGGAGGACGCCGACCACTGCCGGCGGGACGCCCTTGGCTTCGCCCAGGAGCGGGAGGAAGGCGACCAGGATGTCCGTGGTGGCAAGAAGCGCCAGGCTCGCCACCATGTTGGTCTTCACGCCTGGATAGCGCAGCAGCGCGGCAATGGAGACCGGCCGGGCATCCGGCACCGGCTGCCCGGCCTTTGGCCCGCCGGGGGCACCCCGGGCTGCGGTCCCGAAGGCGAGCGGAACAGCGAAGAACGCAATGGCACCGGCCATGACCAGGCCGGCGTTGGAGTCCGCCAGACGAACGCCGGCCGGCGCTCCTCCCGTGTCGCCCATGGCGAGGCCGGCAAGGAGCGGGCCGATCATTTGACCCACGGCAAAGGATGCCGTGAACCAGCCAAAGGCAGCATCCATGCGGTCCAGGGGAACGAAACGGGCGATCGCCGACTGGCCGGCGATCGTGAAGAAAAGATGCCCGAGGCCGAGCACGGCGCTGGCCGCCGCAACGAGGAGAAGCGACGAGGACGCGAAGAGCACGAACGGGCCGGCGGCCAGCAGCAGGGTGCCGGCAGCCACCATCCCGCGCAGCGAACTGCGCCGGTCGGACACCCTGCCGAGCCACAGAGCCGCCGCAACGGGAACCAGCGCGTACGACGCCGACGTGAGGCCCACGGTGAGCGAGTCACCCCCGAGGGCCAGGACCTTGTAGGAGATCAGCGGGCGGGCAAGGTTCAGGGCAACCTGGCAGAGGACGGCGGACGCTATCAGCATCCACAGCCATCGCGTCGACCGCGATCGGTTCTTACTCAAGGGGCCCCCTATTTGAAGTCGGCGCTGCTTTCTTTCGCAACTTCCAGCAGCGTCGCCTGGAACGCGATTTCGGCCGCGGCCCTGACCCGGTCGTGCCGGTGGGCCAGAAGCACCCGCCGGGACGGGGCACTGCTGCCCAGCGACACAATGCTGACGCCCGGGTGCTTATTCACAACTGCCGTCCGCGGGGCCAGCGCTATGCCCAGGCCCACGCTGACCATGGCCTGGGCCTCCTGGTAGTCGTTGGCGTGGAACGAAATCTTCGGCTCGAACCCGGCAGCCTGGGCGCTTCTGTGCAGCACTTCGACAACCGGGTGGTCCTGCTCGCGGACGATCCACTCTTCGTGCGCCAGGTCGGCCATGTCCACCTGCTTGCGGCGCGCGAGCCGGTGTTCCTTGCCGACGATAAGCGCAGTGGAATCTTCGAACACCGTGGTCAGCGCAAAGTTCTCCGGGCTGAGCCGGTTCCACTCGTAATCCCACAGCAGCGACATGCCCACCTGGCCGTTTTCAAGCATCTCGATCAGGTCATCGAACCGGCTGCTCCGGACGTGCAGTTCGATAGCCGGGTACTGGGCTTTGAACCTGCTGATGACCAGGGGCAGGAACGAACCGCCGAGGGTGGGGAAGGTCCCCAGGGTAAGGCTGCCGCGGTTGAGGCCCGCGATTTCGGCCAGGTCCGCCTCGGCGGCTGCCATCTGGCGCAGGATCCTGCGGGCATGGGCCGTCAGGACGTGTCCGGCGTCCGTTGGCACCATCCCCCGGGCCTGGCGTTGCAGGAGTGGCTGGCCAACCTCCGCTTCCAGGCGGCGCAACTGCTGGGATACGCCGGACGGTGAATAGACATGTTTTTCCGCTGCGGCAGTGATCGAGCCGAGCTCGACGACGTCGAGCAGGAGCTCGAGCCTCCTGATGTTCAGCATTCGCAGAACCGCCTTTGAAGTGTTGATTAACCCCGTCCGACAATTCTATACATATCCTTCATCTTCAGCGGAAAATCATGGTTAACCACCCAGCTCTTGCGGCTCCGGCGACCACTAAGGGTCACCTCTGCGCTCCGAGTCGCCGCAGTGAATGAAGTAAAACTGCAAGTATATGCATTTTTTCGTGATTGTAATTCATCCATGACGAGCCCCACACTGGGTTAGGCCATGAGGCCGCCGGCCCGGTAAGCGGGCCAGAGAAAGGTGTTGAAAGCAATCATGTTCAAGATTCCGGCCACGTGGATGCGCGGAGGAACCAGCAAGTGCTGGGTGTTCGAATGGGACCACCTCCAGGTTCCCGGGAAGACCGTGGACGAAGTACTCCTCCGGCTTTTCGGCAGCCCTGACCACCGTCAGATCGACGGCGTCGGCGGAGGCACGTCCACCACCAGCAAGGCCGTCATCCTGTCCCGGTCCGTCAGCGCCGAGGCAGACGTGGACTACACGTTCGCGCAGGTGGGTGTGGAAGAGCAGAAGGTGGACTGGGCCAGCAACTGCGGCAACTGTTCCGCAGTGGTGGCGCCTTACGCGATTGAGCGGGGGTGGGTCGCCGCCGGTGCGGACAGCACGTCGGTCCGGACGCTGAACACCAACACCAACCAGCTCATCCTGCAAAAGGTGGACACCCCCCAGGGGGAACTGCTGTACCCGGGAAACCAGCTGATCCCCGGAGTCCCCTTCCCCGGCATGGCGGTGGGAATGGGGTTCTTCGATCCTGCAGGAAGGACCACCGGCAAGCTCTTTCCCACCGGGGACCCGGTGGACAAACTGGACTTCGACGGCAGGCAGGTGGCGGTCACGCTCATCGATGCAGGAGCCCCGCTGGTCATCGTGGAAGCCGAGTCGGTAGGCCTGACCGGCCACGAGACCGCCGCAGACATCGATACCCGGGCAGACCTGCTGGCGCACCTCGACAACCTCCGCCGGGATGCCGCAGTCCGGATGGGCCTCGCATCCACCCGCGCCGCGGCAGAACGCGCCATCCCCAAGCTGGCGCTTGCGGCCAGGGCCGGGGAAGCGGACGAGGCCGACGTCGTGGTCCGGATGCTTTCCATGGGCCGCCTGCACCCCGCCCTCGCAATCACCGGCAGCGTGGCACTGACCATGGCGGCGCAGCACGCCGGAACGGTGATGACCAGTCTGGTTTCCACCGACGTCTCAGCCGGAGTCACCATGCGGACCCCCGCCGGCCTGGTGCAGACCTGGTCGGAAACCATCGACGGCGCCACGGTGGTGGGCGCACTGCGAAGCGCCCGCAGGATCGCGGACGCCGAGCTCCTCCTCCCGGACACCTGGTAGCCCCACTAAACAGGCCACCCCAAATCCGCCGCGGCTCCCCGCGCAGGCGGCTTACAATCAAAGGACATCCTCAATGACGAGTCAGAAAACATACGTGGAACCCCCCGGTCCGTCATATGACACCCCCACCGCCGAGCAACCGGAACCTCCGAAGCACTCCCGGCGAACCATACTGGCCGTAGTTGCCTCCTTCGCCGCGCTCGGCGTCGCTACCACAGTGGTGGGCGGCGGCCTGCTGAACCCGCCCTCCAGCACCGAAGACGGCAACTTCAGCGGCGAGACCCTGGAATTCCTCATCCCCCTCGCTTCCGGCGGCGGAACAGACACCTGGGCGCGGTTCATCGGCACCGAACTGACCCACTACATCCCCGGCAGCCCGGGATTTGCCCCCGTCAACGAGCCGGGTGGCGAAGGTATCTCAGGCACCAACAAGTTTGCCCGCTCGGCAAAAGCCGACGGCACGGAAATCCTCGTCGGGACCGCCTCCACAGTAGTGCCCTGGGTCCTGGGGCGCTCGGCCGTCCGGTACTCCTTCGAGGACCTCAAGCCGGTGGTGGTCAACGGCACCGGCGGCGTTATCTACGCCCGGACCGAGGCCGGCGTGAACGGGGTCGAGGACCTGGTGAACAGGGACAAGCCCCTGGAGTTCGGTGGCATCAGCGCCACCGGGCTGGACATCACCACCCTGGTCGCTTTCGACCTGCTCGAGGCGGAGGTCACCTCCACCTTTGGCTTTGAAGGCCGGGGGCCGGTGAACCTGGCGCTGCAGCGCGGCGAAATCGACCTGGACTACCAGACCACGTCCGCCTACGGTTCGGCCGTCAAGGGCATCGTCGAAGAAGGCAAGGCGACGGTGCTGATGTCCTTCGGCCAGCTGGACGGGTCCGGCGAAGTGGTCCGCGACCCCAATTTCCCTGACGTCCCCACCGTCCCCGAGGCCTACGAACGCCTCCACGGCAAGAAGCCCTCGGGCGAGAAGTTCGAGGCCTACAAGACCCTGTTGGGCCTCACCTACACCTACCAGAAGGGCCTGTGGGTCCCGCAGGAGACGCCGGAAAAGGCTGTCACGCTCCTGCGGGAGTCCAGCGAAAAGCTGGGCGCCGACAAAGAATTCCAAGACAAGGCCGCCAAGGTCCTCGGCGGCTACCCGCTCGTGGCCGACGCCGGCATGGCCGACCGCGTCCGGGACGCCTACACCGTCAGCAGCTCTGTCAGGTCCTATGTCCAGGAACTGCTCGAGAGCAACTACGACATCCACGTTGAATAAGGACAATCATGCTTGATTCCGCTATGGCAGCGCTGGCGTCACTCGCTGACCCTTCCCTGCTCCTCATGCTCCTGATCGGCGTTGTGGCCGGTCTGGTCATGGGCCTCATTCCCGGCCTGGGCGGCACCGGTGCGGTCGCCATCCTCCTCCCCATCACCTTCGGCATGGAACCGCCCCAGGCTCTGGCGCTCCTGATCGGCGCGCTGGCAGTGGTCCATACCTCGGACACCGTCTCGGCTGTCCTGCTGGGCGCCCCCGGCTCGGCGTCGGCCAGTGTCACCATGCTGGACGGATATTCGATGGCGAAAAAGGGTGAGGCTGCGCGTGCCCTCACGCTGGCCTTCCTGTCGTCCATGGCCGGCGGCATCATCGGTGCCATCGGCCTGACCCTCGCCATTCCCCTCGCCCGGCCGCTCGTGCTCTCCTTCGCCAGCCCCGAATTGTTCATGCTGACGGTCCTGGGCGTCGCACTCGCCGCGGTCCTCTCCCGCGGCAACATCATCAAGGGCGTTTCGGCCGGCCTCCTCGGCCTTATCCTCGGCATGGTGGGCACCTCGCCCACCACCGCGGAGGAGCGCTTCACCTTCGGCAGCCTCTTCCTCGGTGACGGACTCTCCCTCGTGGCTGTTGCCCTGGGCATCTTCGGCCTGGCTGAAATCGCGTCGCGGGCCAGCCAGCGGCGGGGCCAGAAGCAGGACATCAGCCTCGGCGGCGGTTGGGGCAAGGGCATCGTTGAGTGGCTGTCCCACTGGACCCAGGTGATCCGTGGGGCACTGATCGGAATTTGGGCAGGCGTGCTGCCCGGCGTCGGCGCCACCGCCGGAACGTGGCTTGCGTACGGCCAGGCCGTGGCAACAGCGAAGGACAAGCGCAAGTTTGGCAAGGGAGACCCACGCGGCATCGTGGGCCCGGAAAGCGCCAACAACTCCGTTGAAGCCGGGGACCTCATTCCCACGCTGCTCTTCGGCATCCCGGGCGGCGTTCCCTCGGCCATGCTCCTGGGCATGCTCCTGACCTACGGCATCCAGCCGGGGCCGTCCATCATCACGGAGCACCTGGACCTGATGTACCTCATCGTGTGGTCCTTCGCCATTGCGTCCGTCCTCGGCGCCCTGTTCTGCTTCCTCAGCGTCAAGCAGCTGGCCAGGCTCACCAAGGTTCCCTTCGCCGTCCTGGCAGCCGGGCTGGTTGCGGTCATGCTGCTCGGATCCTTCCAGGAGGGCGGCCAGCTTGGCGACCTCTGGATCATGATCATCCTCGGTGTCTTCGGCTGGCTGCTGAAGTCCACCGGCTTCCCCCGCGCCCCGTTCCTGATCGGTTTCGTCCTGGCCATTCCGCTGGAGCGCTACTACTTCCTCACGGACAGCCTCTACAACGGCCTGGACTGGATGGCCCGCCCGGGCGTGCTGGTTTTCCTGGGGATCCTGGTCCTGCCCATGATGTGGGCGTTCATCAAGTTCATCCGCGCCCGCCGCAGCACCAACCTGGACGACGGCCACCGCGACGAACGTCCCGAAGACGACGAGAGCCCGCTGAAGAACTCCACCTGGTCGCTCGCTGCGGCAGGCATCTTCGCCACGGCATTCGCCGCAGCCCTCATCGCCTCGGCATCCTTCTCGCCGGAAGCGCGGCTGGTGCCCCAACTGGTCAGCATCGGCGGCCTGGCATTCTCGGGAATCCTGCTCGCCACGGAAATCAGGTCCCGGCTCCGCGCGCGGACCGCGGGCGCGGGATGGACGCTGGATGCCGGCTTCGCCCTGAAGACGTTCCTGTGGATGACCGGATTCCTGGCCCTCACCGCAGCCTTCGGCTACCTCGTAGCGGTGACCATTTTCATCCCCGCGTTCCTGCTGGTCGTCGCCAGAGCAAGGCTCAAGGTGGCCATCATCTACACCCTGGCCCTGTACGCCGTGCTGCTGGTGTTGCCCTCCCTGCTGCCGATCGACCTGCCGCAGGGCTGGCTCAATACCCTCGTCTAGCCCAGCCCATCCACACCACCTACCGGAGAGAAGCCCAACATGACGGTTCTCGTTGCTTACATACCCTCCCTCGAAGGCCGGGAGGCCCTGACCACGGGCATAGCGGAAGCCCTGCTCAGGAAAACGGACCTGCTCATCGTCAACGTGGGCCGCGGCCACCACGACCTGGAACCAGCGGAAGTGCAGCAGCTGGAATCACAGCTGATGGCGGCCGGGTTGACCCTGACGCTTGAGTCCTCGGTCCTGTCGGATCCCGGCGATGCGGTGATCCAGATCGCGCAGGACCGGAATGTGGACATGATCGTGGTGGGGCTCAGGCACCGTTCGATGGTGGGGAAACTCATCCTCGGCAGCACCGTCCAGCGGATCCTGCTGGACGCCACCTGCCCTGTACTCGCGGTACGCCCGGACAGGCTCTAGGAACTCCACAAGGTGGGCGTACGACGGCGGCAACAGCCGCCGTCGTACGCGTCTGAAAGTGGTGTTCCCCGTCACATTTTCCGCGGGTTTCCGCGGTGAAAGGCCCCAAAAAGGGTCGACAAAAGAAAAATTTAGGTAACGATCCGCTGTGACCGGCCGCTTCCCAGTAATAGCGCGGGGAAAGCGCCGGAAACACGCGCCGCCCATCGGCCGGAAAACAGCCCAAAAACACCCGATCCTACGGCACTCAAGCCGAAAAAGTCTGGGAATCCCCGTAAAATTGAAGGCCTGCCCGGAGCGGGGCAGCTACAAGTCGCAAGCAAATGACCTCCACAGGAGTTGCACAAATGCCCATAGACCGAAGCAATACCGACTCTTCCGCAGGCATCACCACCGCCTCCGGAACCAACCCAGTTACGCCGCCTGGAACCCAGGCGAACGGTACGCAAGTCAACGCGGGCCCGACCGGCCCACGCAAACCCAAGATCCTCGGCCGGCGGCGGCTCAAGGAGTCCGACGTCAACGTCGTGGACCAGCCCATGCTGAAGAAAGCCCTGGGCGGAACCATCGTGGGCAACACGATGGAATGGTACGACGTAGGTGTTTTCGGCTACCTGATCACCACCATGGGCCCGGTCTTCCTCCCGGAATCTGACCCCACCACCCAAACCCTGTTCCTTTTGGGAACGTTCGCCGCCACCTTCATTGCCCGCCCGCTCGGCGGCGTGGTGTTCGGCTGGATGGGCGACAAGATGGGCCGGCAGAAGATCCTTGCGGCCACGTTGATGCTGATGGCCGCGAGCACGTTCGCCATCGGCCTGCTGCCCGGCTACGCACAGATCGGCCTCTGGGCCGCAGCACTGCTGGTGCTGTTGAAGATCGTCCAGGGCTTCTCCACCGGCGGCGAGTACGCCGGCGCCACCACGTTCGTGAGCGAGTACGCCCCGGACAAGCGCCGCGGCTTCTTCGCCAGCTTCCTCGACCTTGGAAGTTACCTGGGCTTTGCCATCGGCGCCGCACTGGTGTCCGCGCTGCAGCTGACCCTGGGCCAGGACGTCATGGAGGACTGGGGCTGGCGGATTCCGTTCCTGATTGCCGGCCCGCTGGGCATCATCGCCATCTACTTCCGCATGCGCATCGAGGAGTCCCCGCAGTTCCAGGCAACCCTGGACGCGCAGGAGGACCTGGCCAAGAACGCCGCGGCCTCCGAGGACGTCACGGCCAAGGGCCCGGTGGGAATCGTCAAGGCCTACTGGCGCTCCATCATCGTGGCCATGATCCTGGTGGCCGCCGCGAACACCGCCGGCTACGCCCTCACCTCGTACATGCCCACGTACCTCACCGAGTCCAAGGGCTATGACCCCGTACACGGCACACTGCTGACGATCCCCGTGCTGGTAGTCATGAGCCTGTGCATCCCGCTGACCGGCAAACTGTCCGACCGGATCGGCCGACGGCCCGTTCTCTGGATCGGCGCCGTGAGCACCGTCCTGCTGGCCATCCCGGCGTTCCTGCTCATCGGCATCGGTGAGATCTGGTCCACGCTGACGGGCCTCGGCCTGATCGCCTTCCCGGTGACCTTCTACGTGGCGAACCTGGCTTCGGCACTGCCGGCCCAGTTCCCCACCTCCAGCCGGTACGGCGCCATGGGCATCGCGTACAACTTCTCCGTGGCCATTTTCGGCGGTACTACTCCGTTTATTGTGGCAGCCCTGATCAGCGCCACCGGCAACGACATGATGCCCGCGTACTACCTGATGGCCACCTCGGCCATCGGTGCCGTGGCCATCTACTTCCTGAAGGAATCGGCCCGGCGCCCGCTGCCGGGCTCCATGCCCAGCGTGGACAGCCAGGCCGAGGCCCGCGAACTGGTTGCCACCCAGGATGAGAACCCGCTGATCGACCTGGACGAACTGCCGTTCGAGACCCAGGACATCACGGACGCCTCCGGATCCGGAAAGGTCCCTGCCGGGGTGTAGCCCCCGCCTCCCGGCCAGGGCACTTCTTGTAGCCCGCGCTCACGAGGCCCGTCCCGCACTTCCCGCCAAGGGAGCGTGCGGGGCGGGCCTTAGCCGTTCCCTGGCGGAGGGCCGTCTTCCGGCGACACAGAATGCATCAGCGAGGCGTTCCCGGAATAATTCGAAGCATATGAAGCGCGTCATGGAACAGGTCCGGGCGCTCCACCGACTGGAACCGGCCAGCAACGACCATCTTGCCGCCCTCCGGGTCGCTGTGAGCGTGGCGGTTCCATCCTTGCTTCTCATGGCGGCCGGGCGGGCCGAGCTGATCATCTACGCCGTGTTCGGCGCCCTGACCGGCATGTATGGCCGGAACGAGCCGCACCAGCTGCGCCTCCGCCACCAGGCCCGGGCTGCCGTGGTGCTGCTGGGCGGCGTCGCCGTAGGCGTCTTTCTTTCCGTCAACCACCTCCACTCCTGGTGGCTTGTGGGCGTTGAAGCCGTCCTGGCCGGGGCGGCCTCGGTGTTCGCGGACCGCGTCCGGCTCCGCCCCAACGGTCCGTTTTTCGGCATCCTCGCGCTGGGCGCCTGCGCCTCCGTCCCGGCGTCCATCCCCTGGTACGCGGCGTTGCTGATCGCGGCGGCGTCGGCCGGCTTCTCGCTTGCCGTGGGCTTCTCCGGCTGGTTCCGCCACAGGGCCTGGCAACGGAGCGCGGCCCGGTCCAGGCAACCGGCGGAACCAGGCGCAGTGCTCATCCACGCCGTCCGTTACGTGCTGGCCGTCGGCGCGGCCGGTGCCGCCGGGGTGCTCGGCGGCAGCGGCCACCCACACTGGGCGATGGCCGCCGCCGCGGTTCCGCTGGCCGGCGCGGACCTCCCCAGCAGCGTCCGCCGCGGCGTCCACCGCATCGTGGGGACGTTCGTCGGGCTGGTGGTGACCGCCGTCGTTATTTGGCCGGAACCCTGGTCCCTGGCAGCGTTGTGGACGCGCTGGCCAGTGCAGTTGCCGGACCACCCGGCCGTGCTGCTGGCGCTTCTGGTGGTCCTCTTTCAGTTCACCACCGAACTGTTCATGACCCGCCACTACGGCTTGGCGATGGTTTCCTTCACCCCGGTAATGCTGCTCATCTCACAGCTGTCCGCGCCGATCGATCCGGGCGTGCTGATCCTGGAACGCGGCGTGGAGACCCTCGTAGGCGCGCTGATGGGCATCACAGTGGTGGTGGCGGTCCGCCGCAGCGGGTCGCGCACCCGCACCGGGCTGCTGGGAAGCACTCTATTTCGGCCGGCGCGGCGGGCCGGCCATTAGCCGGGCCGGGGCCACGCGGGCCAGGGCGGCCACCACCTTGTAGCGCCGGGTCGGGATGGACACGGCTTTGCCGCGCGCGTTGTCCGCCAAGCCTTCCCGAACCACGCGTTCGGCCTGCAGCCAGGCCCACGACGGCGCCACCGACTTGTCCATCCCCATCCGGTCGTGGAACTCGGTGTGCGTGAAGCCCGGGCACACCGCCGTCACACGCACTCCACGGGAACGGTATTCCAGGTTGGCCCACCGGCTGAAGCTCACCAGCCACGCCTTCGCCGCCGAGTACGTGCCGCGCGGCAGGAACGCGGCGATGCTCGCCACGTTGACGATCCGTCCCGCGCCCCGTCCCAGCATGCCGGGCAACGCGGCGTGCGTCAGCACGAGGGCCGCCTCGGTGTGCAGGCGCAGGTGCTGCACCTCTTCCTCTGCCGAATTGTCCTCGAACCGGTGCAGCAGGCCGGTCCCCGCGTTGTTGACCAGGATCCCCACCGGCCGCAGCGGATCGGTGAGGCGGCCGACGACGGCGGCCAGGCCGCCGTCGTCCGTCAGGTCCGCGGGAAGCACCTCAGCCGTGGTTCCGTACCGCAGCTCCAGCTCCGCCGCCACCTCTTCAAGGCGCGCGCGGTTCCGCGCGACGAGGACCAGGGGGTGGCCCTGGGCGGCGAGCTGGCGGGCGAACTCGGTGCCCAACCCGGCGCTGGCTCCGGTGATGAGGGCGGTGTCGGGTGCGGTGGCAGTCATGCTGCCAGCCTAACCAGCTGACTGAGTTTGCCCAGGCACGTTAGGCGCCTCAGGCGCCTGGGCGGAACCGGGCCAGCGGGTTGGCCAGCCGGCCGGCCTTCTGCAGGCCGCCGGAGGGGTCCGCCAGGTCCAGCATGTTCTGGTTGTTGCGGAGCTGGAGCCGGTTGAGGCAGGAGAGCTCGAAGTCAGCGGCGAACAGGTCGTGCCGCGCGAACTGGTCCGCGAGCTCGGGGTGGTCCGCCTGGTAATCGGCCACGGCCGCGGCCGCCGTCCGCCAGAACTGTTCCTGGGGAAGGGTCCCGGCTTCGTCCAGGAGGGCGGCGAGGAAACGGAAAATGCAGTCGAAGATGTCCGTGAAGATGGCCAGAACTTTTTCGCCGTCCGGGATGTCCGCCTTGATCCGGGACACCTCCGCGGGCAGGTCCAGCCGGTCCCCCATTGCCACGATCTCCTCGGCGATGTCCTTCATGATGGCACTGACCGGAACGCCGTTTTCCAGGACCAGGATGACGTTCTCGCCATGCGGCATGAAAGCAAGCTCGTACTTGGCCATGCAGTGCACCAGCGGCACCAGGTACGCCTCGAAGTAGCGGCGCAGCCACACCTCCGGTGCCAGCCCGGACCGTTCGATCAGCGCGGACACCATCGGCTTGCCGGCGGCGTCGACGTGCAGGAGGGAGGCCATGGTTGCCAGCTGCTGGACCTCCTCCAGCAGGGGCAGCGGGCTCTCGCGCCACAGGGCGGACAGCATCTTGCGGTAGGGCGAACCGGACGCCGACCCTGCCTCGTAGGTGCCGTTGTGGTAGCCGATCGCGGCGACCTCGGCGATCATGGTGAAGCCTCGCGACTGCAGTGCACTGTCCGTCTCGATGAGCGTGCGCAGCCAGTCGTTGATGGCCGGCGTGGCCTTCATGTACTGCGGGGAAAGGCCGCGCATGAAGCCCATATTCAGCACGGACATGGCGGTCTTGACGTAGTGCCGGTCCGGTGCCCCGGTGTTGAAGAACGTCCGGATGGACTGCTGCGCCTGGTAGGTGTCCGTCCCGGTGCCCAGGTGCACGATCAGCTGCCGGGCGATCTCCGCCGCGAAGGTCACCGTGAGCTTGTTCTCCCACTGCCAGGGGTGCACGGGCATGAGGAAGTACTGGTCCGGATCCAGGCCCTCCAGCTGCAGGTGGGCGATGAACCGGCCGGCCAGGGGCCCGAGCTCGGCGTCCAGATGGGCACGGTAGTCCAGCCCGGCGCTGGCGGTGAACACGGCGCGGCTGCGGTGCACGGCGATCCATTCGAGGTGCACGGGAGCGCCGGTTTCCGGGGCGAACGCGAGGTAGTCGCTGATGCCGAACCCCAGGCGGCCGTTGTTGGCCACGAAGCACGGGTGCCCTTCGGTCATGCTGCGTTCGATGGCCTGGAAGTCCGCGGCCGGGTCCTGCCCGCCGGTGACGCCGGCGGCAAGTTCCGCGGCGGCCGGCTGCCCGGCCCACTGCTTGTAGGCGTGGCTGGCCAGGGTGCTGCTGACCTCTTCGAGGTAGACCGGCAGCATCTGGATATTGATCCCGAGGGTTTCGTGGAAGGCCGTGATGAACTCCAGGACGTCCAGGGGCGCCTCGGTGCCGTCCCGGAAATGCTGGATGGAACCTGCGTCGATGGACCAGTGGTCGAGTTCGAGCAGGCGGGCCCGGAACCGGTATTCGTGGCTGCCATTGGCCACGCTGTAGGTGCCGTCCCCGGCGGACTCCGGGGTCAGGATGCGTTCGTGCGAGAACTCGGCGAGCGCCTTGCGGAGCAGGTGCCGGTTGGCGAGGTCCCAGCGGTCGGCGGTGAGGTGGGCTGTCTGAGGCAGCGTTGCGGCGGCGGGTTCGAGGTGGATGGTCACAGTGCGGCTCCCTGGAGGATGGATGCGGAGGTCTGGGGGAAGTGGGCTGCGCGGGCGGCGTGGAAGTCGGCGCGGGTGCAGAAGCTGAGCAGGGCTTCCTTGTCCGGCAGGTTGACGGTTCCGGCGGGCTGGAAGCCGAAGCGGACGTTGAGGGCGTGGATCTTGGTGTTCCGGACATCCGGTTCGACCACCACGCGCTCCACGTCCGGCCGGTCAAACAGCCTGCTGAGGACGGCGTCCATCACCGCGGCGGTGTACCCCGGTATTGGAGCGGACGACGGCGGCGCCACCAGCAGGTGCATCCCCACGTCACCGGGATGCACCGGATAGAGGGAGGCCAGCGGCGAGGACCCCGGAAGGTATTCCTCCGTGAGGAAGGCGGGGACGCCGTCGTCGAGCCCCAGAAGCGCGTGGTGGTGGCCGCTCGCCTGGATGCTTGCGTATTCTGCCGCGACGTCGGCCACTGTTGCGGACTGCATCCCCCAGAACGAGGCATACGGCCGGGTGACCCAGCTGTGGAGGAGGGGTGCGTCGGCTTCGGCGTCCAGGCAGCGGAAGGTGAAACTCATGCCTGCACCTCCGCGGGGGTGGGCACGCTGGCAGGAATGCCTGCCGGGGCGCCGAACTGCTGGAACGCGATGCTGGGCTCCACCGGGTAGACCTCGCGGCCGGTGATTTCGCGCAGGATGCAGGAGTTGCGGTAGGCGCCCATGCCCAGGTCCGGGGTGACGAAGCCGTGGGTGTGGAGCTCGGCGTTCTGGACGAAGATCTCGCCGGCTTCGGCACTGATGCCGTAGTTGCGGTCCACGGCGAAGCGGCCGGCGCTGTCGCGGGCGATCCGGTCCTGGATGCCGGCCAGGAACGCCGGTTCGCGGTAGCCGTAACCGGTGGCCAGGACCACGGCCTCGCTCTCCAGGGTGTAGTCGCTTCCCTGCTCGCCGTGGTGCAGCTGGAGGGTGTGGGTCCCGGCGCCGTCATCCCAGTGGGCGCCGGTGAGGGCCGAGTGCGTGAGGAGCTGCGTGTCCACCAGGCCGGAGAGGCTGCGGGTGTAAAGGAGGTCGTAGATGGCGTTGATCAGGTCCGAGTTGATGCCCTTGTAGAGGTTTTTCTGGTTCCTGACCAGGTCATCCCGCTGGCCGCGCGGGAGGCTGTGGAAGTAATCCACGTACTCCGGCGAGGTCATTTCCAGAGTGAGCTTGGTGTATTCCAGCGGGAAGAACCGGCCGGACCGGGTCACCCAGTTCAGCTGGTAGCCGTGGGCGTCTGCCTCCTGGAGCAGCTCGTAGTAGACCTCGGCTGCGCTCTGGCCGCTGCCCAGGACGGTGATGCTGCGCCGCTGCTGCAGTTCGGCCTTGCGGGCCAGGTAGTCCGAGTTGTGGAGGACCAGCCCCCCGCGGCCCGCGGCGGAGTCGGCCAGGATCCCTTCCGCGGCCTGCGGGACGTACGGGCTGGTGCCGGTGCCCAGCACCAGCCGCCGCGCCCTGAGCACCTCCGGCCCGGCCGGGCCCTGGACGGAAAGGTGGTACACGCCGTCGTCGTACGCCGTTTCCAGCACCTCCGTGCTAAAACGCACCGAGGACAGCTGGCCGGCCACCCACTGGCAGTACTGGTTGTATTCGGCCCGCAGCGGATAAAAATCCTCGCGGATGTAGAAGCGGTAGAGCCGGCCGGTCTGCTTGAGGAAGTTCAGGAAGGAGTAGCGCGAGGTGGGGTCGGCCATGGTCACCAGGTCCGCCATAAACGGGACCTGGAGATGGGCCGGCTCCAGCATCATGCCGGGGTGCCAGTCGAAGGACGGGCTGCGGTCCAGGAAGATGCCGTCCAGGCCGTCCACCGGTTCCGCAAGGGCGGCGAGGCCCAGGTTGAAGGGCCCGACGCCGATGGCGGCGAAGTCGTAAATCTTTCCATTGCTGGGAGTGCTGATGCTCATGCCGCGGCCTCCTCGGCGAGGAGCTCCTCGGCGAGGAGCTCCTCGCCGGTGGTGCGCACGAAGTCGATGATGCCGGCAATGTCCTCGAGGGTGGCTTCTGCGTTGAGGAGCGTGAACTTGAGGTAGTGGCGGCCGTTGACCTTGGTGCCGGCCACAACGGCCTGGCCCGAGGCGAAGACGGCGGCGCGGATGGCGGGGTTGAGCGCGTCGGCGGCATCCTCGGTGATGCGTTCGCCGGAGGCGGTGCGGGGCCGGTAGCGGAACACGAGGGTGCTCAACTGGGGTGCGGCGGCGAGTTCGAAGTCGTCGTCGGCGGCGAGGAGGCAGCCGACGCGGGCGGCGAGGTCGATCGCTTCGTCGAACAGGGCGCCCACGGCGTCCGCGCCCATGATGCGGAGGGTCAGCCAGAGCTTGAGCGCGTCGAAGCGGCGGGTGGTCTGGATGCTCTTGTCCACCTGGTTGGGGATGTCCGCCAGGGCCGCGCTTTCGGGGTTCAGGTAGTCCGCATAGTAGGTGATGTGGCGGAGCATGGCGGATTCGCGGACCAGGAGGGCACTGGAGCTGACGGGTTGGAAGAACGTCTTGTGGAAGTCCACCGTGACCGAATCCGCCAGGCCGGTCCCGTCCAGCAGGTGGCGGTAGCGGGCGGAGACCATGAGGCCGCCACCGTAGGCTGCATCGACGTGGAACCAGGCGCCATAGGCGCGGGCCAGCGCTGCGAGCTCTGCGAGCGGGTCCACCACTCCGAAGTCCGTGGTCCCGGCGGTGGCGACGACCGCCATGGCGGTGAGGCCGGCGTCGTGCGCTTCCGCCATGGCCGCGGCGAGCGCTGCCGGGTCCATCCGGCGGTCCGCCGTGCACGGGACGGTGATGACGGCGTCGAAGCCCAGGCCCAGCATGGAGGCCGATTTCTGGATGCTGAAGTGGCTGTCCTCGGAGGTGAAGATGCGGAGGGTGTCCAGCAGGGCGGGGAGGCGCCGGCTGCTGCGGGCGGGGTCGCGGCGGAGGCCGGCGACGGCGTGGTTGCGTGCGATGAGGAGGGCCTGCAGGTTGGACTGGCTGCCGCCGGAGGTGAACACGCCGTCCGCGAAGGGGCCGAGGTGGAGGCGTTCGGCGGTCCAGTCGATCAAGCGGCGTTCGATCATCGTGGCGCCGGCGCTCTGGTCCCACGTGTCCAGGGAGGAGTTGACCGCAGAGAGCACTGCCTCGCCCACCAGCGCGGGAATCACCACGGGGCAGTTGAGGTGCGCGGCGTACTTGGCGTCGTGGAAGTAGACGGCGTCGCGGAGGTACACCTCCTCCAGTTCCTGCAGTGCGGCCGCGGTGTCCGGGAGGGGGGCGTCCAGGTCAACGGCCGCGACGCGCGCCTTGAGTTCGGAAGGCCCGACGCCGGTGAACGGCTGCGTCGTCCGCTCCAGCTTGGTGGCAACGGCGGTGACCCCCTGCAGCACCTGCGCCACGTAACGGGGCGAGTTGCGGGCGTTGAAGAGATGATTGGTGGCACCGAGCGCCAGTTCCACCCGGGAGCCGAAATCCTGGGCGGGTGCGTGGCGGGGGGTGTGGGGGCTGGACTGGATGCGGCCGTGTGGGTCGTCCACGGGTGGTTCGTCAAGGCGGGGCATCAGCGGCACAGGGTTTCCTTTGCTCAGGCGTGGGGTTGCATAGGCAAGCCTTACTTAGGGAACCCTTTTAAGCAAACTTTTGTACGCTAATTGTCCGCAGGCGCGGATTCTCGCGGGCTTTGCGTCTTCCTAGAGCGTCATTGACTGGATGGCCCTGGGTGGTTTGGGGCAGAAT
This sequence comes from Pseudarthrobacter sp. NPDC058362, assembly GCF_042723515.1. Taxonomy (NCBI): domain Bacteria; kingdom Bacillati; phylum Actinomycetota; class Actinomycetes; order Micrococcales; family Micrococcaceae; genus Pseudarthrobacter; species Pseudarthrobacter sp. NPDC058362. The sequence goes on along the minus strand of NZ_JBHXIW010000006.1, from coordinate 189,792 downwards.
GACCCGTCACCCGGGTTCAAAAACCCTTAAAAAGCTGTGGCACCCGCCCTGAGGGGCGGGTGCCACAGCTTTTACTTGAGGTTCTAGCCGAGCAGTCCGCCCAGCAGTCCCTCGTCGTCCTGACCACCATCAGTGGTGCTGTCGGCCGAGGTATCAGCATCGACATTGCTGTCGACGTCGGGATCGACGTCTACATCAGTGTCGTTACCGCTCAGGTTGCCACTCAGGACATCCGACAGGTCAGCATCGATGCCGTTGAGAACATTGTTGTTGCTCGCAACGTCACCGGTGTCGACCAGACCACCGTTGAGGATGTTATCCAACGACAGGTTGCCGCTATCGGTGATGCTGTTGTCGGTCACCTGGGCGACCTCGTCCACATGGGCTTCAGTGGAGTCCCCCGCGTCGGCACTGGCCAGGCCAGCACCTCCGACGAGCATCAGGCCGCTCACGGCTCCGACTGCCAGGGACTTCGTGAAGATGTTCCGCATGTTTCTGCCTCCAATTTCTGTTGGGGTTGGGGACGTTAAGTGCTTCGGAGGCACCCCCGGAAGCGGATGGGTCCAAATTTCCCAGCCTCGCCGGATCCCCCTTTTCAGGTGCCGGCCACCCTGCCCTGCCCCCGCAAACCCGCGGATTCCGAGGAAGCTAAAAAGCTGGGCCTGCTCTTCTGGCACGCCCTTCAATGGCAGCGCCGGCGCAGGCCCTAAACCAGCACCTCCGCCAACTCCGGCAGCGCACGCACCGTATGGTCGGCGGGCCTGAAGTGGTCCGGATAGGCACCGCCGGACCGGTTGATCCAGGCCGTCTGAGCACCGGCCGAGGAGGCCCCATGGATGTCCCACGGATGGACGGCCACCAACAGAAGCTCGGAGACATCCACCCCCAGCTGCCCGGCCGCGTACCGGTACGCCCGCGCGTCCGGCTTCCACGCCGGGGCGTCGGTAACGCTCAGCAGCTGTTCCACGTCGTCCCGGACGCCGGCGTTGCTGAACAGCTTGTCCGCCAGCGCCGTGGATCCGTTGCTCAGGGTGGCCAGTCGGAACCCGCCGGCTTTCAGCGCTCCAATCCCCGGCACCACGTCCGGATGCAGTTCCAGAGCGGACATGCCGTCCATGATGTGCTGCACCGCCGCGTCCAGGCCCCGGTCCAGCTCTTCTCCGCGGAGCAGTCCCCGCAACACGGACGCGCCGACGTCCGCGAAGGCCGGGTTCTCCCCCGCCGCGGTGAGCGCGAAACCGTCCCGCAGGAGCGCAGCAAACCAGAGCTTCGCGGCCCCGGGGGCTGCCCCGACTTCAGCGAACCGGTCCGCCATGGGCGCCATGTCGGACAAGGTTTCATTGACGTCGAACAGGATGGCAGCCGGCCGCGTCACTGCTCCGGCCAGTCGACGCACTGCTCATAGCCCTCGTGCTTCCGGAGGTAGCCCGAGATAAACGGGCAATGCGGGATGATCCGTTTACCCGATGCCACCACGTCGTCCAAGGCAAAGTGGGCCAGCACCTTCGCCAGCCCGCGGCCCTCGAAGCCCTCGGTGGTTTCGGTGTGGGTAAAGTCGATGTGGCCGGGAAGGTCGCGGAAGAAGGACTTCACCGCCACCTGTCCGTCCACGCTCAGCTCATACCGGTGGCGTGCGTCATTGCGGGCCAGGGAGACACCGGCGGCGAACCGGTCGTCAGTGGACATCATGTTCTCGGTCATGGTTCGACACTGGCACTACTTCACGCCGCTGGCAATGCCTCCCTTGCCCCGGCGGCGCTTCCGGTGCGCGTCGCGGGCGGCCAGCGTGCCGCTCCTCCGCCGCGGCGCGTGCCGGTCGCGCAGGAGCATCAGGGCCAACGCGAAGCAGACGGCCCCCACTCCCAACAGCTCCAGCGTCAGCCCGGTCAGCGCGCCTGCCGCGGCAGGAAAGAAAACCACGACGGCGGCGCCCGCCGCAGCGGCGGGCCGGAAGCCCGTGGCGGGAGACGCCGTCGTACGCTGCTCGAGGTGGCCGAAGGCGGCGAGGACCGGCACCAAAAGGATGGCAAGGGCCAGCAACACGATGGGCCGCGCCCACCACCACTCTGCCGTGCCGGCGGCGGGCTTGGGGAACGGCGTGAGCAGGAGCAGCCCGGACATCGCTCCGAGCAGGGGCAGGTGCCAGAGGTACACCGTCAGGGACCTGCTGCCGGTCACCAGCAACAGCCGCCGGACGCGCGGGGCGCTGCCGGCGGCGGTGAGCGCCGGGCGGGCCAGCTGCATCAGGGACGCCTGCGAGATACCCAGCAATAACAGGGTCAGGTTGGGCGGGTTCAGGTTGACCAGCATGTTGTTCGAGTAGATCCCAAGCGCCGTGACCGCGCCCATGACAAGATTCGCCGCCAATGCAATCCCGGCCAGGGCCGGCCGCGATAGCCGGGCGGCGTGGCCATCCGCCATCAGGAACCCGAGCTGCTGCACCGCCCACCAGAGGAACAGCAGGTTGAGGTAGGCCAGCTCCGGCACCGCGCCCCGACAACTGTCCACCGCCACCACCAAAGTGGCGAGCCCCAGGAAAGTCAGCCAGGGACTGCGGGAGTGCAGTGCGGACAGGAGCGGGATGTTCAGCTGCGCGGCAAGGTAGGCGGCAAGGAACCACAGGGGCATGGCGCCGCCGGAGGCGAGCAGCTGCACCACCTGCGGGTGCACGCCGAGCAGCCCGGCGAGCCAGAAGCCCAGGAACATCGCGGCCAGAACGGCGACGGCGGGGCGGAGGAAACGGCGGAGGCGGCCACGCACAAAGTCGGCCGCCGTGCCGCCGCGGGCCACCAGCCGCCGCCACGACTGCAGCCCGGTGATGCCGCCGGTCACGAAAAACAGCGGCATCACCATGAACACCCAGATGACCGGCTCAAACCAGTCCTGGTCCCCGAGCGTGTTTTGCGTGGTCACGGTGCCGTCCGGATGCAGGACCGGGCTGACCATCATGGCGTGCCCCACCACCACCAGCGCCAGGGAGATGCAGCGGACAAGGTCGATCGCCGGATCGCGGACAGGCTCCGCTCCGGGCTGCACGCGTAGCTCCAAGGGGCCGATGCCGCTCACAGGACCATTCTGCGCCCGCCCCACGAGTGTTTGTCCAGATCAAGGCGGCTTTTGGGCCTCTATCGGGACAAAAACCCCACGGCGGCGGCAGCGAACGATCCCGCCGACCTGTTCCAGTGGCCCAGCAGCGCCTGGAGGTTCTCGCCGTCGGCCCTTTGTGCCGGAAGCTGCTCCTGCAGAGTCGCCAGCACACCGGTGCGCAGCTCGGTGTTGAAGTTGACCTTCCCCACGTTCATTGCGGCAGCCTTCACCAGCTCCTCCGGCGGAATCCCGGACGCGCCGTGCAGCACCAGCGGCAGCCGCGTGCGCACCGCAATGTCCTGCAGCACATCCCAGCGCAGCTGCGGCTCGCCCTTGTACCGGCCGTGCACGTTGCCCACGGCTACGGCCAGCAGCTCCGCCCCGGAACGGGAGACAAAATCCTCCACCTGCGCCGAATCGGTCAGGCCCGCGACGTCCACGCCTGCCTGGCCGGGTTCAAAGGCGCGGTCTTCGTCCCCTGCCAGCCCGCCCAGTTCAGCTTCAAGGACGACGGCGGCACCCAGCCGGGCGCGCGCGGCACGGACCAGCGCAATATTGTCCTCATATGGCAGGGACGACCCGTCCGCGAGGACCGCATCCGCGCCCGCGGCCACGGCAGCGGCCATGACGTCCAGGTCCGTGGCGTGGTCCAGCTGGACGGAGACTGGCACGGAAGCCGCGTCGGCCAGGCCGCGGAGGGCGGCGATGAGGCGCAGCCCGTTGGGCGTGGCCGCGGTCTTCGGGGCGACCAGCAGGATCACGCCCCTGCCGGCGTCCTCGGCGGCGGCCACCACGGCCAGGGCGGTCGTGAAGTCATAGCAGGTGAAGGCCGGGACGGCGGAGCCCTGCTGCAGGGCGGAGGTGACGAGGTGGTCGAGGCGTGTACGCATCAGAAAATGTTCCTCAGTGGGCGGGATCAGGAAGTGCGCTTGACAGGGGCCACGACTTTGATGACCGCGGAGTCATCGGCGGCGGCGAGGCCCTGCGCCTGGCCCAGCAGGTAGAGCTGCTCGGCGGCGGCGGCAACGGGGGCCGCCAGGCCGGCGGCGCGGGCGGCCTTGCCCACGATGCCCATGTCCTTGACGAAGATGTCCAGCCGGGACAGCACCTCGGCACCTTCCTCGTTGTACGCCTCGAGGATGCGCGGGCCACGGTTGGACAGCATGAAGGAGCCGGCCGCGCCTGCTTCAAGGGCGGCGAGGGTCTTGGCCTGGTCCAAGCCGAGGGCGTCGGCGAGGGCCATGGCCTCGGCTGCGGCGGCGATGTGCACGCCGCAAAGAAGCTGGTTGACGGTCTTGAGTGCCTGGCCGTCTCCGGGCTTGTCGCCCACCACGGTCAGGGTGGAGGCCAGCAGTTCCAAGGCGGGCGCGGCCTTTTCCCGGGCTTCCGGGGAAGCGCCGACGACGATCAGCAGGTCGCCTTCGCCGGCGCGCTGCGGCCCGCCGGACAGCGGCGCGTCCACCAGTTCCACGCCGTATTCCGCGAGCTTTTCCACGGTGTCGGGGATCGCTTCGGTGCCCACCGTGCTGCCGAGGATCACGACGGCGCCGCGCGTCAGCACGGGTGCCACGCCGTGCTCGCCGAACAGGACGTCGTTCAGCTGCTCGCCGTTGCGGACCGCGAGGAGGACGGCGTCGGCACCCTTGGCGGCTTCGCGGGCGGAGACGAAGGTTGTGATGCCTGCCTCTTCGGCAAGCTTGAGCCGCGCTTCGGCGATGTCGAAGCCGTGGACGGTCAGCTGGCTTGCCAAACGGGTGGCCATGGGCAGGCCCATAGCGCCGAGCCCCAGGACGCTGACGGTGTAATTGCTGGTCATGGTGTGTTCCTTTTGAAATTAAAAAGTGCTGCTGAGCTTGCGCGTGACCTGGGCGAGGGACTCGTCGTCGCCTACGTTCCCGGCAAAGACGATGTACGGGATGCCCTTGGCCGGCCCGTCCACCGGCTCCCACAGGCTCACGATTCCGGGCAGCATGGGGCCGCGGACGATCGCGTGCCGGATCTCCAGGCCATGCGCGGCAACGTCGGAGGACGTGATGCCGCCCTTCGCGATGACGAACCGCGGCGGGAAGGTCTTCAGGGTGCGGTTCACCACGCCGACGACGGCGGCGGACACCGTGCGCGCGATCCGCAGGCTTTCAGCAGGGTCGTCCGCCTTGATGAGCAGGCGGCTGGTGTGGAGGATAACGTCACCTCCGCGGAGGGCATCGACCACGGAGTCCACGGTCTGGTTCAAGTAGGCATCAGCCTGCTCTTCGCTTCCGGCGAGAAGCCGCTCCACGTCGATTTCGATGATACGGGCCGCGCTGTGCTGGTCCGTGAGGACCCTCAGCTGGCGGGTGGTGACGCCCACGTGGGAGCCCACCACGATCAGACCGCCCGCCCGGGACGGGGTGTGGCCGGCGTAGGCCTCCTCGCCGTTGAGCTCGGGCCGGATCTCCTGGCCAATGCGGGCGCGGCCGAACGGCGGGCCCACACGGTAAAGGAATTTCTTGCCGCGGCGTTCTGCCTCTTCCAGGCCCAGCGCCAGGGCACGGAGGTCGTTTTCGGTGACGATGTCCGCCACGATCGGGGTGGAGTCCTTGGCGTCGCTGACGGCATCCGCAATGGCGTCGGCGGATACGGCGGGGTCTCCGTCCGTGCCGTCGGCTGCGGCTCCGGCGCGGATGATGTTCAGGTCCAGGACGATCACCGAGTCCGCCGGGAACCGGCCCTGCGACTTCTCCTCCACATACTTGGCCATGTCCGAGTTGGCGAAGCCGAAGGTGGCGTCCCGGGCGAACTCGGTTTCGGCCACGGGGGTCAGGGTGCCGGCTGCCTCGCCGGTGCCGCGCATGTAGTGCACGCCGCCGATGGTGACCCGCCCGGCGTCGGGGAAGGCAGGAACCATAACCACACCGTCGGTGGACTCACCGCTGGCCTCGGCGACGGTGGCGGCGATGACGTCCGGCTCGAGGGGAAAGTGACCGCGGAGGGTGGAGTCGCTGCGGCTCACGAAGCCGAGCCGCAGCCCGGCGCCGGAACCGGTACCGGAATTGTTGGCGGCGGCAAGGGCGTGGCGGACCACTTCCTGGTTCCGGGCGGCCGCTTCGGCGGGGTCAAGGCTGCGGGTGTTGGTAAGGACATAGACGGCGGGGCCACAGCCGCTCGCCCCGATGTGGGCGAACGCCCATTCGAAGTCCGGGACGTCCCAACTGGTGAGTACGGGCAGATCCGCAACGGACTGAGTACCGGTGGGGTCGTCGTCGAGCACTACCAGGACCTTGGGCGACTCGGCGCTGGCGGCGGCCACGGCGCTGGCAACCAAGGACGCGGGAATCCGGACCTCTGCCGGAAAGGCGGCGAGGACGTCTGCTTCAAGGGTCACGGTTTCACTCCATTGTGGTGTTTTCTGCGATCTGTCAGATGTCTTACATCTAGCATCTGCTGTTAGTGTGGCATACGGCATAAAGCAGCGCAAGTAGACTTTGACCTCCCTGCGACGTGCGCAGGCGCAGGCACGATGGGGGCGGCATGGCAAGGAAATCCCTGGTGGGCGTGGTAGCCGACGAGCTGCTGGACCGCATCATTCAGGGCGAATTTCCGCCCGGCGCCACTGTCCCCGGCGAGCACGAGCTCAGCGCCCGGCACGAGGTCAGCCGGATGACCGTCAGGGAAGCCATGAAAACGCTCCAGGCGCAGCGCATCCTCAGCGTGGAGCGCGGCCGCGGAACCTTCGTCAATCCGCTCAACAAATGGAGTTCTCTCGAAGCGGTCCTGCGCGCGGCGTCCGAAGGCAAGAACGACGCCGATGCCGCGGTCCAGCTCATTGAGTTGCGCCGCATGCTGGAAACGGGCGCCTGCGAGCTGGCCGCCGGCCGCATCACGGCAGAGGAAACCGGGCAGCTCTTCGCCTACGTGGATGCTATGCGGCAGGCCCACGGCATCAACGATGTCGCCGCATTCGTGGCAGCGGACCTGGCCTTCCATGACCTGATCCTGCAGGCCTCCGGCAACGTCTTCGTCTCCGTCCTGTTCGAGCCGCTGCACCGCGTCCTGGAGCAACGCCGCACCGAAACCTCAGCCGTGCCCGCCATCCAGGAACACGCCATCGGGCACCACCAGACCATCGCGGATGCACTCAAATCCGGCAATGCCGTGCGGGCCCGCGAGGCCATGGACGCCCACATGCAGCAGACCCTCGATGATCTGAAGACGCTGGTCCTGCAGGCCAAGTAGGTCTCCCCGCTCTGGCCAGTGCCCGGATTCGCCACTAGTCTTCAAGGACGCCCGCAACCGGGATCATCGGCAATCACGAGGAGCGAAGTTGTCCAATCACACGTACAGCATTTCTGAAATTGTCGGCACGTCGGACCAGGGCGTGGATGACGCCGTCCGCAACGGCATCGCCCAGGCCGCCAAGACGGTCCGGAACCTTGACTGGTTCGAGGTCAAGGAGATCCGCGGACACCTCGAGGACGGCAAAATCGCCGACTGGCAGGTCACCATCAAGATCGGATTCCGCCTCGACGAACGCTGACCTCCGCCGCACCAATCCGGGCCAAGCGCCTGACCGCCACGCTCCTGACATGGACTTTTTCCGCGCGTCGGGTTGGCAAATCGATAGTAAGCATGATTACTATTGAGCCAGAAGGATGAAGTGCTTCCGGAATCCGGAGGCCTCCTTTACTAGGAAGAGGAACGAAAAATGGGATTTATTGCATTTCTGATTCTCGGACTTATTGCTGGTGCCATCGCCAAGGCGATCCTGCCGGGTAGGCAGGGTGGCGGCTGGCTGATCACGCTCGTCCTGGGCGTCGTAGGAGCACTCCTCGGCGGCTGGATCGGCGGCATGATCTTCGGCAGCGGACTGCAGGAGTTCTTCTCCCTGCAGACGTGGCTGCTGGCCATCGGCGGCGCACTTATCGTGCTGCTGGTGTACGGCATGATCACCAAGCGCAGCGCACGCGGATAACTGACGCGCGCGCCAGGAAACCGGCCTGGGGGACACCATCCCCGGGCCGGTTTTCTTTACCCCCGGCATACCCGGCCTAAATCCGCCGGGACCGCAAAACCCCTCACGGAACAGGAGTTCGACGTGAAAAACAAGCTTCTTTTGGGCGTGGGAATCGCCACAGGTTACATTCTTGGATCACGTTCCGGCCGCGCCGCCTATGACAAGCTCAAGGCCCGCGCCGCCGGCATTTGGGACAGCCAGCCCGTGCAGGAAAAGGTCACCGTGGCCACCGAAGCAATCAAGGAAAAGGCTCCGGTTATGGCCGAACAGCTGACCGAGGCTGCCCGGCGCGCCGGAACCGTGGTTGGTTCCGCCATGCACCGCAACGACTCGGCGGCGAACTCCGGCAGCGAATCCGCCGGCACCGGCTCCGAAACTCCGGCAGCTGCCGAAGGACTGGGCGACGACCACATCCCCGCCCACAGCACGCACCCGGAAACCACCAACCTGGGGACCTCAACCGGGAACGGCACCAAGCCGTAGCAGCCGCACGTGATGCCGGGCAGCCCGTGTGACAACGGGGAACCCGCCGCCGTGTGCTACAACTGAAAATCCTTGCTGGCCGTCGCGATCCTTGGGGGACGCGGCGGCCAGCGACGTGTTCAGGTCTTTTCGCAGGCCGCCGTCAGCGCCGGGGCGAGGCGGTGACCACCACGTTCTTGCCCCAGGGATCCTCCGTATAACAGCTGATCAGGACCACCCGATTGGGCACCACGTTCCAAATGTCGCTGTCACGGAGGGTGTTCTTGTCGTAGGTGGTAACGGAATCCACCGCGTAGTTCAGCACACCCTTCGCCGTGGTCACGGTGACGGGCTGGCCCACCAGGCCGGTGTTGCTCAGCCGGTTGAACGGGGCATCGCCGCCGTCCCAGCTGTGGCCGGCGATGTAGGTCGTATTCACCGACCCATGCCCGGGCACACCGTAGTTGGTCAGCCAGTAGGCCTCCAGCGTCAGCGGCGGAACCAGCGACCCCGCGGCGAGCTCGTCCCCGCTGACCGTCAGCGGCAATACGCGGACGTCGAAATCGGCGGCCTTGATGGACACGTGCAAAGGCGCGGCGGCCGCCGGACCCGCCGGCCTGCGCACCGCTGCCGGAGACGAAAACCCCGCCGACGGAGCCGCTGCCGACGGAACGGAAGAATGTTCGACGCCGGCGCTGCCGCCGTCGTACGCTGAACCTCCGGCGGAACTCCCCCACACTCCGTTGGCCGACGCCAGGAAGAGGGCTGCGGCGAGGCCCGCCGCGCCCAGTCCGGACACGGCAAACCAGCGCCGGCGGGTAGGCCGGCGCTGGTTATCCGTGGTCCGCGGTTCCACTGCGGGTTGTTACTTGCGGGCCGATTCCAGGCGGCGCATCCGCAGGGCAACACCCGCGGGAACTGCGATGCCAGCGGCGAGGAGGCCGGCCAGGAGCGCCAGGCCTGGGTGCGTGGCCGGCTCCGTTTCAACGGCGGTCTGGACATTGAGTCCCTTGTTAACCACTGGCGCCGCAGCCGGAGCGGCAGCGGGCGTGTCTGCCCCGATGGCGTCCGGATTGCAGGCCGCCAGGAATGCCTTGAAGAGCGCCAGGAGGTTGGCCGCCGTCTCTTCGTCCAGCGAGACAGCACCCAGGGCAGTCTCAAATTCGGCGAGCGCGGCCTCGTAGGCATCCTCGGCAGCGAGGATCTCCGGGGTGCTGATGGCTGCCTCATAGGCCGCGTTCAGGTCGTCGACCTTCTGGCCGGCTTCGTTCTCGGCGAGGACAGCAGCGTCCCGGGCAGCCTCGGCTTCAGCGATGGCGTCAGCGTCGCCCGCCTCCTGAGCGGCCGCCAGGGCGGCTTCGGCGTCAGCGACGGCGGTCGTGGCAGCCTCGAGCTCTGCCTCTGCGGCTCCGAGCTGGGCGTCGAGGTCGGCACCGGCAGCCTCTACCAGCTCAAAGTACTTGGCCTCGGCGACGGCAGCGGCCTCGGCAGCAGCCTCAAGCCGGGTAACCGTTTCCTCAGTGATGCCGGCCGCGGAGAGCGCGGCCTCAAACTGGGTGGAAGCCTGCAGGCAGGCCGCGTCACCCGGTGCCGCGCTGGCGGCCGGGGCTCCAAGAAACAGCCCTCCGGCCACAACAGCTGCCGACGCACCGGCAGCGACCCATTTAGAAACAGCAGTCATAACGTCAAAGTCCCCCTAGGACACGAAGCGGCCACCGGGCCAGTCCCCGGCGGTTTCAGCGCGCCGCAGGGCATCCCGAGTGCGCTCTGTACCAAGGAGGTTCGCCGGAGGAAGCATGGGGAAAGGCCCTGCTGCTGATCGTCCGGATTGGATAGGCGGGCCTGAGCCTGTATGCCGCCCGAAAGACCGCTGTGAGGCTAAAAATACAAGGTAAACGTGATCTCGGCAACTTACCCAAACGCTGGAGAAATTCTGTGGAAGCGCTTACAGTTGTGACCTGTTCCACACTGTCGCTTCGTTGACCTGTGCAGCAGCGCCGCCCTCAGGAAGGTCTCACCGATGATTCCCACGATATTCCGCCGTCCCGACGCACGCCCACCCAAGCCCCTCAGCATCGCCGCGGCAGGCCTCCTCGCCGCTGCCCTTGCCGCCTCCGCCGCCGTCCTGCCGGCTGCAGCAACCCCCGCCCAGTCCGGGCAGGACGGCAAGAGCCGGCCGTCATCGTCGGCCCTTCACTCTCTCCGCGCCCCCGTGACGGATGAGAACTTCTATTTCGTCATGGCGGACCGCTTCAGCAACGGCAGCACCGCCAACGACGACGGAGGCCTGGGACCCGACCCCATGGTTTCCGGCTTCGATCCCACCAGCAAGGGCTTCTACAACGGCGGTGACCTGGCTGGCCTGCTCGGCAAGATCGACTACATCCAGGACTTGGGCACCACGTCCATCTGGCTCACGCCGAGCTTCAAGAACAAAGCCGTCCAGCCGGAGGACCGGTCGGCCGGCTACCACGGGTACTGGATCACGGACTTCACCCAGATCGACCCGCACCTGGGCACCAACGATGAGCTGAAGGCCCTGATTGATGAGGCGCACAAGCGCGGCATGAAGGTGTACTTCGACATCATCACCAACCACACCGCCGATGTGATCGGCTACGAGGAAGGCGCCCGCCGGCCGTACATCTCCAAGGACGCGGAGCCTTACCGGACCGCGGCAGGCGAAGCGTTCGACGACCGTGACTTCGCCGGGCTGGAGAGCTTCCCGGACCTGGATCCGGCCACGTCATTCCCCTACACGCCGCTGCTGGAGCCCGGCGAGGAGGACCTCAAGGTGCCGGCCTGGCTCAACAACCCCAGCCTGTACCACAACCGCGGGGACACCACTTTCGCCGGCGAGGACGCCTACTATGGCGACTTCTTCGGCCTGGACGACCTGTTCACCGAACACCCCAAAGTGGTGGACGGGATGAAGGAGATCTACCAAACCTGGGTCGGCGACTTCGGCGTGGACGGTTTCCGGATCGACACTATGAAGCACGTCAATGATGAGTTCTGGCAGGAGTTCGGGCCCGACGTGCTGGCCTACGCCAAGGAACAGGGCAAGGACGAGTTCTTCATGTTCGGCGAAGTCTTCGACACCACCAAGAGCTTCACCTCCCAGTTCACCACCCGCAACCGGATGCAGGCAGTGCTGGACTTCCCGTTCCAGGACGCCGCCCGCAACTTCGCCTCCCGAAGCAAGGACACCAGGGAACTGGAAACCTTCTTCGCCGGCGACGACTGGTACACCGACGCCGATTCCAACGTCTACCAGCTGCCCACCTTCCTGGGTAACCACGACATGGGCCGCATCGGGAGCTTCATCGCCGCGGACAACCCCGAGGCGACAGACGCCGAAAAGGTGGCCCGGGACGGGCTGGCCCATGAGCTGATGTACTTCTCCCGCGGCAATCCGGTGGTCTACTACGGCGACGAACAGGGCTTCACCGGCCCCGGCGGCGATCAGGATGCCCGCCAGACGTTGTTCGCCAGCCAGGTTCCCGACTACCTGGACGACGACCTGCTGGGGACAGCCGCCACGCATGCCACGGACAACTTCGCCACGGACCACCCGCTCTACGCCAAGATCAGCGGGCTCGCGGCGCTGACCAAGGAGCATCCGGCCCTCCGGGACGGCGCGCACCAGCACCGGTACGCCTCCGAAGGTTCCGGAATCTACGCGTTCTCCCGCACCGACGCCCAGGACCAGCGCGAGTACGTGGTGGCCCTGAACAACAGCGAAGAGACCCGGACCGCCGAGGTTCCCACCTATGTGGCAAAGCGCAGCTTCACCCGGATCTATGGCGACGCCGCCGCCGAGACCAAAACCTCCGCGGACAGCACGCTGACCGTGACCGTTCCCCCGCTGGGCGCCGTCGTCTACCAGTCATCGGGCAGGATCCCGCACTCCAAGGCAGCTCCGGCCGTCGGACTCCAGGCCCCGAAGGCCGCCTCCGGTGACAACGGGCGCATCGAGGTGACGGCCGACGTCGGCGGTTCTTCGTTCTACGAGGTCACCTTCGAGGCGCGGACGGCAGGCGGGCAGTGGGAGCCGATCGGCACCGATGACACCGCACCGTACCGCGTGTTCCACGACGTCGCCGCGCTGGACCCGGGCGCGGCGGTTGAGTACCGGGCCACAGTGCTGGACAACGGCGGGCACACCCGCACCAGCCCAGTCGTGGGCGCCACGGTTCCCGCGCCGGTCCTGACCATGCAGTCGCCCGCCGAAGGCAGCAACGTCAAGGGCTCTGTCCAGGTCAGCGCCACGGCCGATCCGGAGAAGGCCAGCCACGTGGTGTCGCTGGAGCGCAGCGTCGACGGCGGGGCGTGGACGTCGCTGGGCACGGACAGCTCCTCGCCCGTGTACTCGGTGACCGACGACGTCTCCGGTCTGCCGGACGGAACCCGCGTGCAGTACCGGGCCACCATGGCCGGTCCCGGCTTCACGGTGGCCAGCCAGCCGCGGGCGGTGACGGTGGGTGACGCGCCGCAGCCCGATTCGGTCTCGGTGGCCGGCTCGCTGAACCAGGCGATGGGCTGCACGAACCAGTGGGATCCGTCCTGCGCTGAGGCGATGATGACCCTGGCCCCGGACGGCATGTGGCGGCTGACCGTCGACCTTCCCGCGGGCAGCTATGAATACAAAGCGGCCCTGAACGGCACCTGGGAAGAGAACTATGGTGCCGAGGGGATCCGCAACGGAAGCAACCTCGTGTTGGAGCACGACGGCGGCCCGGTCACCTTCACCTACGACCACGCCACCCACGTGATCACCTCCAGCTGAACCGCACGCCGGTCAGGGGTGGAGGGAGCGGTCCACGGCGGCCAGCAGCGCATTGAACCGGGGGTTGGCCGGGAGGTCGTCCAGCAGGACCGGCCTCCCGTCCGGCCCGCCCAGGGGCACCTGCCAGTTCGGATACACCTCCCCGGTGGTGCCGGGCTGGTTCTGCACGCGCCGCTCCCCCACCGCGTCCACCAGCGCCACGCCCAGAAGGGCCGACGGCGTCTGGCTGAGCAGGAGGTGCAGCGCCTCGATGGTGCGTTCCTCCGACGCTTCTCCGGCAAGGTAGCCGCGTTCCCGGAGCAGGGCGAACATCTTTTCCAGGGATGCCTCGTGCTCGGCGCGTTCTTCCGCCTCGGAGCGTTCCAACAGGCCCAGCCGGCTGCGCAGGCCCACGTGGTCCCCGGCGAGGTACCCCGCGGTGGGCGGCAGGTCGTGGGTGTTGACGCTGGCGAGCGCCTGCGTCCGGTACTTTTCGGGCGCAAGGGGGGCGTCGCCGTCGTACTCGAACCAGAGGATGGACGTGCCCAGGATGCCGCGTGCGGCCAGGTAGTCCCGCACCCAGGGTTCGAAAGTGCCCAGGTCCTCCCCGATCACTACAGCGCCGGCGCGGTGCGCCTCCAGTGCGAGGATGCCGATCAGCGCCTCGTGGTCATAACGGACGTAGGCTCCGTCCCCGGGTGTGTTCCCGCGGGGGATCCACCAAAGCCGGAACAAGCCCAGGATGTGGTCCACGCGGATGCCGCCGGCGTGCCGCAGCACAGTGGCCAGCATGTTCCGGAACGGCAGGTAGCCTGCTTCGGCCAACCGCGCCGGGTGCCACGGCGGCTGGCCCCAGTCCTGGCCCTGCTGGTTGTACATGTCCGGCGGGCACCCCACGCTGATCCCTGCGGCCAGGACGTTCCGGAGCGTCCAGGCGTCGGCGCTGCTGTGGTCCACGCCCACGGCGAGGTCGTGCACCACACCCAGCCGCATCCCGGCCCGAAGGGCGGCGCGCTGGGCGTCCTCCAACTGTTCATCGCAGATCCACTGAAGCCAGCGATGGAACCCGATGCGGTCCGCCAGCTTCTCGCGGAGCGATTCGGCCTCCGGGCTGCCGAGCGCAAAGCCGGGGTCGGTCCAGCGGGGATCATCGGCGGGAATGTCCTCACGGAGGGCGGACCATAGCGCAAAGTCCTCCAGCCCCTGGCCGGACGCCCGGCAGAAGGCGTCAAAGGCGGCCTGCCGCGCAGGAAGACGGCGGGAGTGGTAGAGCATTTCCAGTGCCTGGAGCTTCGCGGCATACACGGCGTCCCGGTCCAGCCGGCCGCCTTCCCGGTTGAGCGCGGCCACCTCCTCGCGGAGCTTCTCCACCGCTGCCCGGCGGCGCGGTTTCAGGTACGCGAGCTCCGGAATGTCCTCGATACGGATGTAGAGCGGGTTGAAGAATCTGCGCGTGGACGGCGAGTAGGGCGATGGCTGGACTGGAGGGACCGGCTCGGCGGCGTGCAGCGGGTTGACCAGCACATAGTCGGCTCCCCGGGTGCCGCTGAGCGCGGCCAGGTCCGCCAGGTCCGAGAAGTCGCCGATGCCCCAGGAGCGCCGTGACCGGACCGAGTACAGCTGGGTTGCCAGTCCCCAGCCCCGGCGTTCCTCCAGCTGCCGCGCCGTACCGAGCCGGGCGGGGGTGACCACCAGGGTGGCGGTGGCCGTGGCGTCGCCGGCCTCGGCGTGCAGGGTGTGCCACCCCAGCGGCAGGTCCTGCGGCAGTGCGAAGATGGTCCGCGCCGTGGGCACGCCGTCAACGTTCACCGGCGCCAGGCGGGCCTTCTGCCGGACAGGGTCGCGGCTGCCGGAGCCGTCCTCGAGCGTGACGGCCAGGCTCACCGGGGCGCCGTCGGGGGCATGGACCGGCACTTGCGCCGGCTCACCTTCCTGGATGACGACGGCGGGAGGCAGCATCCGCCGCCACGGCGCCAGTTCTGCTTCCACCAGCGCCGCCCGGATCTGTTCATCCGTGCCGGCCTCGACGCCCAGCGCTGCGAGGACCTTGATGAGGGTGCCTTCGGCCACGGAGTGCGGCAGCCCGTCCCAGCCCTGGAACGAAGTTTCCACTCCGTGGGCGTCCGCCAGTTGCTGGAGCAGGTGGGGGTCAGGCTGTTCTGGGTGCTGCTGGTCTGAAGCCGTCATGCGTGTCCGCCTCGCGTGGTGTGGTGGGCCCGAACTTACAGTGCTGCCTGTTGCACCGGGCGCTTGCACCCCCGTGCACAACCGTTGGTCCAGATTATTGCAGGGCGGCGTTCTGCCGAAACCCGCGCCCGGCTGAGGGGCCGCGCTTACGGGTCGAAGTGGGTGCTGACCGTTCCCGCGCCCACCCTGCCCAGGATCTCGGCTGCCAGTTCCCGCAGCTTCTGGTTGCGGTGCGAGGAGGCCTTCGTGAGCAAGGCCATCGCTTCCTCCTGGGAACAGCGGTTTTGCGCCATGATGACGCCGCAGGCCAGGTCGATGGCGGTGCGGTTCTGAAGGGCCGCAGTGAGGTCGTCAGCAAGGTTCTGGGCGTCCGAGATCTTCAAGGCCAGCCGCAGCGCCCGTCCGGCCAGGCCGGCGAAACTTTCGGCGCGCTTGACGATGTCCTCGGTGAAGGTGTCGGGCTCGACGGCGAAAAAGTTCAGCGCGGCGGCGTGGTTCTCGTCCAGGGCCAGCGGCACGCCCAGCACCGCCCGGCAGCCATGTTCCGCCAGGACTCTCTGGTACTCCGGCCAGCGGTTGTCAGTGGCCACGTTGGCGAGCAGCACAGGCTTCATGGCCTCCATGGCTGTGAGGCAAGGTCCTTGGCCCAGCGCCTGCTCCAGCCGGTCCAACTCCCGGGCCCGGTCGCTGCTGCCGGCCACGGTGGTACTGCGTTTACGCCTCCGCAGGGTCACGCCGCAGTCGATGGGGCTGCCGGCCGTCTGGCTCAGGGTACCGGCGGCCACGACGGACAGTTCCCCCAGGAAATCGTTGACATTGTTGCTGCCGATGATGAGGTCATGCAGTTGCAGGAACTGGTCATGCGCGCCGGAGGATTCCATCCCTCAATATAAGCCCATCCCGCGTGCCTCGCGCTTGCCTAAGATGGCTCCATTGATGCCCGGTCCCCGGCAGGCGGCCAAGATCACCGCCCACGTCCCCACCCGCGGAGTCCGCGTGCTGGACGGCGGGCCCCGCTAGGATGTCCCGGACTGAGCCGGTTCCGGGCGCTTGGGGGAACCCGGCAGCCCGCGCGGGGTCGCCGTCGGACCGGCACGTTCCCTCCCGGGCGTGAGGATGAACAGGCTGCCCAGCACGACGGCGGCGCCGAGCCAAGCAGGCGCCGGGAGCCGCTCCCCCACGACCAGCACCGCAAGCACCGCCGCCACCACCGTTTCCAGGAGGGAGATACTGGTGGCGGTGCTGGCGCCGGTCCGCGCCAGTCCCCAGCCGAAGAGGACATAGCCGGCGAACATCGGCACCACGGCCATATAGGCGCCCACCGAGAAGTTTGTCCAGGACGCGAGGAGTGGCGCACCCGTGAGCGCGAGCACGGGCATCAGCATCAGGCCGCCCAGGCCGAAGACCGCTCCCATGGCGGCCCGCGAGGAAATGCCCCCGCCGATCAGGCGGTGCGCCGCCCATGAATAAAGCGCGTACGTACCGCCGGCCAGCAGGCCCAAGGCGATTCCCGCCGTCGTACTCCATGGGCTGGAGGGACCGCCCGGGACCGGCGGAATGCCTGCCGGGGCATGGCCCGAGAAGGAAAGCAGCGCGGCGCCGGAGATGCCCAGCAGCGCCCCTGCGGTCCACCGGCGCGTGAGGGGTTTCCGGTCGGCGAACCGTTCGATCAGTGCCGCCGCAATGGGGGCCGAGCCGATGGACACCACCGTTCCCACCGCCACGCCGGACAGGCGCATGGAGCTGTAGAAGGCCAGCGGGTAGACGGCGACGGCCACGGCGCCGAGCGCCACCAGCCGCCAGCGCGCGCCGATGTGGAGGCGGTGCCCGGCGATGGCCCGCCCGGCATACAGGGCCTGCAGGAGCCCGCCCACTCCCATGGCGGCCGCACCGATCGCCAACGGGCTCACCGCCGGGGCCAAGGTGGCTGCCGTTCCGGTGGTGCCCCACAGGACCGATGCGCCAACCACGGACAGGGCACCCCAGCGGGCCGCCCTGGCGTGCCGGTTCCGGCCCGCTCCGGAGTCCCCGCCACGGCCCGTCACAGGGCAGCCAGGATCTCGACGGCGATGCGCCGCGCGTCGCGCAGCCTGGTGTCGTCCCCTTCGAGGCCGGCGCGCGCCATGGACCCCTCGAGGAGGAAGGCCAGGTGCCGGGCGACCTCCGCGGCACGCTCCTGCGTTTCGGGCAGCAGCTCGCGCACCGCCGCTGCCAGCAGTTCCTCCACGTCTTCCTTGTGACGCCGCACCGCGTCCCGGCCTCCATCTCCCGCCGGGAATTCCGCGGCTGCGTTGAGGAGCCCGCAGCCACGGAAGCCGTGCCGGTACGCGGAATTGGCGTGGTCGGCGTAGGCATCAAAGACGGCCAGGACCCGCTCGCTGGGGTTGGCCGCGGTAGCAGCGCGGGCGCTGTAAAGGTCCAGCCATTCCGCGTGCCGGGCTTCGAGGTAGGCCGCCACCAGGTCCGCTTTGGACGCGAAATTGTTGTAGAGGCTCTTCTTGGCCACCCCGGCTTCAGCGGTAATGGCATCGATGCCGGTGCCGGCCACCCCGTTGGCGTAGAAAAGCTCCGCCGCAGCTTCGAGCAGAAGCTCCCGGGCGGGCCGCCGGGACGGCGCTTGGGTCTTTTGGGCGGGCACGGCAGATCCTCGATTCGCTGGTAGGTAGACCAGTCTACCTACCAGCGAATGCGGGCGCCACCGCCCGGGAATATCTGAGGGCCCGCCCCGGTTTCAGCACTGTCCAGGTAATCTGGCCACCAGCCGAACAGGAGGAGTAGCCATGTCAGTTGACTACGACGCCCCGCGGGCAACGCCCGGGGAGGAACCGGCCAACGACCTCGAGGGCCTGAAGACGGACAAGGCCGGCCGCCGCGAGGCCGTTCCTGACGTTGACGAGACGGACCTTGCGGACAGCTTCGAGCTGCCCGGCGCGGACCTGTCCCAGGAGGAACTCCAGATCCAGGTGGTTCCGGTACAGTCCGACGAATTCACCTGCATGTCCTGCTTCCTGGTCCATCACCGCAGCCAGCTGGCGCGGGAAAAGGACGGGAAGAAGTACTGCAAGGAATGCGAGTCCTGACAGCCCGCCCTCGCGCCCGCTTCGTGTCCGGGTTTCCAGGCTATGAGCGGGACGTGTACGCCGAGAACCGGTACATGAAGGCGGCCATGACGTCACGCGACACAGCCAGCGTGGGCCGGTAGGACTTCGTTCCGTCCGGCTCCGACCAGCCACCGCTGATCCGGGCAGCCGCCAGCCAGGAAATCTCCTTGTAGAAGACCCGGTTCACTGAGACGTCCGAGAACGGCGAAACCGCGGGCGGGGTGAAGGCCGGACTCCCCGCCAGTCGGTACATGAACGCAGCCATCACGTCCCGGGACACCGCCAGCGTGGGACGGTACTCCCGGGTCCCGTTGGGCCCTGCCCAGCCCCTGCTCACGCCCGTGCTCGCCAGCCAGGAAATCTCCTTGTAGAAGTCATGCGTCACCGGCACGTCGGTGAAGGGCGACACCCGTGGCGGGGTGAAGGCAGGGCTTCCCACGAGCCGGTACATGAATGCCGCCATCACGTCCCGCGATACCGCCAGGGCGGGGCGGTACGTCCGGGTTCCGTTGGCCCCGGCCCATCCGTTGCTGATGCCCCTGGCCGACATCCAATGGATTTCCGAAGCGAAGACCCTGGTGAATCCGATGTCGATGAAGGGACGGACCCGGACCGCCGGCGATGTGCTGGAGGCCGGCGCGTAGCCGGGTTTGGAGCCGGTGACCACCACGCGCAGATCCTGCAGGGCATCCAGGCGGTTGGTGGTATAGGTCCGGCCGGTCGCCAGCGGAATGGGCGTGCCGCCGCGCGTCCACTGGTACGTGAACGACGCCGGCGAGGGCACCCAGGTGCCCTCGTTGGCCGCCAGGGTCAGGCCTACGGCCGCATCGCCCTGCACCACAGCCGATCCCGGCATCAGCTCAGGGGCCGGGGGTTCCGACGGAGGTGCGGGCAGGGCCGCCAGGGCGGCTGCGGCGTCCAGCAGGCCGGCCCCGCAACCGCTCACATCGCATTTCTGCGGCAGGGGACGCGCGGTGTCCTTGAGCGTCTTCTCCACCTGGTCCGGCGTCAGGGTGCCGTCGGCCGCCAGGAGAAGTGCCGCGACGCCGGCCGTGTGCGGCGCCGCCATCGAGGTGCCCTGGCGGTACACGTAGGTTTCCTGGGCCGGCGCAGTCGTTCCGGTGTTCAAGGTTGAGGCAATACCGTTTTTGGCGCTGGTGGCCATGTAGCCTCCAGGCGCACTGATGTCCACGACCGGGCCGTAGTTTGAATAGGGCGCCCGGGCTCCTTCACGGCCGGTGGCACCGACAGTGATGACGTGCTCGCAGTTCGCTGGCGTGAAGTCTGCTGCGGGCTGCCCTTGGTTACCGGCCGCAACCACAACAACAGCCCCCTGGTTTGCCGCGAAGTTCAGCGTGTCCTGGAACGTAGTGCCGCATGCGGCGGCGGCCCCGAGGCTGAGATTCACCACCCGCGCCGGCGTCGGGTTGGGCGGGATCCCGGGCAGGGCGGCTCCCACGGCCCAGAGGACCGCGTCGGAAATGTCGCTCATGTAGCCGCCGCAGGTACCCATGGCCCGCAGTGGCTGGACCTTGGCCCCGTAGGCAACGCCGGCTACACCTTTGCCGTTGTTCGTGGCCGCGGCGATGATGCCCGCCACGTGCGTCCCGTGCCATGACGAAGCGTCCGAGCCGCACCAGTCGCCCTCGTCCCGGGAGTTGGGGTCCCGGCCGTCGCCATCGTTGGACACCAGCGGATCGCTGATGAAGTCAAAGCCGGGGACGATATTTTCCTGAAGGTCCGAGTGTGTCGTGATCCCGCTGTCCACGACGGCCACGATCTGCCCGGCGCCGGTGGACCGCTGCCAGGCCCCCGGCGCCCTGATTCCACCGGTTTCCTCGAAGAGGTTCCACTGGAGGTCGTAGTACGTATCGTTGGGGGCCGACGCGGCGGGCCGGAGGAAGGTGTCGATTTCTGCGTATTCGACGCCGGGGGACGCGGCCAGACCCTCCGCAACCTCCTGGGCAGCCTGGGGCGTGAGCCGCTCGCCTGCCTTGGCCACGGCGAGGTTCCGGCCGTCGGCACGGACCTCCTGCAACGACACGCCCAGCCGGCGACCCGCATCGCTGTACGCCTGGGTCCGGAGCAACTGTCCTTTGGACGAAGCAGCTGCAGGGTCCTTGAACTTGACCACGAACCGGGTTTCCAGGCCGTCCGCGGCGGCTCCGTGGCCCGCGTGGATGGTGGGGTCGTCTGCGATCGGCGACGGCTGGTCCTGGGCCCGGGCCGGAAGACCGGCCAGAGTGGATAAAACCAGCAATACCGGCAGTACCAGGATGGCGTAAACGGTGCGGCGGGCGGGCTGGAGCATAAACGGGACCCTTCACGTTGGCGGCCATGACAGATGGTCACAAACGTATCGCAGCCGCAGGAGACCTATTACGTTCATTGTGCTGGCGTTCACGGTTCTTGTAAACAACGCTCCGGGACCCAGCGTTCAGGTCCGGGACGGAATCGGCTCCCCCTCCGCTTCCGCCCCGCGATGCCGGCCCTAGTGGATTTCCAGCGTAGTTTCCACGGGGACCTGGTTGGCCAGGCAGTCGCGCACGGGAGAGGTCTTCTGCACGTAACGGCACAGGGCCTGAAGCTGCTCGGCAGTGGCGTTCGGGCTTGCCACGCGGGCCTTTGCGCGGATTGCGGTGAAGCCGGGCCGCGGTCCGTCGAGTCCGAGGAACGGCCCCACGTCGAGGTCTCCCTCCAACTCAAACGCGAGGTCGGTCAGTTCGATCCCCTGGGCCGCGGCATTGGCGGCGTAGCCCACTGCGTAGCAGAAGCCCAGCGCCTGGAGCAGGAGTTCCACGGCATTGGGCCCCCGGTTGTTGCCCAGGAGCACCGGGGGTTCGTCCCCTTCGAGCTCAAAGGCCTCC
Source organism: Pseudarthrobacter sp. NPDC058362 (assembly GCF_042723515.1). Lineage (NCBI taxonomy): Bacteria > Bacillati > Actinomycetota > Actinomycetes > Micrococcales > Micrococcaceae > Pseudarthrobacter > Pseudarthrobacter sp. NPDC058362. The sequence continues at coordinate 168,327 of NZ_JBHXIW010000006.1, read as the reverse complement.
GCGCGGGTCGTGTCGGGCTGACCCGCCTGGGTGAACCCTTGGATACGCCCGGTGTTGTACGTGCCTCCGCGCCAGGTGCTGGTGGCTTTGAACGTAAACGTCCCGAGGCCCGGGTCCGATTTGATGGCGTCGATGGTTGCCAAGAGCCCGTCCACGTCGATGCCATTGCGGGCGGTTGTTGCATTAGTCATGGCATTGCTCTCTCCTTCTGGGCCGGCCGATGCGGTCGGCGGGCGATATTCAAGTAATAGCTTGAATATTTGAATTCGACACCTGGACGGGGTATCTTGTCAAGCATCTACTTGAATAAAAGGGAAGGTGTTCCGTGGGAGACAGGGAAGCGAAGGACGCGCTGTATGACGCGTTCGCATCCGTGGCCAAAGTGCTGGGCAGCGGCCGCCGGGCTGAAATCGTGGACGTACTGGTGCAGGGGGAACGCGCCGTGGACGAAATCGCCGCGGAGATCGGCCAGAGCGTGGCCAACACCTCCCAGCATCTCCAGCAACTCCTCCGCTCCGGACTGGTCCTGACGCGCCGCGAGGGGACCAGGATCTTCTACCGGCTGGGCAGCCCCGCGGTGGCGGACCTTTGGGCATCCGTCCGGCGGGTGGCGGAGGAGCATGTCGCGGAACTGGCAAAGCTTGCCGACTCCTACCTGGGCGACCGCTCCGCGCTTGACACCCTGACCCAGCTGGAACTGAACGAGCGCATGGAGGCGGGGGACGTCGTCGTCGTCGATGTCCGGCCGGAACCCGAATTCCGCGCCGGCCATATCAGCGGTGCCGTCTCCATCCCCCTGGAAGAGCTTGAATCGCGCCTTCAAGACCTGCCCGCTGGGCAGACGGTGGTGGCGTACTGCCGCGGTCCGTACTGCGTCTTTGCCGATGACGCGGTGCGGCTGCTGCGCGCCCGGGACATTCCAGCGGCACGCCTGGAGGCCGGATACCCCGAGTGGGCCGCTGCCAGCCTGCCCGTTGACCGCGGAGTGCCCGGCGATGACCAGGCGTAGCCCGGAAGTTGCGGCTGCACTTGGGCTGCGCCAGAACCTTGCCCAATTCATGCTGCTGGTGGCCGTCAATGCGATGGTGGGCGGAACGCTTGGCCAGGAACGGACGGTCCTGCCACTGCTGGCCGGACAGATCTTCGCCCTGGACCTTTACACCGGAGCCCTGACCTACATCCTGGCCTTCGGCCTGGCGAAGGCCGCCACGAACTATTTCGCCGGCACCCTCTCGGACCAGTACGGCCGCAAACCGGTCCTTGTCGCCGGCTGGCTCATTGCCTTACCGGTTCCGCTGATGCTGATAACTGCCCCCACCTGGGGGTGGATCGTTGCCGCGAATGTGGTGCTGGGCATCAGCCAGGGCCTGACCTGGTCCACCACCATCGTGATGAAGATGGATCTGGTGGGCCCGGCCCGGCGCGGGCTGGCCATGGGCCTGAACGAGGCTGCCGGGTATCTGGGCGTTGCCGGTGCCGCACTGGGAACGGGTTACGTGGCCGCCCATTATGGACTGCGCCCCGCGCCGTTCCTGCTCGGCGCAGCGTTCATCGCCGTGGGCCTGGGACTGTCCGTCCTCACCGTCAGGGAGACCCACCAGCACGCCAAGACCGAGGCCAGCGGGCACGTGGACAGCCACGCCGGCGCCCACGCTGGCCTGAGCAACCGGGAGATCTTCTCCCTGACGAGCTTCCGCGACCGTTCGTTGTCCTCGGTGAGCCAGGCCGGGCTGGTCAACAACCTCAACGACGGCCTTGCCTGGGGCCTCTTTCCCGTCCTGTTCGCGGGAGCCGGGCTGGGAGTTGACCGGATCGGCATCCTTGCCGCGGCCTACCCGGCAGTATGGGGTGCCGGCCAACTGCTTACCGGCGGGCTTTCCGACAAAGTAGGCCGCAAGCCGCTGATCGTTGGCGGCATGCTTGTCCAGGCCCTCGCCCTTGCCGTGACCGGCCTCGGTGAAGGTTTCGGGATCTGGCTGGCCGCCGCGATCCTCTTGGGTGTGGGGACGGCCATGGTCTACCCAACCCTCCTGGCAGCGATCGGCGACGTCGCCCATCCCCATTGGCGCGCCCGCTCCGTCGGGATCTACCGGCTATGGCGCGACGGCGGATTCGCCGTAGGTGCGCTGCTCTCCGGCCTTATCGCGGACGCCTACGGGATCCCGGCGGCGATCATCGCCGTCGCCGCCCTCACCGCCGCCTCCGGCATCCTGGTGGCGTTCCGGATGCGCAACGACGACCACGCATCGGCAGCAACGGACGAACCGCCGTCGACACAGCCGAGGCACCGGGTGTAGCTTTTTGCCTCCAGGGTCTTTTTGTGGGCGCCGGCCCGTCGCAGCGCCGGCCATACCAGGAGGTTGCCGTGCGCAAGATCGCGAAGTTCCTGCTCATTCCACTGCTGTTCTTCTTCATCGCCGCCGGGGCACAGCCCGCGGCCGCGGCTGCCTATCCCAAGAGCATGGCCGCCCTTGGCGACTCGATTTCGCAGGCTGCCGATGTCTGCTGCTGGTACGGGGACCACCCGGCCCAGTCCTGGTCCACCGGGAACAACCAGTACGATGGCATCCGCAGCCACTACGAGCGGCTGCTGGCCGTGCAGCCGGCCATCGCAGGGAAGAACTACAACAACTCGCGCAGCGGCGCCAAAGCCTCAGACCTCCCTGCGCAGGCCCGAGCCGCGGTGGCACAGAAGGCCCAGTACGTCACCATCCTGATCGGCGCCAACGACCTCTGCACGTCCACGACGGGAGGAATGACGGATCCTGGCAGCTTCGAGACCTCCATCCGCACCTCCTTGCAAACGCTCAACCAGATGCGGCCCCGGCCCCAGGTTTTCGTCAGCAGCATCCCTAATGTCCACCATCTGTGGTCCGTCCTGAAAGGCAGCGAGATCGCGCAGTGGGTCTGGTCCACGGCCAAGGTCTGCCAGTCCATGCTCTCCACCGCCAACACTGACGCTGACCGGCAGCTCGTGGTGGACCGGGAACTCGCGTTCAATGCTTCCCTCGCGCTGGTCTGCCAGGAGTTCGGGCACATGTGCCGGCACGACGGCGGGGCGGTCTACAACTATCCCTTCACCGCCGGGGATGTCAGCGTCCTGGACTATTTCCACCCCAGCCTCCGGGGCCAGGCAGCCCTGGCGGACGTTACGTGGAATGCGGCCGGATGGTCCTGACCTGCTGACGTCCCCGCCTACTCGTCGAAGTAAGTGAAGGTTTTCGCCCCGCCGGCGATGGATGCCACCACCGCGGCGGCGACATCCCGGAGCTTCATGTTGCGGGTGTTTGAAGCCTTCTGCAGCACGCGGAAGGCGGAATCCTGCCCGCACCTGTTCTGGGCCATGATGGCACCGGTGGCAAGATCGATCACGGTCCGGCTCTGCATAGCAGCGCTCATGCCTTCCCGGGTGTCCTCGAGTTTGGCCATCCGCAACACGAGCGAGAGCCCCTTCGACGCCTGCTGCACCAATGCATCGGCGGCCGCAACGGCATTGCGGTCGAATGCACCGGCCTCCCTGCCGTAGACGTTCAGTACGCCGCGGCACCCGTCTTCGAGCTTCAGCGGAACGCTCAGCACGGCAAGAAACCCGTTGTTCCCGGCGGCAGCGGCGTACTCCGGCCACAGCCGTTCACCCCTCAAATCCGGCACGTTGACCGTGGAGTGGGTGTGCACCGCAGTCATCCCGGGGCCGCCGCCGAAACGGCCTTCCAGCTGATCGAGGAGCTGCGCGGCAGGATCGCTGCCAGCTACCACGGAGGCCTTCTTGTGCCGGTCCAGCCGGATTCCACACACCAATTGCGAGCCGTCTGCGCCCAGAGTGGCTGCCGCATACCGGGCCAGCTCCGAGAGAAGCACGTCGACAACGGGGCCACTTTCCAGAACCAGGTTCTGCAGGTGCAGGGCCACGTCGGCCTGGATTCTGTCGTGTGGGACAGCTGTATGGGGCACGGTTCTCCCTCCGGACATTGGTCTCGACCCATAACTGCATGGCCCGCCCACTGCCGAACGGTAGTTCCACCCTACCCGCGCCGCCGGAAACCACGGAGGCAGCGGCGGGCAGTGACGCCGTCACCCGTCTCTTGAGGCGTGGGGAGGCCCTGGAGTGGAAACTATCCGCCCCGCAGCCTGGCGAGGATTTCGTCGTTGGACTGCACCGCCTGCCGGTAGGCCGTGGACAGGATGCGCAGCATGTCCGCGGCGTCCTCACTGTCCTCGGAGGCCACCGCGTCCCTGGCGTAGGTAACGCGGATGTTGTGCGCAAAGGCGTCGGCGCCGGTCTGCGCGATGCAGTTATGCGTTGAGATGCCGGCGAGCACCACTTCCTCGGCACCCCAGTTCCGCAGCCGGGCCAGGAGGTCGGTGCCCACGAAGGCGCTGTCGCGGGTCTTGTTCAGTTGCGGCAGCCCGTCCTTGGCCAGGCCCGGCACGGCCTCGGCCTGCTTGCTGCCGCGGAAGATGAAGCCCTGGTCGTCGTCGAGCATGTTCAGCGTCCAGGTGGACTTGTCCCGCTCGTGTTCCGTCCCTACCAGGAGGGCCTTGTGGCCGGTTGCGGTGAAGCCCTCCAGGAGCGCGTTGCAGGAGGCCACCACCCGGGCCTGCTGCGCGGCCAGTTCGGGCGCCTCGAAGTAGGCGTTCTGCATGTCGATTACCAGCAGTGCGATCACGGGAGCCTACTTCGCAGCCTTGGCGGCCGCCTTGGCCGCCTGTTTGGACGCGCGGACTTTGGCGAGGGATTCGGGGTCCACGATGTCCGCCACCGAAAGGTAGGCGCCAGCCTCGCCGTATCGGCCTGCGGCCTCGCGCCAGCCAGGAGCCTGCAGCCCGCGCTGCTTGCCCAGCAGCGCAAGGAAGATCTTCGCCTTCTGATCCCCGAAACCGGGCAATGCCTTCAACCTTCGCAGCACCTCAGGGCCGTCCGGGTCGCCTTTGGTCCAGATTGCTTTGGTGTCGCCGCCCCATTCGGTGTGCACGGTGTCCGCGAGCGCCTGGACGCGCGCGGCCATGGATCCGGGAAACCGGTGGACGGCCGGGCGCTCCTTGAAGAGCTCCACGAACGCCTTTGGATCGTGCCCTGCGACGGCCTCCGGATCGATGGAGCCGAGCCGTGCCCGAATCTTCTCCGGCCCCGCGAACGCGGATTCCATGGTCACCTGCTGGTCCAGCAGCATTCCGGTCAACAGCGCGAAGTCATCTTCGCTGAGCAGCTTATCCGCGGCGGGGTCGCCTGTGATGTGCAGTTCCATGCGCCCATCCTGCCACTCCGCGGCCCTCCCCCGGGAAACCAAGTACCGGCCCTGCCAAAAAACGAGTACTCCTTACGCGTTACCTGCCATACCCGCCCGGGCTAAGTTTTTCCTCACAGCCAACGGGGGTCTGGCTCGCAGCACTTGACTCATGAGGGGGTGGGGCTGGCGATGCATATGCGGCACACAGCAGGTTTCCCTGGGCACCGGCCCCGGGTACTAAGCGGGGCCGGCGATGAGGAGGCCTTTGAGACCGAGGCCTCTCCCCCAGCCGTCGCCGGCCCCCTCCTCCTGGACACAGTCGCCGAATTCGAACCGATCACCGGCGTCGAAAGCCTCTCGGCATCGCTGCTGCGGCTGGCTGCCGCGGCCGCCGCGGTGATGGCGTCGAACGTCCGAATCCCCGTGGACTGCGGCCTCGTAGTCCTGCAGCCCACCCGCCCGGCGCAGGTGTCCGGTACCTCCCCGGATGCGGCCCGCCTCCTGGAATGGGAAATCGCAAGGCATCAGGGGCCGGCGAGCGCGGTGCTCGCGGGCGGCCACCCCGTGGGGGCGCTTCAAGGAAGCGGAGACGTGCGCTGGCCGCAGTACGCCGAACAGATGTACGACGCCGGACTGGCCAGTTCGCTGGCCGTGCGGCTTCGGCTGGACTGCTGCAGGGAGTGGCAGGGGACGCGGGCGGCCCTCACCTTCCATTCCCGCAGCGCCGGCGGGCTTTCGATGGACGTGATCGCAGCCGCCCGTTTCCTCGCCGTACCTGCGGCCCGCGGCCTGGAGCGCGTGCTTGAGGGAGTTGCGCGGACCAGAACTGCCCTCCCCGGAACGCACAATCCCCGGCTCCCTGCAGCAGCAGGAAACCGGGGATCATGTCCACTCTCCGAAAGAGTGGGCCCTGTGGGGCTCGAACCCACGACCCACGGATTAAAAGTCCGATGCTCTACCAACTGAGCTAAAGGCCCCTGCCGGGCAACACTGCCGCCCGGCCCAATCCATTTCTGGACGTTTAATACTCTAACGCATGCTCCCGCCGCCTTCGCACCCGGCCGGGCGCCGCCGTCGTACGCTGACGCCCGCCCGGCAGCGCCTCCATGGTGCGCCCCCGGATGCTCGATTTCCACCGCGGCACAGGAGTAGCGTGGGGGCATGAGCGAGGAACCAGGATCCAGTCCGTATGGCGGCGCGAACCGGCACCACAAGCCGAAGCCCTTTGCCCCGGTTGATTTCGAGCCTTTCGCGGGCGGCGCGGATCCGGCACGGATCTCCGAGGCCGCCCACCTCGCCGCTCAGGCGCTGGTCCGCCATGGCCGGGACAGCGATGATCCGGTGGTCACCGAGCGCCTGGTGAAACTCGCCGATGAACAGGGTCTGGAGGCGATCGCGGAGATGTGGGCGGAGAGCCCCGCACGCTCTCTGCCCGGAGCCCTGTGGCGCCTGTACGCACTGCGGGCCGCCACCGTCCGCGACCCGGAGCGGATCTCGGTGTACTTCCGCGCCGGCAAGGACACGGCGCAGGTCTCCAACGTGGTGGCCGGTGCTGCGGAGCCGCCCGGGGCGGATGAGATGACAGCCATGGCAGACGCCATACTTTCGGGCGCGTTCGACGGCGAGTTCGACGTTGCGCTGGAACGTTCCGCCGCGTTCTGCCGCGTCGTCGCGCTCGGCCAGGCGACCCTCGCCGACGGTGCCGAGCACGCCAATGAGGCCCACGCCAGCAAGCTCACCCGCAGCTCCCACCAGCTGGTGAAAACCGCGGAGGACCTGGAGCACGCCGCCAACGCCTGGCGCCTGGGCGAGCTGGACTAGCACCCTGGCGCCACCCCGGATGCCCCGATTGTCAAGATTGACTTGGACCAAGCATCGTAGAACACTGAAACTGGTGCCGAACCGCGAAACCCCCGGGCTTCAACAATTAGCCGCCTAGAGCGGCCTACCGCCGAGAGGCGTATCCGGTTCGGCACCATTTTTGCGCCCGTTTTCATACCCTGCCGGTAGAGTTAGCGCGTGAAGCTGCGCCTTTTCCCCCAGGAGCCCGCCGGGCTGAACCTTCTCTCCCAGATGGCACAGCAGATTGTGCTCGCCTCCGGCACGCTCGCGGAGATCCTGGGCGTACCGGCAGCCGAGCAGGGCCGGCTCGTGGAGGACATGCACAACCACGAGGCCAAGTCGGCTGAACTGAACTTCGCCCTCCTAACGCACATGCGCACCAGCTTCGTGAACCCGCTCCCCCGCGAGGATATGTACGCCCTGTCCCGCTACCTGAACGAAGCCATGGAGAAGATGGACGCCGCCGCAGAGCTGGTGGGCCTCTACAAGCTGGACCGGTTGCCCAAGCGCGCCGCCGAGCAGCTGGAGATCATCAGCCGGCAGGCCGAGCTCACCGTTGACGCGATGCGCCGCCTGGACAACCTGGACGACCTCGAGGACTACTGGATCGAAATCCTCCGCCTCGCCAAACGGGCCGAACGGACGCACCGGCTGTGGGTCTCGGACATGATCAACGACATGAAGTGGGCGCAGTACTCCCGCAACCGCGACGTCGCCAACCAGCTGGTGGAGGTCACCAAGGACATGCGGCGTGTCGCCGTCCAGGTGGGCAGCATCATCGTCAAGGAATCGTGAGGTGGCTCCGGTCATCTTCGGCGCGGTGGTGCTGCTTGCTGCCGGATTCGCATTCTTGAACGGCTTCCGTGACGCATCTACTTCCGTGGCACTGGCCGTCCGCACCAGGGCCCTTACCCCAAGCGTGGCCGTTCTGCTGGCGGGATTCTTCAACTTCGTCGGCGCCCTCCTGAGTGCAGGCTTTGCCGTGGCCATCAGCCGGACCTGGATCAGCCTCCCCGGCGGAACGGACGGCCTTACCATCCTCGCGGCGGGGCTGGCCAGCGCCTGTGCGTGGGGAATCCTGATGTGGTGGCGCGGCATCCCGACCTCCTCCACGCATGCATTGGTAGGCGGGCTGGCCGGCGCAGCCCTGGCCAGCCTGGTGGTGGGCGGCCCAGGCGTCCGCGGGGTTGACCAGTCCCTGCTGCTGCAGGTGGTGCTGCCGCTGCTGCTGTCACCGCTGGTTGCGTACAGCGGCGCCTTCCTGCTGGTCTATCCCGCCACCTGGAGCGCCCGCTACACGCAGCCGTCCGTGGTCAACCAGCGGTTCCGCCGCAGCCAGGCGGTTGCCGCGGGGGCGGTGGCCTTCGGCCACGGCCTGCAGGACGGGCAGCGGATCAGCGCCGTGCTGCTGCTGGCGCTGATCGCCGGGGGGTATGACGACGGCGGCGGCATCCCCTCCTGGGTGGCCCTCCTGACCGCCGTGCTCATCAGCGCGGGGACACTGTTTGGCGGCTGGCGCATTTCCCACACGGTGGGCTACAAGATCACCCGGATCGACCCCCTGCGCGGCTCCGTGGCGCAGATCCACAGCGCGCTCCTGCTGCTTCTGGGGGCCGTGGTGTTCCACTGGCCACTGTCCAGTACCCATACCGTCACCGCTGCGGCCCTCGGCGCGGGCGAAAACCAGCACTTTTCAGTCACCAACCGGAAGCTCGTGTTCCGCATCGTGGCGCTCTGGGTGCTGACGCCGCTGGCTGCTGCCATGCTGGCGTTCATCCTGGCGCTGGCGCTCTCGCCCCTGCCGTAAGACCCTATACACCCGGGCGGCGGTGACGTACATTCAAAAGTACGTTCCGGCGGCGGTGACGCCTGGAACGTGCGTCCGGGCCGCGTGCTGGGCCCGGAACCGCGCCGCTGCAGCCACCGGCGGCCCCCATGCACTTCGTGGAAAAGAGCCGGCGCTTTGTCCCACTCCGTTCCCCGGTACCCCCTGCCACTGCCCAGGGCTCTGCGGTGCGAGTCCTGCGGAACCGAACACCGGCTCACCATCCATGCGATCACCGCGATGGAGACAGGCAACAGCGAACTCGTTACCGTGTCCTACACCTGCGCCGACTGCCAGCGGTTCCAGGAGCATCCTGCCTACGCTGCGGACGTGACGGCCGTCCTGCACCAGGTCCGCTGGATGGCGCGGGTCATCCTGTTCGGCGACGACTACGTGCACTGCGGTTTCCCGATGGAGGAGGCCGAACTGGAGGTCGAGCGGCTCTGCTACCGGAGCAGTGCGACCGGCGGCGGGCTCAACACGCTGTCACTGCCGGTCCGCGTGCTGCGCTGCCACTGCGGCTTCCAGCTCGAAGTCCCGGGATAGCGTTCCCGGGACAGAAGAGCTTTATCCGAAGCGGCCGGAGACGTAGTCCTCGGTGGCCTTCTGGGTGGGGTTGCTGAAGATGGTGTGCGTGTCCCCCACCTCGATCAGCTTGCCGGGCTTGCCGGTGCCGGCAATGTTGAAGAACGCGGTGCGGTCCGAAACGCGCGCCGCCTGCTGCATGTTGTGCGTCACAATGACAACGGTGTACTGGTCCTTGAGCTCATTGATGAGGTCCTCAATGGCAAGGGTGGAGATGGGGTCCAGCGCGGAGCAGGGTTCGTCCATCAGGATGACCTGCGGCTCCACGGCGATGGCCCGCGCGATGCAGAGGCGCTGCTGCTGGCCGCCGGACAGGCCGGAGCCGGGCTTCTCCAGCCGGTCCTTGACCTCGTTCCACAGGTTGGCACCCTTGAGTGAGCGCTCCACCAGGACGTCGGCCTCGCCCTTGGAGATCTTCTTGTTGTTCAGTTTCACGCCGGCCAGGACGTTGTCCCGGATGGACATGGTGGGGAACGGGTTGGGGCGCTGGAACACCATGCCGATCTGCGAACGCACCGTCACCGGGTCAACGCCGGGCCCATAGAGGTTGTCGCCGTCCAGCAGGACGTCGCCTTCCACGCGGGCGCCGGGGATGACCTCGTGCATGCGGTTCAGGGTCCGCAGGAAGGTGGACTTGCCGCAGCCGGACGGGCCGATGAAGGCGGTCACCGACTTGGCCTCGATGTTGATGGTCACGTCTTCCACGGCAAGGAAGTCGCCGTAGTACACGTTCAGGTCCTTGACGTCGATGCGCTTAGACATGGTGTTCCTTCACTAACTGGGTATGAATTGAAGTCTAGGATCCGGCCCGGAAGAGTGGAAGGGCCGGCGTCCGGGGAACGGAGCGGAAGGGCTGGTCAGCGGCCGATCTTCGGCGCGAACACCCGGGCGATCAGCCTTGCGCCGAGGTTCAGGACCATCACCAGGATGATCAGCACCAGGGCCGCCCCCCACGCACGCTGGTTGGACGGGTCCGGGTTGGCCGGTGACGTGGGATTGAGGATCTGGGTGTAGATAAAGGTGGGCAGGGAAGCCATCCATCCGCCGAACACGTTGTTGTTAATGCTGGTGGCGAATCCGGCGGTGACCAGGATGGGCGCCGTTTCGCCGATGACGCGGGCGATGGCCAGGGTGACGCCGGAAGCGATACCGGAGATCGCCGTCGGAATAACGACCTTAAGGATGGTCCGCCACTTCCGCACGCCCAGGGCGTAGGCGGCCTCACGCAGCTCGTTCGGGACGATCTTGAGCATTTCCTCGCTGGAACGCACCACAACGGGGATCATCAGGACGGAAAGCGCAACGGCGGCTACCGCGCCGGTCTTGGTCCCCGGCCCCACCACCGCGAAGAAGAAGGCGGCGGCGAAGAGACCGGCCACGATGGACGGGATGCCGGTCATGACGTCCACGAAGAACGTGATGGCCCGGGCCAACCGGCCCTCGTTGCCGTATTCGACCAGGTAGATGGCGGTCAGCAGGCCCACCGGAACGGAGATCACGGTGGCCAGGAGGGTGATCTGCACAGTGCCCAGGAGCGCGTGGTAGATGCCCCCCAGAACCGGGGTCCCGTTCTCCACGGCCTTGTTGTCGTAGACGCCGGTGACGCCGTTCATGGAGTTGGTCAGGAAGCCGGGGGTCACGAGGCCCGGGATGCCGTTGACCAGGACCGTCCAAACCACGGAGACCAGCGGAAGCAGCGCAACCAGGAAGGAGCCCACCACGAGGCAGGTGGCCAGCTTGTCCTTGGCCTTCCGGGGTCCTTCCACCGCTGCGCTCCAGGACACGAGCCCCACGGCGAACAGGATGGCCGAGACGATGCCCCAGCCGAAGACATTGAACCCGATCAGGGCCATGATGGCTGCACCGGCAATAAGCGCGCCGGCCAGCACCGCGTAGGGAGCATACTTGGGCAGTTGGCCCTTGGTCAGGGCGGAGCGCTTGCTGCGCAGGGGGGTAAGCGTGGAGGTCATTTAGTTGGCTCCCGAGAATTCTTTGTGCCGGCTGATGATCCAGCGGGCGACCATGTTCACGGCCAGGGTGATGATGAACAGGACCAGGCCGGCGGCGATGAGGGTGCTTACCTTCAGTCCGCTCGCTTCCGGGAAGTTCAGTGCGATTTCCGCGGCAATGGTCTGGTTACCGGACTGGATGAGGCTGGCGGTGAGGGCACCGGAGGAGAGCACCAGCGCCACGGCCATCGTTTCACCCAGCGCGCGGCCCAGGCCGAGCATGACGGCGCTGATGATGCCGGGACGGGCGAACGGAAGAACAGACATCTTGATCATTTCCCAGCGGGTGGCGCCGAGCGCCAGGGCGGCCTCTTCGTGCAGCTTGGGGGTCTGCAGGAAGATTTCACGGGACAGGGAAGTGATGATGGGGAGCACCATGACGGACAGCACGATGCCGGCGGTGAGGATCGTCTTGCCGGTGGCGGATGCCGGTCCCTGGAAGATAGGCAGCCAGCCCATGTTCGCGGCCAGCCAGTTGTAGGCGGGGGAAATTTCCTTGGCCAGGAACGCCGCGCCCCAGGCGCCGTAGATCACGGAGGGAATCGCGGCCAGCAGGTCAATCACGTAGCCCAGGCCCGCGGCGAGGCCGCGGGGGGCAAAGTGCGAGATGAAGAGGGCGACACCAATGGCGATCGGGGTGGCGATGACAAGGGCAATCACCGCGGCGATCAGCGTGCCGATGACGATGGGCCAGATGTAGGCGAAGAATCCTTCACCGCCGCCGATCTCTTCGGCGGGGGCAGTCAGGGCAGGGATGGCCTGGACCACCAGGAAGAGGGCGACGCCGAAGAGGACGGCGAGGATGAGGCAGCCCGCGGCCAGGGCGGCGCCCGAAAATACTTTGTCCCCGGCGCGGCCGGCGCCCTGGGTGCTGGTCAGGGTTGTGGCGGTCATTCGACGGCCCTTCGATCGTGGAGGTACTGAAACTGGGGGTGCGGCTTCAATGCCAAGTTCCCCGCACTGCCTCACGGCTGTGCGGGGAACCCGGTTTTGGTGCGGTAATTAGGACTTTACCTTGATGGACTCGATGGCCTTGACAGCCTTCTCGGCCAGCTCGGCGGAAATCGGAGCCGACTTCGCGGAATCCGCGGCGGCCTGCTGGCCTTCCTCGGACACTACGTAGTTCTCGAAGGCCTTGACGAGGTCAACGGTTTCCTGGTCTGCGTAGGTGGAGCACACCACGTGGAAGGAGACCAGAACGATCGGGTAGGCACCCTCGATGGTGGTCTTGCGGTCCAGCTTGATGGACATGTCGTTCTCGGAACGGCCTTCCACGGGCTTGCCGGCGTCGACGGCCTTGGCGGCGGCCTCGGCGGAGATGGTGGTGAAGGACTCGCCCACCTTGATCTGGGCCACGCCGAGCTTGCCGCTCACGGCGGAGTCGTCAGCATAAGTTACGGCGCCGGGGGTGTCGGTGACGGCTTTGACCACACCGGAGGTTCCCTTGGCGTTCTCACCCTTCAGGCTTGCCGGCCATTCGCCGTCGGCCTTGTCGGTCCATGCCTCGGGGGCAGCGGCAGCCAGGTACTCGGTGAAGTTCTTGGTGGTTCCGGAATCGTCGGAACGGTGCACTGCGGTGATCTTGAGGTCGGGCAGGGTGGTGCCCTCGTTCAGCGCTGCAATCGCGGGGTCGTTCCACTTGGCGATTTCGCCGCGGAAGATCTTGGCAGCCGTAGCGGCGTCAAGCTTGAGTTCCTTGACCTCCGGCAGGTTGTACGCGATGGCGATCGGGGAAACGTATACCGGAATGTTCAGCGCGCCTTCAGGACCGCAGACCTTCTTGGAGTCCTCGAGCTCTTCGTCCTTCAGGTAGGCGTCGGAGCCTGCGAACTGGGCGGAGCCGTCCAGGATGGCCTTGCGGCCGGCGCCGGAACCGTCCGGGGAGTACTGTACGGTTGCGCCGGGGTTGGCGGCCGCGAACTCGGTCTTCCAGGCGTCCATGGCTGCGCCCTGGGCGGATGAACCGATGCCGGTGAGGGTACCGGTGACCTTAGCGCCGCCGGACGCCTGGTCTGCGGGAGCGGTGCCCGTAGCGTTGTCTGAACCGCATGCCGTAAGCGCGAGTGCGCCGGCTGCGATAACAGCGATAGCCGCGTGGCGGCCGAAGCGGAGTGCCTTCACAGATGTACCCCTTCCAGGGTTATTCAGGTGCGGGACAGGGCTGGAGGGGCCCTGTTGCGCGATGCGTACGTTTTGTACCTCGAAGAAACTTATGGGCCCCAGGTAACGGGATTGGCCGTCCAAGATGAACGGAAGGTGAACGCGCAGACCACATTAGTTTACAAATACCGGGTCGCCGTTGCGCAGATCACATTTCAGGCCCTAAAGGCGGCCACGAAATAGACTGGGCCCCATGGCGCCCTCCGCAGGACTCTCAGCAGGCAGGCGGTTCCTGCGCGGCCGTGTCCAGACTGGGCTGATCCGAAGCCGGAATTCCCTTGTGCCTGCCGTGCAGATGACCGTTTGCGCCGTGGGAGCGTATGCCTTTGCCGAGTATGTACTCGGGCACTCGGGACCCCTCTTCGCCGCCACTTCCTCGCTGATCGCCCTCGGATTCTCCCGCGAACCGCGGCTTCGGCGTGTCGTGGAGGTGGGCCTGGGCTGCACCATTGGCATCGCCGTAGGTGACTTGCTGCTCCACTGGCTGGGCAGCGGAATCTGGCAGGCCGCCGTCGTACTTCTCTTCTCCATCCTGCTGGCCCGTTTCCTGGACAGCGGCACGATCTTCACCACCCAGCTGGGGCTGCAGTCCCTGCTGGTGGTGCTGCTGCCGGCGCCCGACGGCGGCCCCTTCACGCGCAGTCTCGACGCCGTGGTGGGCGGGCTGTTCGCCCTGCTGGTGACCATCCTGATCCCGAAGGATCCGCGGCGCGAGCCCCGCAGGGATGTCCGGAAGCTGCTCCACGAGCTGGCGGAGGTGCTGCGCGAATGCAGCACGGCCCTGATCAACAGCGACTCCACGCAGGCGTGGCACGCGCTGATCCGCGGCCGGAACTGCCAGCCCTTGGTGGACGCGATGCGCCAGTCGCTGCGGGCTTCCGGCGAGGTGGCCACCCTGGCGCCCGCCTACCGGCGGCACCGGGACGAGCTGGAACGGCTCGCCGGGTCGCTCGATTTCATTGACCTTGCACTGCGCAACAGCCGCGTTTTTGCCCGCCGCCTCACCAGCGCCATCAATCATGCCGCGCTCACCGATGCGGCCACGGAGAACATCGCGGAGGTGCTGCAGGACACCGCTGCCGCGATTGACGAGCTCTCGCTGGGCCTTGCGGAAACGCACGACGGCGTCCGGCGCGCCCACCTGCGCACCGCCCGGCAGGAGCTCAGCGAAATCGCCCTGCGGCTGCACCCCAAGCTGCTTGAGGTGGAGCGGTTGGAGGGCGAGACCGTGGTGATGCTGTACCGCCCCTTGATGGTGGACCTCCTGGAGGCCACGGGGATGGACGCGCAGGAAGCGCGGGACGTGCTGCCGGCGCTGTGAGCGGCCTCAGCCCTGGGTTTCGGCTGCCTGCTGGAGCCTCAGGTCATCGGCCATACGTGCCACGTGCAGGGTCAGGTAGGTGACTTCGTCCTCGGTGAGGGGTTGGCCCAGCCGCAACTCCAGCACAGCCTGCAGCTTCAGTGCCGTTCCGTAGGCGTCGGGGTAGGCGGTACGGATGGCGGATCCCAGGCCGGTGGCACCTTCGGCCAGCTGCCTGCCGGTGTGGGCACGGACGAAGAAGTACCTCAGGTGGGTGATGAACCGGGCGGCATTCACGGTTTCCCGGTCGAACGCCCGCCCATAGGCCTGTTCCAGGACCTCGAACAGCTGCGCGAACACCCCGGTCATCTGGTACGTGTAGGACAGGTCTCCGCTGGCAAAACCGGCATTGACCAGGTGCAGGGCAACCGCCACCGCCTCATCGCGGGGCAGCGGCTCCTCAAGCCTGCTGTTGACGAAATCCACAATTTTCTGGGCCATCCGCAGCTCGTCCGGATAGAGATGGGCCACCTCGGCGCGGAGGGGGTATTCGATCACCAGGCCCTGGCGCAGCCGCTTGATGGCGAAGCTGAGGTGGTCCGCGAGCGCCACGACGGTGGTGGAGTTCAACGGCCCCGCCATGCCGCCGCGGGCAATCTCGAGTGCCTGGTCCGCGAGCATCAGGTGTTCCGGCGGGATGGCGGCCACCAGCGCACCGAAGTTGTCCGCGTTGCGGCCGTCTTCCGGGACGAAGACCCGAACCACCTTGGCCTGGTCAACCTGCTGACCGGGCTTCGCCTGGAAACCCAGGCCGCGGCCGGTGAGGATGACCTCTCCCCTGCCGTCCGCGTCCCGGGCGAGGACGACGTTGTTATTAAAGACGCGAAGCACCTCCACGCCGTCCTCCTTTCGTTCGTAACCCGGCAGCCGTCGTCGTGCGCTGCCGGGTGCTGCTAGTTCAGGCTGGCGCCATTGGTGGCAATGACTTCCTTGTACCATCCGTAGGACTTTTTGGGGTAGCGGGCAAGGGTGCCGGTGCCGTCATCGTTGCGGTCCACGTAGATGAAGCCGTAGCGCTTGCTCATCTGGGCCGTCGAAGCACTCACCACATCGATGCAGCCCCAGGAGGTGTAGCCCATCAGCCGGACGCCGTCGGCCACCGCCTCGCGCGCTTGCACAAGATGGTCGTTGAGGTAGGCGATCCGGTAGTCGTCAACCACCGTTTTCGTCCCGTCCACCTCCACAAGCTGGTCTTTGGCGCCCATGCCGTTCTCC
The DNA here is from genome assembly GCF_042723515.1 of Pseudarthrobacter sp. NPDC058362. Classification (NCBI taxonomy): domain Bacteria; kingdom Bacillati; phylum Actinomycetota; class Actinomycetes; order Micrococcales; family Micrococcaceae; genus Pseudarthrobacter; species Pseudarthrobacter sp. NPDC058362. Next base: position 152,103 of record NZ_JBHXIW010000006.1, on the reverse strand, counting down.
ACGATGAACAGCGGCTTCTGCCAGCGGTCCCAGTAGTCGTTCAGGGCCACGCGCAGACCCTGCGGATCGATCTGCCAGCCCCATTCGGAGGCCTTGAGCGTGGGGTTGGGCACTCCGCCCATAATGTTGCCGGGACCCTTGCCCTTCCTGGCGGGGTCAGCAGTTTCGCAGATGCTCATGTAGTAACTGAAGGAGACGAAGTCCACGGTGTTTTTGAGGTCTTCGCGGTCCTGCGCGGTGATCTCCAGTTCGATGCCGTTGTCCCGGAAGTAGCGCAGCAGGTAGCCCGGGTACTCGCCGCGGCAGTGGATGTCGCCGAACGCGTAGCTGTCCTGGGCTGTGTGCATGGCAGCCACAACGTCGGCGGGATCCGGGGTGAGCGGGTAGACCGGCAAGGCGATGATCATGCAGCCCACCTGCGCGCCGGGCATGAGCTCGTGGGCCAGTCTGGTCGCCCGGGCCGACGCCACCAGCTCGTGGTGGATCGCCTGGTAGAGGTCCTGCTTGGTGAGCTGGTCCTTCGGTGTGGGGATCCCGCCGGAGAGGAACGGTTCATGGATCACCGAGTTGATCTCGTTGAACGTGAGCCAGTACTTCACGCGGCCGCCGAAGTGCTCAAACAGGGTGCGGCAGTAGCGTTCGTAGAAGCCGATCAGTTCGCGGTTGGTCCAGCCGTCGTACTTCCGCGCCAGGTGCAGCGGGGTCTCGTAGTGGCTGATGGTCACCAGCGGTTCGATGCCGTGCTTCTCCAGCTCGTCCAGCACACGGGAGTAGAAGGCCAGGCCTTCGGCGTTGGGGGTTTCCTCATCGCCGAGGGGGAAGATGCGGCTCCAGGCAATGGAGAACCGGAACACTTTGAACCCCATCTCGGCGAAGAGTGCGATGTCCTCCGCATAGCGGTGGTAAAAATCGATCGCCACCTGCTTGAGGTTGTCCGGCGTCGGCCCCTCGGTGGGGGCCTCCGTGATGCCCTTGGGCATCACGTCCTGGATCGACAGGCCCTTGCCGCCCTCGTCGTAGGCGCCTTCGAGCTGGTTGGCGGCAGTGGCGCCGCCCCACAGGAATCCGTCAGGGAAAGTGGTGGTCACAGTTTTTCCTTTGTCAGTCGGGATTGGCTGGATGTGGCGGCATCAGGGCCGCACGCTGATGGCGGCCTGGCCCTGCGCCAGGGTGCCGCCGGGCAGTGACGAACCATCCACGGGTGTCACGCTGGCAAGTTGAGCGGTGTTGGTGACCATCACCAGGGTGGTGGTGTCATAGCCGGCTTCGGCCACCAGGTCCAGGTCCACGACGGCGAGAAGGTCGCCCGCCCGGACCTGGTCGCCGCGGACCACGGCTGCTTCGAAGCCACGCCCCTGTAGTTGCACGGTATCGATTCCGATGTGGACCAGGACCTCCACGCCATCGTCGGATTTGATGCCGAAGGCGTGGCCGGTCTTCATGGCGGCCTTGATGGTTCCGGTGACGGGTGAACAGATGCGGCCGTCCGCAGGGACGATGCCCAGGCCACTGCCCATGGCGCCGGAGGAGAACACTTTGTCCTGGACCTCCGCCAGTGCCACAGCCTGACCGGACACGGGAGCCAGGAGCTCCACGGTGCCGGCCGTACCGGCGGACGCGGCGGGTCCGGCCGCGCCGGTGGCCGGCTGAACCGGGACGGGCGAACCTGCCTCCAGCGGGTCCGCGGCGGACCCGGGAAGGGGCGCGCCGGCGTCCGCGGCTTCCAGCTCACGCGGGCCGAAGAAGAAGGTGAGGGTGAAGGCAATGGCGACGGCGAGGCCGGTGCCCAGCAGCTGGAGGCTGAAGTTGCCCACGGTGCTGAAAGCCGGCAGGCCAAGGAGTGACGGGAATACGAAGGAGCTGGCGCCGCTGCCGCCGACCGCCGCGATGGCGCCACCGACGATGCCGCCCGCAATGCCGAAGTAGAACGGCTTCTTCAGCGGCAGGTTGACGCCGTAGATGGCCGGTTCGGTGATGCCGGCGAGGAAGCCGGAGAGTGCTGCAGGTCCCGCCACGGTACGGCGGGCCTTGTTGCGGGTGCGGAGCATGACGGCAAGGGTGGCCGCGGCCTGGCCGAGGACTGCCGCTAGCAGCGGGCCCATCATGAGCGAGTAGCCCTGCGTGGACATTTCACTGAGCATGCCGGGGACCAGACCCCAGTGCAGTCCGAAGAGGACGAAAACCTGCCAGAAGCCGCCCATGATGGCGCCGGCGAGCCAGGGCACGTAGGTGAAGGCGGCGTTGATCCCGGCGGAAAGGCCCTGTGCGGCAAAGGTGGTGACTGGGCCCACCGTCATCAGGACCAGTGGAACCATGACCAGGAGCGTGAGCAGCGGCGTGGTGAAGTTCCGGATGGCTGACGGAAGGACACCTGTCAGGAAGCGCTCAAGGTAACCCTGCAGCCATACGGCCACGATGATAGGCAGCACCGAACTGGTGTAGTTCATCATCACCACCGGAATGCCGGCGAAGCTGACCGGTGCGCCCGCGCCGGCCAACGCCACGATGCTTGGGTAGACCAGGGCTGCAGCGATGGCCATGGACGTGAACTGGTTGGTCTTGAACCGTTTGGCAGCCGTGACAGCCAGGAACACCGGCAGGAAGTAGAAGAGGGCGTCAGCGGTGGCTGCCAGGATCACGTTGGTTTGGGATTCCGGTGCCAGCCAGCCCAGCTGGGTGGCCAGGCTGAGGAACGCCTTGAGCAGGCCCGCCGCCGCCAGCGGCCAGATGACTGGCGAGAAGATGGACGAGATGAGGTCGATGAAGCGGTTGAAGAGGTTGCCTTGCGGCGCCGTCTCCGCTTCGGCGGGGGTGCCGTCCGTGACTTTGGTGATCCTGCCAAGCTCAGCGTAGACCGTAGGAACGTTATCTCCGATCACGACCTGATATTGGCCGCCGGCCTTCATCACGGTGATCACTCCGGGCAGCTTTTCCACGGCTGCGGTGTCTGCCTTTGCCTCGTCGCGCAGCTTGAGCCGGAGTCGGGTGGCGCAGTGGGTGGCGCCGGCAATGTTGCTTTCGCCGCCAACCCCCGCCACGATGTCGCCGGCCAGTGACCGGTAGTCCACAGTTGCCATGTCAGACCTCTCTGTCTATTTTTGGGCACAAAAAAAGACCCGAGACGCACGTGCTGTGCTTCTCAGGTCTTGCCTCTTACGAGTAACAATCCTGTAGGCGAAATTGCCTTCGACGTTGAACTATAGCGGTGATTCAGGTCACGCGCAACGTCTCTCTTGGGTTGGGTCGTTTGGAGCCAGGCAGTTCGTTGTCGGTGGCCGCCGCTAGGGTGGAACGCATGGCAACGAAGACTTCCCGGGCCGCTAAAGCGCCCGCCTACAAATGCGCTGAATGCGGCTGGACCACGGTCAAGTGGGTGGGCCGCTGCGGCGAGTGCCAGGCGTGGGGCACCGTGGAGGAAACAGGCATCGCCGTAGCGCGTACGACGGCGGCCGCCACCGTTGCGGAGCCGGCCCGCCGCATCGCCGAGGTGGACGCCACTACGGCGGCTTTCCTGCCCACGGGCGTGGACGAACTGGACCGCGTCCTCGGCGGCGGACTGGTGCCCGGTGCCGTAATCCTGCTGGCGGGCGAGCCCGGCGTCGGAAAATCGACGCTGCTGCTTGATGTCGCCGCGAAGTTCGCACGCACCGCGCAGGACGTTCTCTACGTCACGGGCGAAGAATCCGCCGCGCAGGTGAAGCTTCGTGCCGAGCGGATCGACGCCGTCGCCGAATCCCTCTACCTCTCCGCGGAAACGGACCTCGGCCAGGCGCTGGGACAGGTGGAGAAGGTGGAGCCGCGGCTCCTCATCGTCGACTCCGTCCAGACCCTCAGCAGCGCGGATGTGGACGGCAGCGCCGGCGGCGTCTCGCAGGTGCGCGAAGTGGCCGCCTCCATCATCGCCGCGGCCAAGCGCCGGAACATGACGACACTGCTGGTGGGCCACGTGACCAAGGACGGCTCCATCGCGGGCCCGCGCCTGCTGGAGCACCTGGTGGACGTGGTGTGCCAGTTCGAGGGCGAAAGGCACTCCCGGCTGCGGCTGCTGCGCGCCGTGAAAAACCGCTACGGGCCAACCGATGACGTTGGCTGCTTCGACCTGAACGAGAACGGCATCGAAGGGCTGGCGGACCCCAGCGGGCTGTTTGTCAGCCGCACCAAAGACCCGGTTTCCGGCACGTGCATCACGGTGACCATGGAAGGCCGGAGACCCCTGCTGGCAGAGGTGCAGTCCCTCCTGGCCGAAAGCCCCAACTCGCAGCCCCGCCGTGCCACCAGTGGCCTGGACAGCTCGCGGGTGTCCATGCTGCTGGCCGTGCTCCAGCAGCGGGCCGGGACCCTGCTGCACAAGGACGATTCCTACGTGGCCACCGTGGGGGGAGTGAAGCTCAGCGAGCCTGCGACGGACCTCGCCGTTGCCCTGGCGGTGGCCTCGGCGAAAGCCCGGAAACCGCTGCCGGTCCGCCTGATCGCTTTCGGCGAGGTGGGGCTTGCCGGGGAGGTGCGGCCGGTGCCCGGCATCAACCAGCGGATCCAGGAAGCGCACCGGCTTGGTTTCACCCACGCCGTGGTTCCGGCCAGCCACACGGGTCCGGGGCCAATCCCGGCAGGGTTTTCCGTCCGGGAAGTGGAGCACCTGACGGAGGCCCTGAGTTTGCTCATCGGTTAGGCGATGGGACGCGGATCCGGGTCGTCGAGGTGGGACGTAAACAGCCACCCGGACACGTCGCTGCGGAGGACCAGCAGCGGGGCGCCGGTGCTGGTGACGTTTCCGGTGGGCACGTAGTAGCCGCGGCCCGACCCCGGTCCGCCGGCTGCCCGGTCCAGCGCGTCAACCAGGTGGCGGGGCAAGTGGCCCTGCGGCCCCAGGCCCCGGAGTTCATCCAGTTCTTCCGGCGTCAGCCGTCCCAAAACCTCAGCAATATTGGCCATGACGGGTGTCCCTTCGAGCTAAGTGCCTGAAGGATTACCCTAGAGCAGGGCTGTGAACTGCAGGTTAACTTCTGCGGCCATTTTGAAGTCGTCCGGCCTGAATTCGTCGCCGGAACCAGGAAGGGGCCGGAATGCCTGTCCGAAGTGCCGGAATCCTGCTGTACCGGCGTCGAACCGACGCCGTGCTTGAAGTGTGGATCGCGCACATGGGCGGGCCGTTCTGGGCCCACAAGGATGAGCGCGCATGGTCGCTTCCCAAGGGCGAGTACGCGGTAGGCGAAGATCCGCTCGCTGCCGCACTGCGCGAGTTCCAGGAGGAGATGGGAACTCCCGCTCCCGCCGCCGGATACACCCACCTCGGCGACTTCCGCCAACCGTCGGGCAAAGTGATTACCGTATTCGCCGCCGAGGCAGCGTTTGACCCGGAGGCGATCCGCAGCAATACGTTCCCCCTCGAATGGCCCAAGGGTTCCGGCCGGATCCAGGACTTCCCGGAAATTGACGACGCCCGGTGGTTCCCCGAGCAGGACGCCCGCCTGAAGCTGGTCAAGGGCCAGGTCCCGATCCTCGACGCGCTGGTGGCGGATGGCCGGTCGTAGGGACCTTTAGCCGGGGTGGCGGCAGCCTCTTCCACGGGGATTACGGCGCTTGTATGATGTGGACACGGAGAGCCGGGAAGCCTGGTCGGCCCGCAGGTACGCAGGCCTGCGGCACGCAGATTGCGTCCGCCATATGCGTGAGCGACGACCCTGAACGGACCCGGCCATGCGTACAGATCAAGCACCCGTCGTGCATACCTCCCGCCTTGTGAAGGACTTCGGTCGGACTACTGCCCTGGCGGGTCTCGACCTGACGGTGACGCAGGGCGAAGTGCACGGATTCCTCGGCCCCAACGGCGCCGGAAAGTCCACCACGTTAAGGGTCCTCCTGGGCCTGATCCGGCCCACGTCCGGAACCGTGCGGGTTTTCGGCATCGATCCCTGGGCCGAGCCCGTCAAGGCGCACCGTGACGTGGCGTACGTCCCCGGCGACGTGACCCTGTGGCCCAACCTGACCGGCGGCGAGGTCATCGACCTGCTCACCGGCCTCCGGGGCGGCGCAGACCAGGCCCTGCGCCGGCAGCTCATCGAGGAGTTCGACTTCGATCCGCGCAAAAGGGCCAGGACCTACTCCCGGGGGAACAGGCAGAAGACCGCCCTGATCGCCGCCTTTTCCCGCCCGGCCAAGCTCTACCTGCTGGACGAGCCAAGCTCAGGACTGGATCCTGTGATGGACGCCGTGTTCCGCCGGCACGTCCGGCGGGTCACCGCGGAGGGAGCCACGGTGCTGCTGTCCAGCCACATCCTGGCCGAAGTGGAGCAGCTCTGTGACAGGGTCACCATCATCCGTGCGGGAGCCGCCGTTGAGTCGGGGACCCTCGCCGAGCTCCGCCACCTCACCCGGACACGCTTCCGGATCATCGCCTCCACACCTGCGGAAGCGGTCTCCTCATGGCAGGGCGTCTACGACCTCAGGACGGACGGGGACGCCGTCGAGTTTGACGCTGATCCGGCCCACCTTGGGCATGTCATGGAATCGCTGGCCGCCGCAGGAATTACCGGCATTACCGCTGCCCCGCCTTCCCTGGAGGAGTTGTTCCTGCGCCACTACGGCCAACAGCCCCCTGCAGAGCAAAGCACGGTGCGGTGATGGCGCCGGTGCTGCGCCTGGTACTGCTCCAGGCACGCAGGGACCGGGGAATCCTCACTGCGTGGATCCTGGGCATCGCGGGGCTGGGGTATGCCGCCGCCGTCGCCATCACCACACAGTTCGCGGAGGACAGTGACCGTACGGCCCTGATGGCCCTCGCGGCAGCCAGCCCGGCGTTCCTGTTCCTGCGGGGGCTCCCGGACGGAATCAGTTCCGGGGCGGTGACAATCTTCCAGGGCTACTCCTTCACGGCCGTCCTGGCCGGGCTGATGGGATCATTCCTGGTGATCCGGCACAGCCGGGCCGACGAAGACCAAGGCCGGCTGGAGCTTCTCGGTTCAACGGCCGTGGCCCGCATAGCGCCCCTGCAGGCCACCCTCCTGCTGGGAACCGGAGCCAACGCTTTCCTGGTCCTGGCCGTTGCCGGCGGATTCATAGCCGCCGGCCTTCCGGCTACGGGTTCGTTCCTCGCCGGTTTGGCGGTAGCGGCAGCGGGTCTGTTCTTTATGGCCGCCGCGGCGCTGGTCGCACAGGTGATGCCGTCCGCCCGCACCGCCAACGGCACAGCGGCGGCCCTGGTGGGTGCAGCCTACGTGGTCCGTGGCGCAGGCGATGCGCTGGGAACGGTCGGACCCTCCCTGGTGCACGTAGCCCCGGCCTGGCCTTCGCTGTTGTCGCCCATCGGCTGGGGGCAGCGCGTCCGGCCCTTCACTGACACCGATCTGCTTCCGCTGCTGGTGCTCGGCGGCATCGCGGCGGTCCTGGCAGTGGCGGCGGTGGCGCTCCGCAGCAGGCGGGATATGGGCGCGAGCTATATCCCGGCCAGTGATTCCGGCCCCGCCCGGGCCGGTGCAACGCTGGCGACGATGCCCGGCCTTGCCTGGCGGCTGCAGCGCGGAAGCCTGGCTAGCTGGTGCTTCACCACCGGGGTGCTCGGCGCCATAGCGGGCGGCCTGGGACCGGTAGTCCGTGACGCCCTGGCCGCAAATCCGACCCTGCTGGAAGTGATGAGCCGGCTGGTTCCCGGCAATGCCGCGGTGGTGGACCTCTTCACCACTGCCATGCTCGGCATCGCCGGCACCCTGGCCGGGGCCGCGGGGATCCAGGCTGTGCTCCGGCTGCGGGCGGAAGAAGCGGAAGGCCGGGCCGAGCTGCTCCTTGCCGTGCCGGCGTCACGCGCGCGCTGGCTTGCGGGAACGCTCGCCGTCGCAGCAATGACGACGGCGGCGGTCGCCGCCGCAGCGGGAGCCGCAGCGGCCATCGTGCTCACCATCACCCAGGCCGGGGGCAGCGGCCCCGGCGAGGTCTTCGCGGCTGCCCTGGCCCACATACCGGCGGCTCTGGTTTTTCCCGCGGTGACGGTCCTGGTGTTCGCGTTCGCCTCCCGGTGGGCTGGCCCCGTCGGGTGGAGTGCGCTGGCGGCGGCGCTGGTGCTGGGGCAGTTCGGGGAACTGCTCGGGCTGCCGGTGTGGCTGCAGGACCTCAGCCCGTTCCGGCACTCCTCAGCGATGCCCGTCGAAGCCTTCGACCCGGCAGGCGCCCTGCTCATGGGCGCAGTTGCCGTGGCCGCGGCGGCCGTGGCCCTGCGCATTATCCGGACCCGCGACCTGGTGGGCGCCTAACGGATAACCGGCTGCTATCCGCCGGTGACCACCAGGGCGACGCTGTGCCCGCCGAAGCCGAACGCGTTCACCAGGCCGGTGCGCGGGCTGTCCGCAGACAGGGCCCGGGCGTGTTCCGCCACGACGTTGAGTTCCACTTCGGTGTCCTGCGCCTGCAGGTTCAGCGTGCCCGGCAGCCGGCCCTCGCGGAGCGCTTCGAGGACCACAACTGCTGCCAGCGCCCCGGCGCCGCCCAGCAGGTGGCCGGTGTGGCCCTTGGTGGAGGTGACCGGCACGTCGGGTCCGAAGATGGCGTTGATCGCCAGCCCCTCCAGCCGGTCCCCCACCGGCGTGGAGGTGGCATGGGCGTGGATGAAGCCAATGTCAGCCGGTTGCAGGCCGGCAGAATCCAGTGCCTTCTGCATGACGCGGCGCTGCATCACGGGGTCGGCGGCGACGATGTCATTCGCGTCGGAAGTCACCGCACCTCCTGCCACGGCACCCAGGACGGCGGCTCCCCGGGCACGTGCATGGGCCTCGCTCTCGAGCACCACGATCCCTGCCCCTTCTGCCAGCACGAAACCGTCGCGGTCGCCGTCGAACGGCCGTGACGCCCGCGCGGGCTCATCGGAGCGGCCCGACAGCGCGCGGATCTGGGAAAACCCGGTGATCACCAGGTCGTTCACGGACGCATCCACGCCGCCGGCAATCACGACGTCGGCCGCACCCGAGCGGATCATCTCCGCTCCCTGGACAATCGCCTCTGCCCCGGAGGCGCAGGCGCTGACAGGGGTCCGGGCGCCGCCCTTGGCGCCGAGGTCGATGGACACCCAGGCGGCGGGGCCGTTGACCATCAGGCGGGTCAGTGTGTGCGGCGAGACCTTGCGCGGGCCCGAGGCAGCGAGCACGCGGTCCTGCTCGATGGTGGAACCCAGGCCGCCGTACGCGGAACCGATGACCACAGCGAACCGCTCCGGATCGACCTCGGGCGCACCGGCCTGCGCCCACGCCTCGCGGGCGGCGATCAACGCGAGCTGGCCGCAGCGGTCCATCCGCTTCATCTCGCGCGTGCTGAGCCGCTTCGAAAGGTCCGCGGTGACCCGGCCGGCGATCCTGACCGGAAGGTGCTCCGCCCAGTCCTCATCCAGCGCGGCGATCCCGGAGGTCCCGGAGATGAGTCCGGCCCAGGTTTCGGGAACGGTGGAACCCACCGGGTTGATGGTGCCGGAGCCGGTGACCACGGCACGGGGCTGCGATGCGTTCAAGATGCCCTACTTCGCGGGGTTGTGGGTGCCGATGGGCACCAGGGTGAGGTCGGGGTGGTTCTTTTCGATCCGGCGCAGCGCCCATACGTCGGTGAAGAGGGCGAGGTATTCGCCGTCGGACCGCAAAAGAACCTCAGCGCCCGGCACGTTCGCCAGCGCAGGCATCGCGTCCGCCGTCGTAATCCTGGCGAGGGAGTAGGACAGTCGCTCCAGGCGCATGGGGGCGCTGAAGTCGTGCGCCATGCGGTCCTCCACCACCTCGAACTGCATGGGTCCGACGGCGGCGAGCACCGGCGCCTGGTCACCGCGGAGGTCGGAGCGGAGCAGCTGGATGACGCCCTCGTGCTCGAGCTGCTCGATACCGCGGCGGAACTGCTTGAACTTGCTCGGGTCCTTGGAGCGGGCCACCTGGAAATGCTCCGGTGCGAACAGCGGAATGGCCGGGAATTCGACCGGTTCTTCAAGGAAGAGGCTGTCGCCCACGCGCAGGGAGGAGGCGTTGACCAGCCCGACGACGTCGCCGGGGTAGGCCTCGTCGATGACTTCGCGTTCGCGGCCAAACACCTGCTGGGCGTACTTGGTGGCGAAGGATTTGCCGGTGCGGGTCTGGGTGACCACCATGCCGCGTTCGAACACTCCGGAGCAGACGCGAATGAAGGCGACGTGGTCGCGGTGGGCCTTGTTCATGCCGGCCTGGACTTTGAAGACAAAGCCGGAGAAGGGCGCCTCCACCGGGCGAGGGGTGCCGTCCACGTCCGGGCGGGGTGCTGCAGGCGGGGCGAAGTCCACCAGGGCGTCCAGCAGTTCCTTGACACCGAAGTTCAGGGCGGCGGAGCTGAACAGGATGGGGGTGGCCCGGCCGGCGTGGAACGCCTCGGTATCGAACTCCAGGTTGGACTCGATGACCAGCCCGGCCTCGTCCACCGCGTCGGACCAGTTGCTGCCCTGGTCCGCGGCGGCTTCCTCGGGGCTGAAGTACTCGGTGATGGCGATCTGCGCGCCGGCGTTGTTGCGCTGGAAGCGGGCGAATCGGTCGTTGCGGAGGTCCCAGACGCCGCGGAAGTCGCCGGAAATGCCTACGGCCCAGGTGAGCGGCATGGGCTGCAGGCCGGTCCGCTCGGTGATTTCATCCATCAGGGCCAGGGCGTCCAGGCCGGGCCGGTCCCACTTGTTGATGACGGTGATGATGGGCAGGTTGCGCTGTTTGCAGACCTCGAACAGCTTCATGGTCTGCGTCTCCAGGCCCTTGGCGGCGTCCACGAGCATTACGGCGCAGTCCACGGCCGCCAGCACACGGTAGGTGTCCTCGGAGAAGTCGGCGTGGCCGGGGGTGTCCAGCAGGTTGATGACGGTGTCCCGGTAGGAAAACTGCAGGGCCGCCGAGCTGATGGAGATGCCGCGGTCCTTCTCCATCTGCATCCAGTCCGAGACGGTTTCCTTGCGGTTGGCCTTGCCGCTGGAGGCGCCGGCGGTGCCGATCACCTTCGCGTGCAGGGCGAGCGCCTCCGTCAGGGTGGACTTGCCGGCGTCCGGGTGCGAAATGACAGCGAAGGTCCTGCGGCGGCCGGCCTCTTTGTGAATCGCATTGATCCGGGCGGGAGTCAGGACATCTTGGGACACGGTGCTACCTTCGCTGCGGTTGGGGCTGCCCGGAGCGCCTTCATGGAGCCGCGCCCAGGGCACTGCGGCCGCGGGGTTTCTTACCTGCGGCCGGGGATACAGGCTGCCAAACAGCCAAGCATCCAGTTTATCGCAGGGGCACAAACCACGACGGCGGGCCGGGCGGCTTAACGTTCCGGCACACAGGCGGCGGCGACTTCCTGCGGAAATCCTCGCTAAGTCCTTTGGCATTCCTGTCCCTCTTAGCCCACTGGAGGCGTGACGTTTCACTTAGCCTTAAAGGGCACAGCGAGCGTCCCCCTGTTGTCAGCTCGACCGGGGACCCGCCCTCCGTCACGCATCCCCGAAAGTAGTCCCCTCATGAATCCTTCCGCCGACACGGCTGTACAGCGCGGAGCCCGTACTGCCGCCGCGGCAGCGGGATTCGCCGTTGGAGGGGTTGAAGGCAGGGGCGCGCGGCTGAACTCCCTGACGAGCCTGAGGTTCTTTGCCGCGGCAGCCGTGGCGCTCATGCACGCATTCGGCCTTTACGCGGTCCCTCTCCTGAATGTCGGCTTTGTCGGTGTGAGCTTCTTCTTCGTACTGTCCGGCTTCGTCCTCACCTGGGCAGGAGCGGCCGACAACGGCGTTGGAACCTTCCTCCGGAACCGCATTGCCAAGCTTTTCCCCCTCAGTGCAGCCACGCTCGCCATCGCTGCACTGATCCCAGTGGCACCGAATTCGAATGGGGTGTCCTTCCTTCACAGCCTGTTCCTACTCCAGGCCTGGTGGCCCTCGTCAGCACCATCGTTCAACCCCGTCGCGTGGTCACTCTCAGCGGAAGCTTTCTTCTACCTCCTCCTGCCCCCACTTGTGGCGAGAATGCGTCGCTTCAGCACCCGCGAACTGTTGGGCGCCATCGTCTTCCTGGGCGTTCTGCAACCTGCAGCGGGAACTGCGTTCCAGGTCATTCTGGGAACACAGGTCAACGCATGGGCAGCGCAGTTCTTCACCTATAACTTTCCGCCGTACCGGATTCTTGAGTTCATCATCGGGGTGGCTCTAGCGTTGCTCCTCAAGTCGGGTTATGCCCCTGCCCACCGGACGCAACTTCTGGTAGCGGGCCTCGCCACTGCAGGAACCATGCTCACCGTCCTCGCAGCGAGCGCACACGTGGGCCCCTGGTGGGTTTACCAATCGCTCATGCTTCCAGCCATTGTTGCCCTGATCTGGACAGCTGCACGGCGGGAAATCGCCGGCGCCAGCGGCCTGCTAACCTCACCACGGCTGGTCAGGCTCGGCGAGCTCTCCTTCGCGTTCTATATGGTCCACTACCTTGTCCTGGGTACGGTCGGTGTCCTCGTCAACCGGTGGGCACAGGGCCTCCCATGGCAGCTCGCGTTGCCCGCGTTGATCGCTGCGGCGGGCATCGCATGGCTTGCCCACACATACATCGAAAAACCCTGCGAGCGTGCGCTGCGCGACAAGCTGCCCCGGCTGGCTCTACCAAAGGGTGAACCGCAGCGAAATGCGGGTGCCGCCGTCCGCCGTCGGACGCGTTCCTGAAGCTGTTTGCCGCACCGCCTGATGGGGCACTTTGGCGCATGAACATGCGGAAAACAGGCCCTCTTACCTCTATCATGGTGCTTGCGGGAATCAGAGCACTTTTGAATCCTGCCGGCGGAGCACCGAAGCCGGCATTCCTGCGGGCGGCGGTCCGCACCTTTGAAGGGAACACCTATGGCGCGGAGCCCCGAAGAATCGCTCAAGGCGACTCTGGGCAGGGTGGCACCCGGTACCCCCTTGCGCGACGGCCTGGAGCGGATCCTGCGGGGACGCACCGGCGCGCTGATCGTGCTCGGCTCTGACCGGACCATCGATTCGATCTGCTCCGGCGGTTTCGACATCGGGATCGACTTCTCCCCCACGCGGCTGCGGGAACTGGCCAAAATGGACGGCGCCATCATCTGTGACAAGGATGCCGGGAACATCCTGCGCGCCGCCGTACAGCTGGTCCCGGACTCAAGCATTGAGACGCACGAGTCCGGCACCCGCCACCGGACCGCCGAGCGCGTCGCCATCCAGACCGGGGTTCCGGTGATCTCCGTCAGCCAGTCCATGCAGATCATCGCCCTTTACGTGAACGGGCTGCGGCACGTCCTGGAGGGCTCCGAGAAGGTCCTTGCCCGCGCCAACCAGGCCCTGGCCACGCTGGAACGCTACCGGTCGCGGCTGGACCAGGTCACCAGCTCCCTCTCCGCCCTGGAAATCGAGGCTATGGTCACCGTCCGGGACGTTGCCGTGACCCTGCAGCGGCAGGAAATGGTGCGGCGGATCTCCGAAGAGATATCCCAGTACGTCCTGGAACTCGGCGAGGACGGACGGCTGCTGTCCCTCCAGCTGGACGAACTGACGGCGGGGCGCGGCCCGGGCAGCGACGTCGTGATCCGCGACTACGCCGGGCCGGATGCCACTCCGGAGGACATCGAGGGCGCCGTCAATGCACTAATGAACCTGGGACCCACCGAGCTGATCGACCTGGGCAAGATCTCGGGCATCATCGGCTTCGCCGGCGGGGTGGAAACACTCGATGCCGTGGTCCAGCCGCGCGGCTACCGGCTGCTGTCCGGGCTCAAGGCCGTGCCGAAGGCCGTTGCAGACCGGCTGGTGGACCACTTCGGCGGTCTCCAGTTCCTCATGGCCGCCACCATCGATGACCTCATGACCGTTGACGGCATCGGCGACCAGCGCGCCCGGACAGTCCGCGAAGGGCTGAGCCGCATGGCGGAGGCGAGCCTGCTGGACCGCTTCCTCTAACCCCATCGGTTGCTGGGAATCAGTTGAGCTGGAAGACCGCTTTGGGGCTCGTCTTGGCGCCGAGCTTCGCGGTGAACACGTAGTACGCGCCGCCGGCGCCCGGCTTCGCATCGATCGCCCGGCACCCTTCGACGGTACGGTTCCGCGACCACGGGAAGTTGGCAGTTTCGCTGGCGCCCGGCGCGATCTCCTTGATCAGGTCCTCGCTCCTGGCCTGGCAGTCGCGCGAGGAGAAGATGCGGTCCTCGCCGCTGGTGACCAGGAATTCCATCTGGGACGTGCCGATGTTGACCTTGCACGGCATCTTTCCGCCATTGGTGACCTTGAGGGTGAGCAAGGGTTTTTCGTCCGGACCGTAGGCAGGCTTGTCCGTGGCGGCTGTGACGGTCACCAGCTTCTGGTCGCAGGAAGGCGTGGGAGTGGGTGTCGGGGTTGCCGCCGATGAGGCCGAGGGAGCAGCCGAAGGCGATGCCTGGCCGGCTGAGGAAACCTGTTCACGCCCGTCGAAGGCTCCGCCGGCAGCCATGCCGCCAACAACCATTGCGACGATCGCCAGCAGCACACCCCCGAGGAACAGCCGACGCCGGCGGTACACGGCAGCGCTCGGCTTCCGTACCGCGGATGATCCAGAGCCCGCCTTGCCCCGTGCTGGTGAAGTGCCTTCCCGTCCCATCCTCCTAGGCTAAAGAGTCACCACGCATTCAACCCCGGGACCACGCCGGGGCGGACCATTGCGCTGGTCACATCGGCTGCTTCCGCCCCCGGGAGACCCGGTTTTCGGGCGGCCGGGAGCGATCCATTACAGTGTTGGAATCGACACTCACACCGCCCTTCCCGCGGACACCTCCGCGCCCGCCGGCACGCCCTCCACCACGCCTGCCGCCGTGGCTCCTGGCTCTGAGCCTGACCCTGACCACCTGGCCCGCCTGCACGAGGACATCACCGCCTGGTTCTCCAGGACCGCGCGCAACCTCCCCTGGCGGCATGCCTCCTGCTCTCCCTGGGGCGTCCTGGTCAGCGAAATCATGCTGCAGCAAACACCGGTGGTCCGTGTCCTCCCGGTATGGGAGGAATGGCTCCGCCGCTGGCCCACCCCGGCTGCCCTCGCCGTCGAACCTTCCGGGGAGTCCGTGCGGCACTGGGGCCGGCTGGGCTATCCGCGCCGCGCGCTCCGGCTGCACGCGGCGGCGTCCGCCATCGTGCGCGACCACGGCGGCGAGGTGCCCGGAAACTACACCGAACTGCTCGCGTTGCCGGGTGTTGGCAGCTATACCGCGGCGGCCGTGGCGGCGTTCGCCTTTGGCCGCCGGGAGACCGTGGTGGACACCAACATCCGCCGCGTCCACGCCCGGCTGGTTTCCGGAGCAGCGCTGCCCGCCCCTGCCCTCACCGCCGCGGAGATGCGCCTGGCCACCGCGCTTTTACCGGACGACGACGGCGCCTCCGTGCGCTGGAACGCTGCGGTCATGGAGCTGGGCGCTTTGGTCTGCACCGCCCGTGCGCCAAGGTGCGGCGACTGCCCGGTGCGGCACTCCTGTGCGTGGCTCGCTGCAGGTGAGCCGCCGCCGTCGTACGTTCCCAAGGGCCAGGCGTGGCACGGCACCGACCGACAGGTCCGCGGCGCCGTGATGGCGGTCCTGCGGTTGGCGGAGGCGCCGGTTCCAGCGGAGATGTTCCGGCAGGAACCGGCGGACCTGGGCTTTGCGCCCGAGGGAATCGGGGTGCCGCTCGTGGCTCTCCACCGGCTCAACACGGCCCCGGAACAGCTGGACCGTGCGCTGGCCGGGCTGGTCGCGGACGGACTCGCCGAGCTCGACGGCGGGGGCTACCGGCTGCCTGCCTGACAACCCTCGACGGGCGTCCGCGGCAGTCCTACGCTGAAGGTATGGGCAGGCCAGGGCTGCTGATCGCGTTAATGACGACGGCGGGACTCGCCACCGCGTGCGAGCCTTACGCCCCGCCGTGCCCGGCCATCGCCCAGGCGACCGTGGTTGCGGTGACGGTCGCGGCAGACTACGCCCCCGAGGTCAGGTCCCTGCACCTGAAAGCGTGCCAGGACGGGAACTGCAAGGAAGGGGAGCTCGAATTGTGCCCTGGCAGCGCGTCCATCGACCAGGGCTGCGATGCCTACGGCGCATGCTCAGCGACGTCCTCCCCCGACGGCACCAAGGTGGGTTCGCTCATGCTGGATGTCCTGACCGAGTCGGTCATCGACGTCACGGCTACGGGCACAGCCACCGACGGCTCGGCGCTCCCGGTGCGCACGCTGACGTTCCGTCCCCGGGCCAACTACCCCTTCGGGGAACAGTGCGGACGGTTCCTGGACGCGTCCGTGATCCTGGACCGGGACGGCCTGCGCGCGCGGGAGGGCTGACGAGCGAAGGCCCGCTGTTAGAAGAGCGCCGGCTGGCTGAACGGCGCGTTGGTTCCACCAGGGGTGGTCCCGGCACGCCATTCGAAGCCCAGCTCAGCCAGGAGCTCCTCGACGGATATCTGTCCGTCAAGCACTTCGATCTCCGTGGCGTTTTCGAGCTCCAGCCGTTCCATGCCCCCGAGTTTATTAGCCGGACCCCCGGCGGCCGCCGCTAACACACCGGCAACGCCCGATCGGTCCGTTTATCCCGGCGTCACCCGCGGCTACGCGAAAGGGACAGCCCCCAATGACTGTCCCTTTTCGCGGGCCCCCCATCGCGGCCACCCACAGTTTATCCAGCGAGTCGAATAACACAAGTCAAGCGTCACAGCATGCGGATCATGCGGGTGTTTCCCAAGGTATTGGGCTTCACGCGGGCAAGGTCCAGGAATTCCGCCACACCTTCGTCGTGTGAGCGGAGCAGTTCCGAGTAGACCTCCGGGTCCACGGCCGATTGGTCCGCCATCACCGAGAAGCCGTGCCGGGTGAAGAAGCCCACCTCGAACGTGAGGCAGAAGACGCGTTTAACTCCTAACGCCCGGGCCTCCTCCAGCAGGCTTTCAACCAGGACGTGCCCGACGCCCTTACCGCGCCAGTCCGGCGAGGTTGCCAGAGTGCGGACCTCGGCCAGGTCCTCCCACATGACGTGCAGGGCCCCGCAGCCAATCACGTCGCCGTCGTCCGACTCAGCGATCCGGAACTCCTGGAGGCTCTCGTAATACGCCACCGTCTCCTTAGCCATGAGGATCCGCTGGTCGGCCAGCGGCGCCACCAGCTTCTTGATGGCGGACACATCGCTGGTACGGGCAGGCCGGATGCGGAACGAGTCAGTCACAGGCCCATCCTAGTTCGCCGCCTGGCCGCCGGCCCCACAAGCCAAAAGCCCCGCCGCTCCTTGCGGAGTGGCGGGGCTTTTGGCAGGCGCTGGTTAGACGCTGGGTGCGATCTCCGGGATGCGCGGCTTGGCGTTGCCTGCGAACGTGAACTTGGCGTCGTCGCCTTCGCCTTCGACGTCCACCACCACTATGTCGCCGGGGTGCAGCTCGCCGAACAGGATCTTCTCGGAGAGCTGGTCCTCGATCTCGCGCTGGATGGTGCGGCGCAGCGGCCGGGCACCCATGGCGGGATCGTAGCCACGGGTCGCCAGGAGCACCTTGGCTTCCTTGGTGAGCTCGATGCCCATGTCCTTGTCCTTGAGGCGCTTCTCCAGCCGGGTGACGAACAGATCCACGATCTCGATGATCTCGTCCTGGGTCAGCTGCGGGAACACCACGACGTCATCCACACGGTTCAGGAACTCGGGGCGGAAGTGCTGCTTGAGCTCCTCCGTCACACGGGCACGCATGCGGTTGTAGCCGGTCTGCGTGTCGGTGCCGGACTGGAAGCCGGTGGCGACACTCTTGGAGATGTCCCGGGTACCCAGGTTGGTGGTCATGATGATCACGGTGTTCTTGAAGTCCACCACGCGGCCCTGGGAGTCGGTCAGGCGCCCGTCTTCCAGGATCTGCAGCAGCGAGTTGAAGAGGTCCGCGTGGGCCTTCTCCACTTCGTCGAAAAGCACGACGGAGAACGGACGGCGCCGGACCTTCTCGGTCAGCTGGCCGCCTTCCTCGTAGCCCACGTAACCCGGAGGGGCACCGAAGAGCCGCGAGACGGTGTGCTTCTCGGAGTACTCGGACATGTCCAGCGTGATGAGGGCGTCCTCTTCGCCGAACAGGAACTCCGCGAGGGCCTTGGCCAGCTCGGTCTTGCCGACGCCGGTGGGGCCGGCGAAGATGAAGGAGCCACCGGGCCGCTTGGGGTCCTTGAGCCCTGCACGGGTCCGGCGGATGGCCTGGGACAGTGCCTTGATGGCCTCGTCCTGGCCCACCACACGCTTGTGCAGTTCGTCTTCCATCTTCAGCAGGCGGGTGGACTCTTCCTCCGTCAGCTTGAACACGGGGATGCCGGTGGAATTGGCCAGCACCTCGGCGATGAGGTCCTCATCCACCTCGGAGATGTCATCCATGCCGCCCGACTTCCAGAGGCGTTCCTTCTCGGAACGCTCGGCAATCATCTTCTGCTCCTTGTCGCGGAGCGATGCGGCGCCTTCGAAGTCCTGCGCGTCGATGGCGGATTCCTTCTCCATCTTCAGCTTGGCGATGCGCTCGTCCATGGCCTTGAGCTCCGGCGGAGCGGTCATGCGGCGGATGCGCAGGCGGGCGCCGGCCTCGTCGATCAGGTCGATCGCCTTGTCCGGCAGGAAGCGGTCCGAAATGTAGCGCTCGGCGAGGCTGGCCGCGGAGGCCAGGGCGCCGTCGGTAATGGTGACGCGGTGGTGCGCCTCGTACCGGTCGCGCAGGCCCTTGAGGATCTCGATGGCGTGCGCCACGGAGGGTTCCTTGACCTGGATCGGCTGGAAGCGGCGCTCCAGGGCAGCGTCCTTCTCGATGTGCTTGCGGTATTCGTCCAGCGTGGTGGCGCCGATGGTCTGCAGCTCGCCCCGGGCCAGCATGGGCTTGAGGATGGAGGCTGCGTCAATGGCGCCTTCCGCGGCACCGGCGCCGACGAGGGTGTGGATCTCATCGATGAACAGGATGATGTCGCCGCGGGTGCGGATCTCCTTGAGGACCTTCTTCAGGCGCTCCTCGAAGTCACCGCGGTAGCGGGAACCAGCCACCAAGGATCCGAGGTCCAAGGTGTAGAGCTGCTTGTCCTTGATGGTCTCGGGGACGTCGCCGCGGACGATCGCCTGGGCCAGGCCCTCGACGACGGCGGTCTTGCCGACGCCCGGCTCACCGATCAGGACGGGGTTGTTCTTGGTGCGGCGGGAGAGGACCTGCATGACGCGTTCCATCTCGTGCTCGCGCCCGATCACGGGGTCAAGCTTGTTCTCGCGCGCCGCCTGCGTCAGGTTGCGGCCGAACTGGTCAAGGACCACGGACCCGGCGGGAGTGCCTTCGGCCTGTCCCTGGCCGACGCCTGCGCCCGTGGTCTCCTTGCCCTGGTAGCCGGAGAGCAGCTGGATGACCTGCTGGCGGACCCGGTTCAGGTCTGCGCCAAGCTTGACCAGCACCTGCGCAGCAACGCCTTCACCCTCGCGGATGAGGCCCAGCAGGATGTGCTCCGTGCCGATGTAGTTGTGCCCCAGCTGCAGCGCCTCGCGCAGCGAGAGCTCCAGCACCTTCTTGGCGCGGGGGGTGAAGGGGATGTGACCGGACGGAGCCTGCTGGCCCTGCCCGATGATCTCCTGCACCTGCTCGCGAACGCCGTCGAGCGAAATGCTCAAGGACTCCAGAGCCTTGGCGGCAACACCTTCACCCTCGTGGATCAGACCCAAGAGGATGTGTTCGGTACCGATGTAATTGTGGTTCAGCATGCGTGCCTCTTCTTGGGCAAGCACAACTACGCGACGGGCACGGTCCGTAAATCGCTCAAACATTTCGCCACACTCCTAGCTACGACGTACTTTGATGCTACGTGGCGGGCCCGGCGTTGGGGAGCGTGTTCGCCACAGGGGAAACCCGGACCAGTGAGAGGTCCGGGGGCGGGCTGGACCGGGCCGGGCGTCCGGCCGGCACAGTTGCCCATCACAAAATCCTTCGGCCGGTCAGAACCAAAAAATTCAGGCGCCTGTCCAATTTCGCTAAAAACGAAAGCCCCGCCCCTGCCGGAACCGGCGGAGGCGGGGCTTATCGTTTGAAGCGTTTTACCGCAACTGCAGATGAGTCCTAGGAATTTGCCTTTTGATAGGCTTCCTGGATTTCGGCCTGAATTCGGCCCCGGCTGTTAACGGTGTAACCGTTATCCCGGGCCCACTGCCGGATCTGCGCAGACTCATTGCCGCGTCCCCCCGACGGCGCTTTGGTCCGGGCAGTCCGACCGCTGGAGCTCTTCCGCCCGGCCGCTACATAGCGTTCCAGGGCAGAGCGGAGTTCAGCAGCATTGGCAGCCGATAGGTCAATGTCGTAGTTCGTCCCGTCAAGGCCGAACCGGACATTCTCATCTGCGGGTCCCCCATCCAGATCGTCCACAAGGACGATGTTTACTTTCTGTGCCATTAAAGGCCTTCCTCTTTGAAAGGTGGTTTTTCAGAAAAGCAGGATGTTTCCGATAAAAGTATGACCCTTTTTATGGCAACGCGTCAAAGCGGCTAATGGCCGGCCCGGAATGGAGGCCGCAAACAAATGGACTTATCTATTGGGAATCGGCGTCAGGGCGGTTCTCGGGCGAGGCAGCCCGGGCTTCCGCTTCTTCCTGGGCCTTGGCTTCTGCCTGCCGTTCCGCCTTGTCCGCGTTGAAAATCGACTTCATGGCGAACCAGAACAGCAGGCCCACCACGATCGAGGGAAGCAGGACAGCTACGTATTCCACGGTCAGTGCCCTTCAGGCTTCAGCAGGGGGAACAGGATGGTTTCGCGGATACCGGCGCCGGTGAACAGCATCACCAGGCGGTCAATGCCGAGGCCGATCCCGCCCATGGGCGGCGCGCCGTATTCCAGGGCACGCAGGAAGTCCTCGTCCAGCTGCATGGCTTCGTCGTCGCCGGCGGCAGCATGGCGTGACTGCTCGGTCAACCGCTCGCGCTGGATCACGGGGTCGATCAGCTCGGAGAAGGCTGTGCCGCGCTCCATGCCGCCGATAATCAGGTCCCAGGCTTCGATTAGCCGGCCGTCCTCGCGGTGCGGACGGGCCAGCGGCTGCGCGGACGGCGGGTAGTCGTAGACGAAGGTGGGGTTCAGCAGCGTGGGTTCGACAATTTCGCCGAACAGTTCCACCGCGA
This sequence comes from Pseudarthrobacter sp. NPDC058362, assembly GCF_042723515.1. Classification (NCBI taxonomy): domain Bacteria; kingdom Bacillati; phylum Actinomycetota; class Actinomycetes; order Micrococcales; family Micrococcaceae; genus Pseudarthrobacter; species Pseudarthrobacter sp. NPDC058362. The sequence goes on along the minus strand of NZ_JBHXIW010000006.1, from coordinate 131,025 downwards.
GCTTCTCCGCGTCCCACTTGGGGTCGACCTTGACTTCGTGCTTTGCCGCAACCTCGCGAAGCACCTCAAGGGGAGTGTCCGGAGTGATTTCCTGCCCAACGGCGTCGGACAATCCGGGGTAGACGGCCAGCCACTTCCACTCGCCGTCGAGGTTGATCTCCCCCGCCTCCGTCTGGATGGTGCGGCCGGCACCCACGGCATCCGCGGCGTCGAGGATGATCTCCTTGATGCGCTCCGCCATGACGAACTGGTCCGCCCAAGCCTCGTAGCACTCAAGGGTGGTGAATTCGGGGCTATGGGTGGAGTCCACGCCCTCGTTGCGGAAGACGCGGCCCATGTCGTAGACGCGGTCGATCCCGCCCACCACGGCCCGCTTCAGGTACAGCTCGGTGGCGATGCGGAGGGTCATCTTCTGGTCGAAGGCGTTCATGTGGGTCTCGAAGGGGCGTGCAAGGGCACCGCCGTGGACCAGGTTCAGGATGGGCGTTTCCACCTCCACGTAGCGGTGGCGGAACAGCGTCTCCCGGATGGAGCGGGTGATGGCAGCGCGGGTGTAGACCATTTCGCGCGCTTCGTCGCGGACCATCAGGTCCACGTAGCGCTGCCGGACCCGGGTCTCCTCGTTCAGGTCAGCGTGCAGCACGGGCAGCGGGCGGAGCGCCTTGGAGGCCATGGACCAGGACTCGGCCATGACGGAGAGCTCGCCGCGGCGGGAGGAAATCACCTCGCCCTTGATGAACACGTGGTCGCCGAGGTCAACCAGGGCCTTCCAGTCGGCGAGCGCTTCCTCGCCCACGTTGGCAAGGCTCAGCATCGCCTGGAGCCGGGTGCCCTTGCCGTCCGTGCCGCCTTCCTGGAGGGTGGCGAAGCACAGCTTGCCGGTGTTGCGCACAAAAACCACACGGCCGGTGACGCCAACAATATCTCCGGTGGTGTCGTCAGCCTCGAGGTGGGCGTACTTCTCCCGGATCTCGGCGAGAGAATGCGTCCGCTCCACACCCACCGGGTAGGCCTCGGTGCCGCGCTCGATGAGTTTGGCGCGCTTTTCCATGCGGATCCGCATTTGCTCGCTGGCGTCGAGGGGTTCCGGGGCGTTCTTGGGCGCGGGGGTGTTTTGGGAAGTCACAATGGACAAGTTTACCGGGACTTCGCTCCCCCGTTCCCGCCTAGGATGGGACGGGTGGAAGAACAGGAAATTCCAACGTACGACGGCGGCCGGCTGGCTTTGTACAGCTACGGCACCGAAGATGCGCCGGGAGACCGCCGGGTGCTGCTGATCGGCGGGGCTTTCCTCACCGCCCTGATCTATCGGCCCTTTTCCGTGGCCCTGGCGAAAGGCCTCGGCGACGGGTGGGCCGTTGACGTCTACGACCGCAGGGGCCGGGGCAGCTCCTCCCCGCAGCCGCCCGACTACTCCATGGCAACCGAGATCGAGGACGTGCGGACCATCCTGGATGCTACCGGCGCCCGGAACATCCTGGGCCACAGCCTGGGCGGCTCCGTGGCCCTGAACGCGGTCCAGGAATTCACCGGCACCCGATACGTTCCGGACAAGCTCGCTGTCTACGACGCCGCAGTGAATATCGACGGCAGCATCGACACCGCCTGGCTGGACGGGTTTGAGGACGCCGTGAACCGTGGCCGGGTAGGCCACGCCCTGGCGCACATGAAGAAGGCCACCAGCCCGGGATCGGCCATTGCCCGGATCCCGGAACCCGTCCTGGCAGGCCTGATGGCGGTGCTGTCCCGGACCAAGGTCAACCGGCTGCTCCGCGAAGTGATGCCCAGCGCGGTGGGTGAGCTCCGGGCGGCGTACAACGAGGTGGACCACGCCCGGGACTTCAGCGTCCTTCCGGCCAACACCCACTTCATGGCCGGCGGAAAGAGCCCTTCGTATTACAAGGCCACTGCGGAGCGGCTGCATGCGGCCGTGCCCGGCAGCACGTACCAGCTCTCCCCAAAGTGTTTCCACGGGTCCATCCCCGCGGCGGTGGGGGAACTGGTGACCGACATTTCCGCGTATTTCAAGGGCTGAGTCCGGGCGGCGGCCGGTGCGGGTACTCCCTGCACCCAGCTTGCTCCGCTAGGCTCGGGGAATGACGCGCGAGAACATCAGGACCCCCGACGGCGGCACTCTGGAGCTCTTCTCCACCGGACTGGACCTGGCCTCGGCCGGATCGGGCGTGGTTGTCGTCCCGCCCTCCATGGTCACGGCCGCCGATTACACGAAGTTCGCCCAAAAACTGAGCGCTGCGCTCGGCCGGCCGGTGCACACATTCAACCGCCGGGGCCGCGGCACGTCATCGCCGCAGCCTGAGGACTACACGCTGGACGTGGACATCCGTGACCTCGATACGGTGATGAAGCACACCTCGAGCACGGACGTGTTCGGCCACAGCTTCGGCGGGGCCGTTGCCCTGCACGCGGCGCGGACCCTGCCGGTGGAGCGGCTCGCGGTCTACGACCCCGCCGTTTCCGTCAACCACAGCGTCAAGGCGGATTGGACGGCCGAATACGAGCGCGCTGTGGCGGCGGGGGATGACGACCGCGCCCTGGCCGTCCTGCAGCGCGGCCTGGAGGCCGGCGGATCCTTCTCCTCCCGGATGCCGCTGTCCATGCTGACCCTGGCCAATAAGCTCACGGCGGCAACACCGATGGGCAAGCAGCAGCGTGAGCTGATGCGCACCTGCGTACGCGAAATCAAGGCCATCATCGCCGCGGACATGCCCGCCGAACCGTTCCTGGAGCTGCCGCTGGAAACGCTGATCGTGGTGGGCGAAAAGAGCCCGGCCTACTTTGGCGTGGCATGCGGCCAGATCCACGACGTCCTGTCCGGCTCCAGCTACACCATCCTGCCGGGCATGGGCCACGACGACGTCCTTAAGGCCCCGGACCGCCTGATCAAGGAACTGAGCGACTTCTACTCCGGCTAACCCAACTAGGTAGCGCTAAGTGCCGTTTTGGACCCCCAAAACGGCACTTAGCGCTACCTGGTTGGATCAGTGGGCGGCAGTGGGGACGGCCGCACCATCCGTCTTACGCATCATCGCGGAGAGTACGACGGCGGCAACGGCTATGACGGCTGCCGCCAGGAAGGCGGCGCTCATCCCGGCGACGAGGCCCGCCGTCGTACTTACCACCGCGAAAATGGATACGAGCAGGGCCGTTCCTGCCGCGCCCGCCACCTGCTGGGTGGTGCTCATGATGGCGGATCCGTGCGAATACAGGTGCGGGGGCAGCGGGTTCAGGCCGGTGGTGAACGCCGGCGTGAAAAGCAGTGCCAGGCCGAAGCTCAGGCCTACGTGCAGCACGATGATCCACCAGACCGGCGTGCCGGCGTCGAGCCTGGAGAACTGGAAGAGGCTCAGGACCAGGAGGATCGAGCCGGTGACGGTGAGAGGGAGCGGGCCCACCTTGTCAAAGAGACGGCCGATGACCGGGCCCAGCAGGCCCATGGCGAGTCCGCCCGGGAGCAGTGACAGGCCGGTCTCCAGGGAGCCCAGCCCGCGGATCTCCTGCAGGTAGAGCGGCAGCAGGATCACTCCCCCGAACAGCGACATCATGGCAACCACCATGAGCAGCACGGACACTGTGAACATCCGGAACTTGAAGGCCCGGAGGTCCAGCAGCGGCGCCTGGGACTTCTGCAGCCGGACCTGGCGGAGGATGAAAACAGCCAGGCTTGCCACGCCGATGACCAGGGCTGCGATGGGGACAGCGCCCGGACCGGCCTGCCCGCCGTGTCCGCCGCCGATCTGGCTCAGGCCGTAGACCAGGCCGCCGAACGCCGGGACGGTGAGAAGCACCGAGAGGAAGTCCAGCCTGGCTTTTTCAGCTTCCCCCACGTTGGTGAGGTACTTGGCGCCGATGGCCAGGGCGGCGAGGGCGACCGGCAGGACGAAAACGAACATGAAGCGCCAGGTGAAGTGCTCCAGGATGAGCCCGGAGACGGTAGGACCCATTGCCGGTGCCACGGAGATGGCGATGCTGACGTTGCCCATGACAGCGCCGCGCCTTGCCACCGGAACCAGCGTGAGGATGGTGGTCATCAGCAGCGGCAGCATGATGGCCGTGCCGCCGGCCTGGATGATACGGGCCAGCAGCAGCACCTCGAAGCCCGGCGCGGCCGCGGCCAGGGCAGTGCCGATGCTGAAGAGGCCCATGGCCAGCATGAAGACTGCACGGGTGGTGAGGCTTTGCAGGATGAAACCGGTGGTGGGTATGACCACTGCCATGGTGAGCATGAACCCGGTGGCCAGCCACTGCACGGTGGGGGCGTCCACGCCCAGGTCCACCATGAGCCGCTGCAGGGCCACGTTCATGATGGTTTCGTTCAGGATCACCACGAATGTGGCCACCAGCAGCGTGGCGATGACCGTCACCGATTCACGGGACATTTTCGCCGGTGCGGACGGCTGCGCTTCAGCGGCCTGGACGGGCTTGCCGGAGGCGTTTGAAGAGACTTCTGTAGACATGGGTGTTCCCTCAGGGAGTAATGAGTGGGGCACGCGATCGGCGTCGCTGCAGATTCCAACACTCTACCGGCAGGAGTCATTCCTCCATCCGGACTTTTCTCTTAACCCTGAGGGAACACTTGGCCCCGTAGAACCGGGCCGGGATCGGCCTTTAAGCGGTCTGGCCCGCGTGGGTGCCTTCGGCGATTTCCTCCACCAGCTTGCTGTTGAACGCCGGGAGGTCGTCCGGCTTGCGGCTGGTGACCAAGCCCTGGTCAACCACCACCTCCTGGTCCGACCAATTGGCTCCCGCGTTCTTCAGGTCCGTCTGGAGCGTGTGGTATGAGGTGACGTTGCGGCCGCGGATGACGCCGGCATCGATCAGCAGCCAGGGGCCGTGGCAGATGGAGGCCACCGGCTTATGCTGCTCAAAGAACGCCCGGGCGAACGCCTGCGCGTCGCCGTCCACCCGCAGGTGGTCCGCGTTGACGACACCGCCCGGGAGGACGAGTGCGTCGAAGTCGCCCGCGCTTGCCTCGCCAACGGTGATGTCGACGTCGAACGTGTCGCCCTTGTCGGTGCCGTTGAAGCCCTGCAGCCGGCCGGCCTTCAGCGCCACCAGCGTGGGCTCGCCGCCGGCCTCTTTCACGGCCTGCCACGGGCTGGTCAGTTCAACCTGTTCCACGCCGTCGGTCAGCAGGAACGCGACCTTCTTGCCTGCAATGCTGTGTTCTGACATGGTTCCTCCTTGGCTTGGAGATTCGCTTGCCTGACAGGGTCCAGCCTAGGAAAGCACAAACTGATAAGCAAGCTGACTACTTTACGGAACCCGCGGTCAGCCCGCCCACAATGAACTTCTGCAGGTAGAGGAACAGCAGGAGCACGGGCAGGGCGATGAGTACCGATCCCGCCGCGAAGACGCCCAGGTTGTTGCTGCGGTCACCGGCGATGATGCCGAACATACCCACGGCGAGGGTCTTAACGCTGTTGTCCGTCAGGAAGATGCTGGCCAGGATGTACTCGCCAATCACCGCGACGAACACCAGGAGCCCCGTGACGGCCAGAACCGGCCGGATCAGCGGGAGGATCACACTGGTGAACGTGCGGAAGTGGCCGGCACCGTCAATCCGCGCGGCCTCGTCCAGCTCATGCGGGATGGAATCGAAGAAGCCCTTGATCAGCCAGACCTGTCCCAGCGCCCCGCCCATCAGCACCAGCCCGTACCCGGCCAGGGTGTTCAGCCCGATGGCCGGCACTACCTCGCCGAACTTGGCGATCATGAGGAACAGGGCCACCACGGCCAGGAACTGCGGGAACATCTGGACCAGCAACAGGGCCAGCAGCCCGCCGCGCCGCCCGTAGAAGCGGAACCGGGAAAACGCGTAGGCGGCAAGGGTGCTCAGGAACACCTGGGCAACGGAGACCGCAGCGCACAGGATCAACGTGTTCAGGTACCAGGTGCCGAACGGTCCCTTGGATCCACCCAGGAGCGTCTCGAAATTCATCAGGCTGAAACTGCTGGGGACCAGCTCGGTGGTGGCCACACTGCCCAGCGGGTTGAACGCGGCGGAGATGATGTACAGCACCGGAAAGCCTGCGAAGGCGACACCGGCCAGGCCCACGGCGTGGCGCCATCCCACTTCGCGCCACCAGCGCCCGCCGCGGGGCATTTCCAGCCCGTTTTTGCGGACCCGGGACGGTCCGCGCCGGGCCGGCCGGGCGGTTTCAACCGGCGCTTCAGTCAGCAGATTGGTCATCGCACATCCTCCAAGGCCTTGGTGTAGCGGAACTGGACGCCTGCAAGCACTGCCGTGACAATGAACAGGACGACGGAAATGGCGGACGCGAAACCGAACTCGGCTCCGGCACCGCCGAACGCGATGCGGTAGGCGCCGCTGATCAGGATGTCCGTTGCGCCGATCTGCCCGCCGCTGGCCGGGAAGGGTCCACCGCCGGTGACCAGCTGGATCACGTTGAAGTTGTTGAAGTTGAACGCGAAGGACGACACCAGGAGCGGTGCCACCGCCACGAGCAGCAGCGGGAACTGGACCCTGGCGAACGTGGTCCAGGTGCTGGCGCCGTCGATCTTGGCGGCCTCGGCGATGTCCTGCGGCAGCGCCTGCAGCGCACCCGTGGCAATCAGGAACATGTACGGGAAACCCACCCAAAGGTTGGTCAGCAGCACGGCCACCTTGGCCAGGAACGGATCACCCAGCCAGTCGATCTTCGCCCCGCCCAGCATGGAGTTGATGAGCCCGAAATCCTTGTTGTAGAAGCTCTGCCACACGATGAATGAAATGAACACCGGGATGGCGTACGGCACGATGATCACGGCGCGGTAAAGCTTCAGTCCCCGGACGCGCGGATCGTTCAGCGCTGCCGCCAGCAGCAGCCCCACCACGAAGGTGGTGCCCACGGAACCCACGGCGAAGGCCAGGGTCCATACGAACGAGCCCAGCAGGGAGTCGCGGATCTGGGGATCACTGAAGAGCCGGACGTAGTTGGCGAAGCCCACGTTGCGTTCCCAGCTCTGGTCGAAACCCTTGGCGCCGGTGGCATCTGCGAAGTATTCGCGGTCACCAAACTGCTTGACCGTGTACACCTTTCCGGTAACGGAATCGGTGATGGCGTCGGCGCCGGCGTCGTACGTCAGGGTCTGGACACCTTCAAAGGCGCGGTTGATGCCCTGGGCGCGGATGGCGCCCTTGTCAGTGGGGACCGTCAGCGCACTGATGTTTGGACCTGCGGCGTTGACCTCCTTGCCGGTGAGGATCGTGTACCCCTCCGCGGCCCGGACGTACCCGCCGTCCACCGTGACGTCGTCGTCCGCTGCAGGGCGGAGGCCCTTTTCGTCTCCTTCGAAGACGTCGTTGGACGGCGCCTCGACCAGGAAGAACGTAAACGGGCCCTCGGTGGCGGAACCCTTGGTGCCCACGGTGAGGTTGAAGGTCCTCGACTCCGGCAACTGCGTCACGGAGTTCCGGACAATGGTGGACACCGCATCTTCCTTGGACCCGCGCGTCCCGTCACCGGAGTTGGTGAAGGAGAGCTGGACCGTGGAGAGAATCGGCAAGAGCACGAAAACGGTAAGAACCAGGGTGCCGGGAACCAGGTACTTCAGCGGCACCATGCGTTTGGTGGAGTAGACGGCGAGGAGGCCGGCAGCACCGGCCCATAGACCTGCCAGCATGGCCCACTCGCCGCCGGCCAAAAGCAGCGGGGTCAGCGAGACGGCCGCACCGAGCACGGCGCCCAGGCCCAGGATCTTGGCCAGCAGCGCCGGGACCGACGCGGTGGAGCCCAGCGACAGACCGGGCCCCACCGCCTTCCCCGGGGCGTTCTTGAGTCGTGTGGTCATGGAACGTTACTTCAGCGCACCGGCGATGGTCTTGCCGGCCTGCGTCATGGTCGCAGTGGGGTCCGCACCGCCGGCGATGGCGGCCTCAGCCTGGCCCAGCGGCGCCCACACGGCAGCCATCTGCGGCAGGGCAGGCATGGGAATTCCGACGGCGGCCGCATCAGCGGCGATCTTTGTCTCCGGGTTGTTCTTGGCTACTTCCTCGATCAGGGATGCGTTGGCCGGGGGAATGAACACGGCCTCGTAGAGCGCACGCTGGGTTTCCTTCTGGGAGGCGACGGCCTGGACGAAGGTTTCTGCGAAGGACTTGTTCTTGCCCTTGGAGGCGACGTAGAAGGACTGCACGCCGGTGAAGGGCTGGGCGGGCTTCATGCCGGCGAAGCCGGGGACGGGGCTGATGGCGTAGTCGATGCCGGCCTTCTTCACGTCGCCGAGGGCCCAGGGGCCGTTGACCATGAAGGCGGTCTTGCCCTGGTTGAAGAGGGCGATCGAGTTGTCCGAGCTGACGGACGTGCTCAGGATCCGGGAGCCCTTTTCGCCGAGCGCCGCGATCTTCTTGGCCGCGGCGATGGAGCCTTCCTTGCCCACGCCCAGGTCCGAGGGGTCGAAGCTGCCGTCGGCCTTCTTGCCGAACAGGTAGCCACCCGCGGAGGAGTAGAGGGGCTGCATGAAGTAGGCGTCACCCTTGGGGCCCACCTGCAGGTTCAGCGCCCGTTCGGCCTTGCCGGCGGTGACTGCCGCTTCACCGGCGGCCAGGAGTTCCTCGAACGTGGCGGGTTCCTTGGGAGCGAGCGCCTTGTTCCGGATGAGGACCAAGGACTCGACGGAGGCCGGCATGCCGTAGGTCTGGCCGTTGTAGGTGACGGCGTCCGTGGCCACGGGGAGGAGTTCCTTCTTCTGCTCCGCGGTGATCTGGACGGGATCGATGGCGCCGTTCTGGACCAGGTTGCCGATCCAGTCGTGCGCGCCCATCACGATGTCCGGGCCATTGCCGGAGGCATTGGCCGTGACGAAGTTGGTCTGCAGTTCGGTGGCCACCGTCTGCACCTCCACCGTGATGCCGTTCTCCTCGCCGAACTTGTCCGCGATGGGCTGCAGCGCCTGGACGACCGGGCCGTTGGCCCAGATGACCAGGTCGGCGTCGCCGCGCTCCGGGGCGCCGCTTGCGGCGGGGGCGGCGGAAGCGCTTTCAGCCGGCGCGCCGGAGGCATTGCCGGCCGGGGCCTGGCTGCCGGAGCACCCTGAGGCGAGGAGCATGACGGAGACGGCTGCCGCCGTCGTGAGCGTTAAACGGGCCTTGCGGGCCAAAGGTTTGATAAAAGTGCGCACCGGCGCGCCTCCTTCGTAAGTGGGCATCCGCCCGTTTGTGGTAACCGCGGCTGACGGACGACGGCGGCGATGGCCGGCCCGGCACGGGTGAGACAAGTCACAACTGTAAGCGATTCCAAACTATGCGTCTACATCGTGATTTTGCTTTGCGGCTTCCGCGTCATACTTAACTGGAAGCCGTTCCATTTCATGTGTCTAACCCCTTAGGATGACCGGATGACAAACACGCTCGCCCCCGCCGCGCCCGGCTTTTCCGCCGCGCAGCTGGTCCCCGTCCACCCCGCCGACGAAGGCTCCGAGTGGTGGCGTTCCTCGGTGATTTACCAGGTCTATCCGCGCTCGTTCCGCGACCTGAACGGCGACGGCGAGGGCGACCTGCCCGGTATCACCGCCGAACTGCACCACCTCGCGGATCTGGGAGTGGACGCTGTGTGGCTGTCGCCGTTCTACGTCTCGCCGCAGCGTGACGGCGGCTACGATGTGGCCGATTACTGCGATGTGGACCCGATGTTCGGCACCCTCGCGGACTTCGATGCGCTGGTGGCGCGGGCGGACTCGCTGGGCGTCAAAGTCATCATCGACCTGGTCCCCAACCACTGTTCGTCCGATCACGCACTGTTCCAGGCTGCCCTGGCCGCAGGCCCCGGCAGCCCCGAGCGGGAGATGTTCGTGTTCCGCGACGGACGCGGGGAACACGGTGAACTGCCGCCGAACAACTGGCAGTCGCATTTCGGCGGACCGGCCTGGACCCGCATCGAGGAACCCACCGGCGAACCCGGCCAGTGGTACGTCCACCTGTTCGACTCCTCCCAGCCGGACTTCAACTGGGACAACCCGGCCGTGCATGATGAGTTCAAGCGGATCCTGCGGTTCTGGCTCAGCCGCGGCGTGGCGGGCTTCCGGGTGGACGTGGCGCACGCCCTGATCAAGGCGCAGGGGCTCCCGGACTGGCACGGGCGGCCCGACGGCGTCAGCACCGAAGAGCACCCCGGCCACCTCGCGCCGATGTTCGGTCAGCCCGAGATCCACGACATCTACCGGGAGTGGCGCAAGGTGCTGGCGGAGTTCGACGGCGAGCGCATCCTCTGCGCCGAAGCCAGCATCGACCCGCTGTCCCGGCTGACCAACTGGGTCCTGCCGGACCAGATGCACCAGGCGTTCAACTTCGCCTACCTCGGCACGCCGTGGGACGCGGAGCGGCTGCGGTCGGTGATTGAAAGCTCGCTGCGGATGTTCGATTCCGTGGGCGCTCCCACCACCTGGGTGCTGTCTAACCATGACGTGGTCCGGCACGCTACGCGGTTCGGCATCGTGGAGCCGGCCGCCCGCCCGGGTGACGGCCTGGGCGTGGAGGATCCCCAGCCGGATACCGGGCTGGGGCTGCGCCGGGCGGCGGCTGCATCCATGCTGATGCTGGCGCTTCCCGGCGGCGTGTACCTGTACCAGGGTGAGGAGCTGGGGCTTCCGGACCACACCACGATGGACCACACCTTCCGGCAGGACCCCACGTACCGTCGGACCGCGGGTGAGCGGATTGGCCGGGACGGGTGCCGCGTGCCCCTCCCCTGGGAAGCGGCCGCCCCGGCAGCAGGCTTTAACCTCACGGGCTCCTCGTGGCTCCCGCAACCCGACGGCTGGGGCTCCCTCGCCCGCGACGTGCAGGCGGCGGATCCGTCCTCCGCCCTTGCCCTGTACCGCCGCGCCCTGGGACTGCGGCGTGAATTGGGACTGGGCGCAGGCTCCCTGGACTGGCTGGAGGGCGCGGCTGGTCCCGAGTGCATCGCGTTCGTTAATAACGGCATCCTGGTGATGATGAACATGGGTGCCGCTGCGGTTGAACTGCCGGACCTCGAGGTCCTCCTGGCCACCGACAGCGAAGGGGCGGCCCAGCGTAAGCTTGGTCCTGCGCAGTGCATCTGGCTGCGCATGTAACCAAGGGGAACAGCAGGGGTCAGTGGCAGGAATAAAGGATGTGGCCCGGCTGGCAGGGGTTTCACAGGCGACGGCATCCCGCGCCCTGAGCGGCAAAGGCAGCGTTTCCGAGCGGGCCAGGCTGGCCGTGACCGCCGCGGCCCGTGAGCTGGACTTCGTCATGTCCTACCACGCTTCGAGCCTTGCCAGCGGGCGGAGCCACAACGTCGGGGTGGTCCTGCCGTTCGTGAACCGCTGGTACTTCTCCACGCTGCTGGAGGGTACCAACTCCGCGCTCATGGATGCCGGCTATGACCTGACGCTTTACGACTTCCAGGGCGACCGGTACCGCGAGTCCGTCCTGGGCGACTTCCTGCTCCGCAAGCGGCTGGACGGCGTCATCGCCGTGTCCCTGCAGCTCAACGACCACGAGACGCAGCAGATCCTCTCGGCCGGGATCCCGGTGGTGGGGGTGGGCGGGCCCCTCCCCGGGATCCCCACCATCAGGATCGACGACGAAGCGGTAGGACGGCGGGCCACCGGGCACCTGCTGGGGCTGGGCCACACCCGCGTGGCGCATCTGGGCGGCGAGCAGGAATTTGGCGGGCACTTCAAGATCTCCGGCGGCCGCCGCGCCGGGTACGAGGCTGCGATGGCCGACGCCGGCCTGCCCGTCCGCCCGGCGTGGAACCTGGCCGCGGACTATTCCATGAACGATGCATACCGGCAGGCCAAGCACCTGCTGGCCGATCCCGACGAGCGGCCCACCGCCATTTTCTGCGCCTCTGACGAGATGGCCGCCGGCGCAATGCTCGCGGCGCGGGACCTGGGGCTCCGGATCCCGGCCGATCTGTCCGTGATCGGCGTTGACGGCCACGAGATGGGTGAGATCCTGGGCCTGACCACCATCGACCAGCAGGCCCACGCCCAGGGCTCCCGGGCCGTGGAACGCCTGCTGTCGCTCGTGGAAGACGGAACGGGCGCGGCTGGCCCGGCGGATGAAATCATCGAAGCCCGGCTGGTGGTCCGCTCCTCAACCACCGCCCCTCGAACTTCCGCCTATTGAGCGGACGGGGCCAGCGCGCGGTCGATGGCCGCCGGGTCGTAGACCTTCCGCATGACAAGGGCTGCAAGCCCCGCGATGGCAGTGCGGTCGTGGGGGTCTCCTGCTTCCACCACGAGGCCGTCTGCGATCCGCTCCACCACATCGGCGAAAACACGGCTGCTCACGTTGTCCACCAAGACCGGAAGCGCGCCGATCCTGCCGCCCAGGACGAGCCTGTCAGGGTTGATCGTGGTGATGGTCGCGGCGAGCGCCCGGCCCAGCACCTCCGCTGCCTGTGTGAGGGCCTCCAGCGAACTCTTTCCCCCGTCCAGGGCCGCCTGCCGGATGGCGTCGACATCGGAGAGGCCTTCCGCGGCGAGCCGGTCGGCGATGGCACGCCCTGAACTGTAGGCGGCCAGGCAGCCGTTTCGACCGCACCGGCAGCGCGGACCGTCGTCAGTGATCCTGATGTGGCCGATATCTCCGGCGGCGCCGTGGGCTCCGCGGAGAATCTCGCCGTCCACCACAATGCCACAGCCGATGCCAGTGCCCACTTTGACGTAGACCAGCGTTCCCCGGCCCGCCTCCCACTCGCCTAGCGCCGCCGCGCGGGCATCGTTTTCCACCACCAGGGGCACGGACCACGCCTGCGAGACCGCCTCGACTATGGCGTCCGGCTGCCAGCCGGGAAGGGTGGTGGGATGCACCACGTGTCCGCTTGCCACGTCAACGGGGGCGGGGACGCTGACGCCGACGCCCACCAGCACTTCGCCGGTGCCCTGTGCGAGCAGCGTCTCTCCTGCATCGGTCAGCCTTCCCAGGACCTCTCCGGCGGGCCCGCCGATGTCATGGATGATGGTGGTGGACCGTAGTTCCGAGCCGTCCGTGTCCACCACCGCCACTGTTGCGTGGGTCTGGCCCAGCGCCAAGGCAAGGACTACCCTGCCGCGGCTATCGAAACGGATCTTCCGGGACCGGCGCCCGCCGGTTGCCTCCAACGCCTCGCCCTCGTAGATCCACCCGCGCCGGAGGAGGGCTTCCAGCCGTTCGTAAAGGGTGGCTCGGGACATGCCCGTCTCAGCCAGGAGTTGCTGGCGGGAAAGTCCGTCCGCCGAACGGATCAGGTTCAGCAGGTGCCCGTGGGACGTTGCGCCGCCCAGGCTGGCAGGTGTTCGTTCGACCGTCACAACGTCGATTCTTCCCGGGAAAGGTAGGAGACGCCGAATACCGGATCGTTCTCAAGAGTCCTGACGTCAGTGATCCCGTGGGCGGCCAGATAGCCGGTGAACGCCCTGCCCAGCGCCGGCTGGTTCAGGCCGACACCGCCTCCCAGCACCACCGGTCCTGGGTGCATGAGCCGAAGCGAGACCTGCACTACCTGCTCGGCCAGGCTCTCCGCCGCCCGCGCAACCATCCGCTCACTGGCGGCGTGGCCGCGGTCCGCGGACTCGAAGACCAGCCGGGCCTTCGCGGCCCAGTAGGCCCTGTCCGTATCACCATGGAAATGGCGGATCAGGCTTTCGGGCGAGCTAAGGCCGCAATCTGCAAGCAGGGCGCCGGTCAGTTCATCCACCGGCAGCCCGAGGTCGTAGCGCCGGAGGCTGTGCCGGACGGCTTCCCGGCCGAGCCAGTATCCGCTTCCCTCATCACCCAGGAGGTAGCCCCAGCCACCGGCACGCACCTCAGTGCCCTGCCCGTCGACTCCCCAGACAGCAGAGCCCGTTCCGGCAATGACGGCGATGCCCGTGCGCACGTGTGCTGCCGCAAGGATCAGCCGGGTGTCATGAATGATGGTCACCGCCGCGTGAGGCGCGTACGGCGCGATAAGCCCGCGCAGCTCGTCCTTGTCTTCCTCGGTGTCCACGCCGCCCGCCCCGACGTAGACGCGGCCTGCATCAGCGGCGCCGAGCGAGCCAAGCAAGACGCCCAAATGGCGGGAAGCGGTTTCGCGGCTTACATTCTGGACGTTGGCGCTGCCCGCTAGCCGGTCAGCCATGATGCTGTCGCCGACGATGCGGATGCCATGGGTTTTGGAGCCTCCGATGTCCAGCCCAATGACCGTCCGGGCCGAAGCCGCCCCGGAAGCGGGCCGAAGTATCGCCGGGCCGGCGCCGGTCACGTCATGACCCGTTCAGCCGCCAGGGTATTGCCGACGTGGTGGCCCACTGTGGTCAGCAATGCCGCTGCCTCGGACATGCAGCGTGCCGTGTCGGGTTCAAGGTCAGTGAGGCGGAACGAACCCTGGATGCCCAGCGTGTCCAACTGCTCCGTGGTAAGCGATCCCTGGCCGCAGACGGCCATCACGGGAACACCGGCGTCGCGGGCAACAGCCGCGAGCCCGGCCACGGCCTTGCCGCTCAGGGTCTGCAGGTCAAGCGACCCTTCGCCCGTCACCACGAGGTCCCCGGCACCCAGGGCAGCGACGGTTTCGCGGTAGCCGGTGATGTCCATGACTACGTCGATTCCGGGCTGCCTCGTGGCTCCGAGCACCGCCAGGACGGCGTAACCGATGCCACCGGCGGCACCCGAACCCGGGAAGGCGGCCATGCCGGCCAGCACCCCCTGCGCTTCCATCACCCTGACCAGGTGCGCCAGGCCTTCTTCGAGGATCTCCACCTCCTCGGCGCCTGCGCCCTTCTGGGGACCGTAAACCGAAGCCGCGCCGTCGTGCCCCAGAAGGGGATTGTCGACGTCGGACGCCAGGACGATTTCGCAGCCGGCAAGGCGGGGATCCAGTGAGGTGAAGTCCACGGACGCGAGGGTATCCAGCGCCCCTCCCCCGCGGGCAACAGCGGTCCCGTCACCAGCGGTGAGGCGGGCGCCGAGGGCCTGGAGGAAGCCTGCGCCGCCGTCGGTGGAGGCACTGCCGCCCACCGCGAGGACTAGCCGGCGGGCCCCGGCGTCGAGCGCGGCTGCGACCAGCTCGCCCGTGCCATAACTTGTCGCACCCAACGGGTCGGGAATGCCGCCCGCCAGCTGCAGCAGGCCGGATGCCTGGGCCATTTCGATGACAGCGGTCCCGCCGTCCGGATGGAGCGCGAACCCGGCGGAGACAGGCTGGCCGGACGGGCCGGTGACCGACGAGGTGATGTGCCGGTATCCGGCACTGACGGCGGCAGCCACCGTGCCGTCACCGCCGTCAGCGATGGGCATCGGGATGACGTTGGCCCCCGGCCGGACCGCCCGGATTCCCTCCGCCACGGCGTCACATACCTCGGGCGCGGTCAGGCTTCCCTTGAACTTGTCGCAGGCAATCAGGACCGTGCTCATGAGGCGGCAGGCCGGCCGTCGGTGGATCCGGCCAGCCATTCGAGGGCCGCCGCGGCAGTCCACGCCTGGGCCAGGCTGCCAAGGGGTTCGCCGGTGAACGGCTCATAGTATTCGCCGAACTGCAGGTCCGAAAGCTGCCGCAGCGATGTGCTACGCAGCTTTTCCTCCAGTTCTGCTTGGCCGTCGCGGCCGCAGGCCCAGCCCAGCAGGAGGTTCAGGAACGGCCATACCGGTCCCCGCCAATAGGTGCGGGGGCGGAACGCGGCGCTGGCCGGCGAGGTGGAGGGAGGCAGCGGGAAACGAAGGCCCGGGAAGCCCATCCAGTCAGGGCCCTGGAGCATCTCACGTTGCCGGGACAACAGGCCTTCGTCGCCACCGGCCACCAGCGGGGCGAAGCCCGAAACGGTTTCGGTGGCAATCCAGCGTCCGGCCAGGACGTCGAAGTCGCGGGCAAGTCCTGTATGCGGGTCCACCGTCGCTGCCACACCGGCGCGGAAACGCTCGGCAAGGTCACGCAGCTCCTGCGCTTCCTCCCGACCCAGCTCCTGGGCAAGACCGGCCAGGACCTCGGTGGAGGCTGCCATGATGGCCGAGAAGAACACGTCGCGGACGCGGAAGTCAACGATCTCCTGTACAGCTCGGTCATCGAAGCGGACGGATGCCATCTGCTGGACCAGCCACAGATACTTGGTGTATTCGGAATCGTCCGGGCGTTCGCTGACGTCGGCAACGTGGGCGGTGTCCCGCCGGACGAACGGCTCGACGGCGCCGGGCTGGATGGCTGCGTAGGGCCCGTCCCAGCGCGGCGAGTTGTCGAAACCGGATTCCCAGCCGTGGTGGATTTCGATGAGTCCCACCCGGTCCGGGTCGCGGACGTCGGCGAGCCAGCGGTGCCAGGCGAGCCAGCCGTCAAAGGACTCACGTACAAAGGCCTCGGCCGCTGCCTGGTCCGTACCGCCGTTTTCACGGCCGCGGTCCAGGATATGCCGCACCGCGATCACGTGGACAGGCGGCTGGCAAATCCCGCTGGTCTTGACGCCTTCGGGGCGGGCAGCAGCACTTTCCGTTCCCCACCGGTCAAAGCCCGGAAAGTAATCGGTGTCGTTAGCGCTGAACACAATGTGCGGGATCATGCCCGTTGACCACTGGGCGCCGAGGAGGGTCCGCATCTCGGTAATGGCGCGGGGAACGCTGACCCGTGCCAGTCCGATGGCGACGAAGGCCGCGTCCCAGCTCCACATGTGCGGGTAGAGGTTGGGCGCTGCGCTGGTCATGGTGCCGAGGTCGTTGGCGCGGAGCACTTCGATTGCGGCGCCACGGATCTCTTGCGGGGTCACATTCAGTTCGGACACGGGAGCCTCCAAAGGGCTGAGAAAGGGTATCGGGCGCGGTAAGCCTCGGGGAAAGGAGCGGCGAAGCCCTAGCGAAGCCTCCGCCGTAAACTTTCGTATAAGCATCAGACAAAAGTTGGGCACTGTCAATCCTTTGGCGCCAATAGACGCCCGACCAGCCCAGGTCGATGTAAAGATGTTTAGGCGGAGGGTGCCTGCTGGCGCCGTCGAAATCATTGCGAGTAAGGAAGTTCCACATGGCCGCCGAACGGCCTGCCGTCGATCCGAGTCGACCCATTCCTGTCTACGAACAGTTGAAGGCCCACCTGATTCAGCTGATCCTGAGCGGACGCTACGGAGCCGATGGGCAGCTGCCCACCGAGTCGGAGTTGTGCGCCACCTATGGGCTGAGCCGGACCCCGGTGCATCGCGCCCTCGCCGCACTCGCGGCGGAAGGAGTGGTGGTCCGGCATCGACGGCGGGGCACATTTGTGGCGCCCGAATGGCTCGAAAAGCATGCCGGCGTCCGCGAACTGACTGCTGTGGTGCCTGAGGGGCCCTGGGCCAAGCTGATCCGCGCCGAGACCCCCACCGACGTCGCACTCTCGCTGACCGTGGTGCCGCTGGGCGACCTCCACGACCACCTGACCGAGGCCGTGGCGAGCGGCGAGGCTCCGGACATCGCCCTGGTCGACTCCGTATGGGTCCCCGAATTCGCTACCGCCGGCTATTTCCGAAGGATCGATGACATCGATTCCGGCTGGGCCCGGGACCAGTACCGAAAGCTTTTTGCCCAGGTGTTCGTCGCCTCCCAGGCTGTGGACGGCGCCTCCGTGGCGGTCCAGCTCGAAGCCGACGTGGCCGGCCTGTGGTTCGACCGGGAAACCCTGGCCGCTGCCGGAATCGCCCCGCCCGACACCTGGGCCGAACTCGCAGCCGCGTGCAACCTGCTCGCCGGCAAGGACGCCGCGCCGCCCCTGGTCCTGCCTGGCGGACCGGCGGCCGGCGAGGCCGCAACGTATTGCCTCCTGGCCCTCCTTGCGTCTAATGGGGCGCGCATCATTGGGCCGGCCGGCGTCCTTCCGGACCGGGACCGGCTGGTGCAGACACTGGAGTATCTCCAGGAACTGGTGGCCCAGGGCGCCATCGCGAAGGAGTCCGTCGACTTTGCCCGTGAGCGCCCCGTCCAACTCCTAGCCCGGGGCCAGGCCGCCTTTGCCCTGGCAGGCAGCTACGAGTTGCCTGCCCTTGCCGGAGCGGCTGGCCTGGACCAGGAAAGCGCATGGCGCCGGTTCGGGTTTATCCCGATGCCCGCCGGCCCCTCGGACAGCCGGGCCAACCTGGCCGGCGGCATGGCCCTGGGGATCTTCCGGCAAGGCAAGCGGCCGGACCTCGCCCTTCACGTGATCCGGGCTCTCCTTTCCGCGGACGCGCAGGCCCGCATGGCGCGCTCTACGGGACAGATACCCACGCGGACGTCGGTAGTTCCGCTGGTGTCCGATGACGAGTCGCTGCTGGGAAAGTCGGCAGCGATGCTCGATGGAGCCGTGGTCCGCCCGGCCGTGCCGTCCTACGACCGCGTTTCGCAGCAGCTGCAGAAGCTGCTCGCAGACATCATCCTGGACCGGATCAGCCCCGCAGCGGCGAGCGAGTACACCGCCGAACTGATCTCGGCGATCACTGGCCTGCCCGTAGCGGCCAAGTAGCCCTCCCCCAACCCCGGCGAAACCCCCAAAATTTCCATCATCCTCATCCGATCTTCCGTTGGGCCTTGACATCAGCACGTGAGCGACCTCATATTTGTCACTACGGAATGACAAATACCACTGCTTCAACGGAGATACAGATGATCAACTTACGAGTGCGCCGCGCAGCTGTTGCCGCCTTTGCAACGCTCGCCCTTGGCTTTGGCGCCACTGGGTGCGGCACGGGATCCGAGTCCACCAAGACCGATGGCCCGCCCACGGGCGAAATCCGCGTCCTGTCCAACTGGAGCGGGCCCGAGGCGGAGGCCTTCGGAGCCATGGTGGAGGGCTTCGAGGCAAAGTACCCCGACGTCTCCGTGAAGGTGGACAGCGTACCGTTCGACCAGACACAGTCGGTCCTGACCCAGCAGTTCGCCGCAGGCAGCCCACCGGATGCCGCCGTGGCGCTGCCCGGCATGGTGCGCCAGCTTTCCAAGCAGGGCCTCCTCATGGAGGTGAACAGCCTGTGGGATGAATGGATCAAGAACGGCGAATACAACGATTCCCTGCGCGCAATTGCGGCTGGAGCCGAGGACAAGACCGAGGCGGTCTACGTCAAGGGCAACGTCAACGGCCTGATCTGGCATACCACCGCGAAGGCGAAGTCACTGGGTCTGACCGCCCCGCCGGCAACCTGGTCGGAACTGACCGCCACGCTGGACAAGTACAAGGCCACCGGGCAGGCTCCCTTCAGCGTCGGCGCCAAGGATGTCTGGGTTCCCACCCAGTGGATGGACCCCATCCTCCTGAACGTGGCGGGCGAGGAGAAGTTCAACCAGCTGGCACGCGGTGAAATCGGCTGGGACGACGCGGACATCGCCAAGGGCGTCAAGGTGCTTGCGGACATGATCCGCAACTACTGGCCCAAGAACGCCCTGGATACGGGCTTCTCCGACGAGACCTGCGGCTGGGTGACCGGAAAGAACGCGTTCGCCAACAACGGCGCATTCGTCAACGGAATCGTCCCCTCCTGCGACTCGAAGCTCAAGCCGGGTACCGATTACAGCTTCTTCACCCTGCCCGCCTTCGAGGGAACCGAAAAGCCGGCGCAGGCTGTCAGTGGCGACCTCTTTGTCGGAGCCAAGAAGTCCAAGAACCCCGTGGCAACCATGGCATTCCTGGAGTACCTGGGATCCGTTGACGCCCAGACCATCTGGGCAAAGAAGGGCGGCTACATCGCCCCCAACATGAAGGTTCCGGCCAGCGTCTACCCCACGCCCAACGACAAGGCCGCGGCTGAGCTCTGGCCGAAGGATGCTGCCGGTCGGGCCGGCTACGACCTGGACGACTGGATCGGCGGCGAGCTGCAGAGCAAGTACCGCAACGCCCTTGTTGAACTGGTGCGCTCCCAGGATGCAGATGCCTTCATCGAAACCATGAAGACAGCCGACACCCGCTCGAACGGATAATTGTGACTGTCATCCCCAAAGAAGACACGACGAGCGTGCAAAAGGGGGCCGGGGTCTTCCGCAAGAAGGCCCCGGCCGGCCGCCGGCCGGGAAAGCCGGGCCGTTCCGCGCTCACGCCTTACCTCTTTATCGGTCCCATCCTGCTCGTTTTCCTTGGCTTCTACCTGTGGCCCGCGTTCAGCACAGTGACCTCCAGCCTTTTCACCTGGGGCATGCTCAACCCGTGGCAGATCAATGCCCCGGCCGACTGGGAATACGTTGGCCTGGAAAACTACTCTTCGACCCTCACCAGTGCTGATTTCTGGAATGCGGCCCTGAACAGCGCCATCTGGCTGGTCGTTTTCCCTACGCTCGTCCTGGCGGTGTCATTTCCCCTCGCCCTCCTGGTATGGAATGCCCGGCGGGGTTCGGGAATATTCCGGAGCATCTTCATCCTGCCGATGACCATCTCCCTTTCGGCCGCCGGCATCATCTGGTCCTTCATTTACAATCCCGATCCCAACAAGGGAGTACTGAACGCCTTCCTGGCCCTTTTCGGCCTTGAGGACGCTTCCTTCACATGGGGCCCGCTTGAACTTCACGCTGGCCAGTGGCTTTCCAACCCCGGCGTCCTGCACTTGGGCTCGATGGACCTGCGCCTTGCCAACCTGTTTGTGATCATTCCGGCCGTCTGGGCTTTCGCAGGCTTCGGCGTCATCACCTTCACGGCGGGCCTGACCTCGGTACCGAGTGAACTGCTTGACGCGGCCCGCGTGGACGGGGCCAAGCAGTCCCAGCTGATCCGCCACGTGGTGATCCCCAGCCTCCGTCCTTCCATCGTGGTGGTGGCAGTGGTCAGCGTGATCTTCGCGCTGCGGACATTCGACATCGTCCTGGTCACCACCGCCGGCGGTCCGGCAAAGGACACAGAAGTGCTTGCCATGCTGCTGTGGCGCCAGGTGTTCCAGTACCTGGACACCCCCCAGGGCGGGCTCGCTGCGGCCATTGCCGTACTCATGTCGGTCTTCATGATTGCCATCTCGCTCCCCTACATCCGCGCAACCCTGAAGGAACAGCAATGAGGCAAAGTAAATGGGCTGTGTTTGCCCTTTACGGCATCCTGACCGTTGCCAGCATCCTGTGGCTGGTGCCCGTGGCCACCGCTGCCATGATTTCCATCCTTCCGCTCGACCAGAGCGGTGCCGGCTGGTGGCGCGCCGACTTCTCCACGGCCACGCTGGAGAACTACGGACGGGCCTGGCGGGAAGGGCTGTCGACCTACACCTTCAACAGCTTCATCATCTCGGTCAGTTCAGTGGCCCTGACGGTAGTTCTGGGAACGTCGGCGGCCTACGCCTTCGCCCGGATGAAGTTCCGCTTCAAGGGCCTCCTGTACTTCCTGCTGATCACCACCATGATCGTTCCGGTACAGATCATCCTGATCCCGCTGGTGCCGTGGTTCCGGACCCTCAACCTGAATGAGGGACCGGCGCAGTTCTTGGGCATCGCCCTGGTGCATACCGCCTTCGGCGCCGGCTGGGCACTGTTCATGCTCATCGGGTTCTTCTCCCAGATCCCCGAAGAGGTGCTCGAATCGGCACGGATCGACGGCGCCAGCGAATTCGACGCATTCAGGCGGATCGCCCTCCCCCTGGCTGTCCCCGGCATCGTGTCATTCATCATCATCGACTTCGTGTTTGTCTGGAACGACCTCCTGATGGGCCTGACGCTGCTTGACAGTGACCACCGGCCGCTGACCGTTGGCCTGGCAAACCTCCAGGCGCCCCAGCTGAACCAGGATGACCTGATTTCCTCAGGCTCCATCCTCGCCATCATCCCCCCGCTGCTGCTTTTTGCACTGCTCAACCGCTATTACGTCCGCGGGCTCTACGCCGGCGCAGTGAAAGGTTAGACCCATGAACCCACCATCCGGCCAGAGCGTCCGGGCGGCTGTCATCCAGCTGGAACTGCCCAACGGCGACCTGGAGGGCAACCGCGCCGCATACCGCGATGCCTTGCTTGGCCTGGGCGACGCCGACCTGGTGGTCACCCCGGAACTGTTCATCTCCGGCTACGACCTCAAGATGATCGATGAGATTGGTGCGCAGCTCAGTGAGCCGCTTGACGGTCCCACTGTCGAGATGACCAAGGAAATCGCGGCTGAGAAGGACTTCACCGTCGTCGTCGGCCTGCTGGAGAGGGGTGAGGACGGCAACCTCTACGACACGGCTGTGACGGTGACGCCCGCGGGCGACGCCGTGCCCTACCGCAAGAGCCACCTGTTCCCCACGGAGTTCGACCGGTTCAAGCCCGGCAACGAACTGTTCGTGGTGCCCACCCCGGCCGGCCTCCTCGGGCCGCAGATCTGCTTTGAGCATGCCTTCCCGGCAATCGCCACCACCCTCGCCATGGAGGGGGCCCAGATCATCGTCATCCCTTCGGCGGTGGGCGACGGTTACGATCACCTGCTGACCCTGCGCTCCAGGGCGCGGGCGCAGGACAACCAGATCTTCGTGGTCGCTGCCAACCTCAACGGAAACGGCTTCTGCGGCCACTCCCTGATCACCGACCCGCGGGGCCATGTCCTCGCTTCGGCGGGCCACGGCGACGCCATCCTTCGGGCCGATCTGGACTTGAGCCTCACCGGGTTGGAGCGCCAGCAGGAACGTTCGCTGTCGCTTGCCCGGCCTGAGCTGTACAAGTCGAAGCAGGAAACCGGGCGCTAAGCACGCGAAGCCGGAGCACGGATCAGGGCGCCTTCCCCTTGGGACGGCGCCCTCTTCCATGCTCAGCCGCTATGAACTCAGCGGCACGTTGTCGATCAGCCGCACCGGGCCCACCCTGGCCGCGATCAGCGCCAGCGCCTCGCCGCGGAACGGGGTGTCCCGGCAGTTTTCGGCCAGCGGCTCCAGCGTCACCGGATCCACCACGTCGAAGTAGTCCAGCTCCACCAGCGGCTGGGACTCCACCATGGCCACGGCGGAATCCAGGTCCAGCGGCTCCCGCGCTGCTGCGCGTGACTCAAGCAGCCGCAGCGCCCGGGAAAGGACCAGCGCGGCGTCGCGCTCGGCGTCGGACAGGAAGCGGTTGCGGCTGGACAGGGCCAATCCCTCGGAAGACCGGACCGTGGGAACACCCACGATCTCCACCGGGAAGCTCAGGTCGGCTGCCATCCGGCGCACCAGCGCCAGCTGCTGGGCATCCTTCTGCCCGAAGTATGCCCGGTACGCAGGCTGCCCGGATCCGTCAGGCAGCCCGGCCGCGGGAAGCCCATAGTGCAGCAGCTTGGCCACCACGGTGAGCGCCCCGTCGAAGTGCCCGGGCCGGGAGGCGCCTTCCCACTTTTCCCCCAGCCTGCCGGAGGTGACCCGGACCAGGGGTTCACCGCCCGGGTACACCTCCTCCACCGCGGGCGCGAACACCAGGTCCACGCCCTGCGCCTCCAGCAGTTCCAGGTCCGCCTCGAGCGTGCGCGGGTACCGGCCCAGGTCCACGGCGTCGCCGAACTGCAGCGGGTTCACGAAGATGGTGGCCACCACCACGTCATTCTGTTCGACGGCGGTGCGCGCCAGGGCGGCATGGCCCTCGTGGAGTGCGCCCATGGTGGGCACCAGCCCCTGGGAGGTTCCCTGCCGGGAGCCCAGGAGCGCGGTACCCTGGGCGCGGAGGTCAGCCACGGTGGTGGCGAGGCGGATGGGCATCAATCGTCCTTACCGTCAAGGGCCTCGTTCAGGCCGTTCATCTGGTCCTTCTTCAGCAGGCCGCGCCCCTCGGCGCGGCGGGCCGTGGCGCGCGCCATCGCAAGGTACGCCTCGAGGATGTCACCTTGCCCGCCGGCGTCGTACTCCCGCAAAGCCGCCGCATGCGCGGCTACGGTTCCCACGTCTCCGCGCGCCACCGGGCCGGTCAGCGCGGACTCCCCCGAGGCGAGCGCGTTCTCCAGCGTGGCCCGCAACAGCGGCCCCAGCATCCGCTCGGGCTGCTCGACGCCCACCTCCCGCAGCAGCTGCGATGCCTGCGCCACCAGGGTGACCAGGTGGTTCGAACCATGTGCCAGGGCTGCGTGGTAAAGGGTGCGGTCCGCTTCGGCGATGGCGACGGGTTCGGCGCCCATCTCCACCACCAGCGCCTGGGCGATGGGCAGCATGGCGGCGTCCGCGGTGACACCGAAGGTGCAGTCAAGCAGCCGCGTCAGGTCCAGGCTCATTCCCGTAAAGGTCATGGCGGGATGCAGGGCCAGCGGCACCGCCCCGGCCGCCCGCACCGGGTGCAGCACGCCCACGCCGAAGCGTCCTGACGTGTGCGCAACCAGTTGGCCGGGCTGCCAGGCGCCGAGCTTGGCGAGCCCGTCCACCAGCTCGGGCAGGGCGTCGTCGGGGACGGCCAGGAGCACCAGCTCCGCGCGTTCCACGATGTCCCGCACGTCCAGGACGGGGACTCCCGGGAGCAGCGCTTCCGCCCGTTCGCGGCTCGCCTCGGACACTGCGGAAACCCCGACGACGGCGTGTTCCGCCGCGCGCAGGGCGGCACCGAGGACGGCGCCCACCTTCCCAGCACCAACGATTCCGACGCCGAGGCGTCCCGGTTTAGCCATGTTGCGGGCCTTCCTGCAAAGGGTTCAAAGGGGATTCGGGCGGTGTCACCTGCGCCAGCCACTGCTCCGTGGTTTGGCGCTTCCGCGCCAGCCGGGCCCGGGCAGACTGCTGGTCAAACAGGGCCCGCGCCTGCTCCACGCCGGCCTGCACCAGCCGGGGCGAAACCGGCCCCGCGGTGGTGTGCAGCACCAGGTCCGCCACGCGGAACCGGCGCGCAAGCGGGCCCTGCTGCAGCGCGATCGACTGCGTGCGCTGGTGCGGGACCACCACCAGCTCCCGCCACCAGCGCCCCGAACGGATCAGCAGCGCCGTGTCCGTGGCCGTGAAGCCGTTCCGCCGCCAACCGAACGGCGCCAGGAACCTGGCCCGCCGCGGCGTGGTGACGAAACCGCCGTCGGAATCGAGCCCCGCCAGTCCGGCCCCGAAAACCTCCACCGCCCGCGGCGTTCCGGGATCCGGCAGCACCAGGGCGAGCATGGCCAGGACGTGGTCCAACTGCCCGACCGGCAGCAGCGTGGTCCGGGAGGAACCCTCACCGGCGTTGTCTGCCGCGCCATAGCCGGCCACGTTCACCTGCATCCGATACCAGCCCAGGGCCCGCCACAGCGGCGACTGCACAATCCTCAGTGCCTGGATCCGTCCCGGCGGCAGCGTCTGCGCCTGGGTGTCCAGCAGTCCGTAGCGCAGCCTGATCCCGTCCGGCGAAACTGCCGCCGTGAAGTTGTAGCCCTTGTTGAACAAGCGCCAATAGCTGGCCCCCAGCCCGAGTGCGGCGGGGATGAGGTAGAGGTAGAAACCCTGGTTTTCCGTCAGCGCGGACAGCATCACGGACGCCACGGCGCCCAGGAACACCAGTGCGCTCTGCTCGCTTAGCAGCAGCGAACCTGCAAGGCGCGACGGCGGCACGGCCAGCACCGGGTGCTCGGGCGCCTCGGGCGCGGGGCCGGCTTCGCTGTGGCCGCTGGGATGCGCCCCGGACGCGCGGGCCAGAATGGTGGCCCGGAGCTGCCGGGCCTCGGCAATCTTCAGGTAGGACAGCCGCACCGCTGATTCGCCGGCGTCGGCCACCTCGAACTTGAGTTCGGCCAGGCCGAAGATCCGGGCGAGCAGGGGCTGTTCGATATCGATCGCCTGGACCCGGTCCAGCCTGGCCTGGCGCTGCTGCCGGAAAATGAAACCGGTGTTCACCCGGACAAAGCCTCCGGACACCTGGTACCGGGTGAAGTACCAGGTGAGGATGAAGCCGAGCACCGCGAGAAGCAGGACCGTACCGCCGCCGGCCAGCAGCCACGGCGCCCGGCCTTCGAAACCGTCCTCGAACACGGGGCCGCCCTGCAGTGCGCGCTCCACGAAGTCCCGTCCGAAGAAGAAACCGATCGCGGCCAGCGCCAGCCAGCCCCGGATAAAAGGCGACGCGGGATGGACGCGCAGCCACTCGCCGTCGGACGCACTGGTAGTGGCTCCACTGTGGGCCGCACCGCTGCCAGCGGTCACAGCCCTGCCAGCCTGGCCTCGCCGCGGGCGGCGAGCTGCTCCCGCAGGCGTGCTCCTTCCGCGGCAGGAAGGCCAGGAATCTGCGCGTTGGTGCCGGGCGCGGCCGTGTGGAGCTTCAGCGTGCACAGGCCGAGCCCGCTTTCCACGGGACCTACCGCGATGTCCACGTACTGCATCCGGCCGTATGGCACGGCCAGGGTGCGCTGGAAGAAGATGCCGGAACGGACCAGCAGGTCGTCGTCGCGTTCCGCGTAGCCGATGGCCCGGACCTGGCGCGGGATCAGCAGCAGCTTCCAGACCGCTGTCGCGAGAAACACAGCCGGCACCGCGGCCACGAGCCACAGCGGCGGCCAGTCCCACCAGCCCAGCAGCACGAACAGCAGTGGCAGGGACAGCAGCAGCACCAGGGCGAGGTTGCCTAACGCCCACTGCAGGACGCGGACCGTGACGTACTTCGGCGAGACCCGCTGCCAGGTGATGCCCGGCGGATCAATCGCCTCCGTAGGCATAGCCGCCCTCCCCGGTGGTCTCGCCCCGCACATGCCGTTTCGGCTTGCCCTCGAGCCCGGTGGCGTCGCCGTCCTCGGGAGGAATCCTGCAGATCCGCTCCACCACCAGGCCGACGCCGATCATCACCAGGCCGCCGGCAGCCATGGCAAGCGCCAGCCACATGATGCCCTGGTTGGTGTTCAGGCTCCAGATCCGCACCTGGTCCAGGAAGATTCCCACGTGCCAGCCCAGGAGCACAGCGCCCGCGTAGGCGCAGGCCTGTGCCAGGACCAGGGTGCGGGCCGCCAGGAGCGGGTCCAGCACCGTTTTTTTGGTCTTGCTCTCCGGCTTGTTGGCGTTGCGCCACCGCAGGATTTTCAGCCCGAGGACCAGGGTGATCACCACGATCACGGCCATGGTGGCCAGCGCGGTGGCTGGCAGGACAGGCGTGGCGAGCCCGTAGCGGCTGGTCAGAACCGTGGCGGACCACCCGGCCACGGCGACGATGATCCCGATCAGGATGAGGCGCAGCGGGTTGATCGGTTTCATCGTTCCTCCACCGCTCCCGCCGTGGGGACGCCGTCGAAGTCGCCAAACCCGTCAAAGGGCGCCAGGTCGCCGAAGTCCGGGGCCTGTGCGGCAAGGACGCTGATGCGTTCCCCGTTCAGGGTGGCTGCCGGCTCGATCAGCGACCAGGGATACAGCACGAACGCCCGCCCGGCTGCCCGCGGATGGGGCAGGGTCAGGACGGGATCGTCGCTGGTGATGTCGCCGTAGGTGACGATGTCCACATCCAGCGTCCGCGGACCCCAGTGCACCTCCCGCACGCGGTGATGTTTGTTTTCCACTGCCTGGCAGTGGGCCAGCAGCTCGAGGGGGGTCAGGCTGGTCTCCACCGTGACCACCATGTTCAGGAAGTCGGGCTGGCCGGGAGGGCCGCCCACCGCTTTGGTCTGCACCACTGGGGACACCGCGAGCAGGCGGACTTCCGGCGGGTCCACGAGGTCCGCGACGGCCCCGGTGAGGGTGTCGTTGCGCTCACCGAGATTGCTGCCCAGGGCCAGGACCGCCTTCACGTACCCCGTGGTCATGGCGCTTCCCCCTGGGCAGGCTGTTCCCGGTGCACGGACACGGAGACGTCGCCGAACGGAACCTCGATGGGCGCCTGCGGCTTGTGCACGGTGACGTCCACCGCCTGCAGCCGGAATTCCGCCAGCAGGCTTTCGGCGATCTTCGCGGCCAGGCCTTCGATCAGGTTCAGCGGCTCGCCCGTGATCCAGTCAGTAATACGCTGCGCCACCTCGCCGTAATGCGCGGTGTCGCGGACATCGTCGGACTCCGCAGCCTTCGCGAAGTCCAGGTACAGCACTGCGTCCACAACAAAAGGCTGGCCCTCGCGGCGTTCAAAATCAAACACCCCGTGATGCCCGACGGCGGTCACACCGGTCAGCGTAATCCTGTCCATGGGCGCGTGCTTAGACGGCGGCGCGCGGCGGGGACATGCGGCCGGCGACCTTGACAGCGTCAAGGCTGGGCCCGACGTTGTGCACCCGCACGGCCCAGGCGCCGCGCGCGGCGGAAATGGCGGTGATGGCTGCCGTGGCGCCATCGCGTTCCTCCGGAGCAGCGGCCTTGCCCGAAACGGTCAGGAGGGTGCCGAGGAAGCGCTTCCGGGAGGCTGCCACCAGGACCCGATGTCCCATGGCGGCCAGCTGGTCCAGGTTCTGCAGGAGTTCCCAGTTCTGGTCGTCGTTCTTCGCGAAACCCAGGCCGGGGTCAACGATGAGCTGGTCGGGGGTGACGCCTGCCGCGTACAGCTTGTCGCGGACGCCGGAGAGTTCAGCGACCACCTCGCCGGCAACATCGGTGTACTCGGCCAGCGAGTTCATGGTGCGGGCGTCGCCGCGCCGGTGGGTGAGGATGTACGGGACCTTCTTCGCGGCCACGAGCTCAACCATTTCCGGTTCGATGGTCAGGCCCGAGACGTCGTTGATGATGGCGGCGCCGGCTTCGAGGGCGGCGGCCGCGGTGGAGGCGTGCGTGGTGTCGATGCTGACGAGGGCGCCGGCCTTGACCAAGGCCTCGATGAGCGGGATGACGCGGCGCTGTTCCTCTTCGGGGTTGACGTCCTCGGCGCCCGGCCGGGTGGATTCCCCGCCGACGTCGATGATGTCCGCGCCCGCGTAGAACATCCGCAGCCCCGCCGCTATGGCGGTGTCCGCGGTGGCGTGCTTGCCGCCGTCGCTGAAGGAGTCAGGGGTGACATTCAGGATCCCCATGACCAGGGTGCGGTCCGTGGGCAGGTCTTCGAAGCGCGCTGCCGGGCGCGGTTTGCGCAGGATGGGCAGCGGCGAGGTTGCGGGCCCCGTGCCGGGGGCTGCAGCGAGTGAATCCATGGTCAGATGGTTACCTTCCGAGAATGAGGCTCATGGCTTCGGCGCGGGTGGCCGGGTCATGAAGCTGCCCGCGGACCGCACTGGTGACGGTCTTGGCTCCGGGCTTGCGGATGCCGCGCATTGACATGCACATGTGTTCGCATTCAACAACGACGATGGCGCCCCGCGGCTGCAGGTGGCGGACCATCGCCTCGACGATTTCAGTGGTGAGGCGCTCCTGCACCTGGGGACGGCGGGCGTAGATGTCCACCAGCCGGGCCAGCTTGCTCAGTCCGGTGACCTTGCCGTCATGCGAGGGAATGTAGCCCACGTGCGCCACCCCGTGGAACGGCACCAAGTGGTGCTCACACGTGGAATAGAACGGGATGTCCTTGACCAGGACCAGTTCCTCGTGGTCCAGGTCGAACGTGGTTCCCAGGACATCTGCCGGATCCAGGTGCAGGCCGGCAAAGACCTCCGCATACGCCTTGGCCACCCGTTTCGGGGTGTCAACCAGGCCGCCGCGGTCAGGGTCCTCGCCAATGGCCAGGAGGATCTCGCGGACGGCGGCCTCAATTCGGGGGCGGTCCACTTTGTGGTGCTTTGCGGGGTGGGATTCGCCCGGCGCCGGGTAGCCGGCGGAGGAGGGAACGTCGTCGTCGTCGAAGTGGGTCACAGGAAAAGCTTAGCCGTGATGGGTGTCGGGCCCCGAGTCGGGGATGCCGCCATCGAATGGCGCGTCCTCCGGAACACCCTGCGCGTGCGGCGGCTGGGCGTCCAGCGGCTCGTCCAGGCGGGCCTTCTTTGCCTCCTCCTGGGCCTCCCGCTCCGCCCTTTCCTGGCGGGACTCCACGGGGCCCGCCATCTGGACCGGGCGGCTCTCCTTGGACAGCCACACCTCGCGGAAGTCGCGCTTTCGGATGTCCCTGAAGATGTCGGCGATCTCGGCCTGGTTCAGCGTTTCGCGTTCCAGCAGTTCCAGGGCCAGCCGGTCCAGGACGTCCCGGTTCTCGGTGAGAATGGCATAGGCCTCGTCATGGGCCTGGTCGATGAGGCGGCGGACTTCCTCATCCACTACGTAGGCGATCTGGTCCGAGTAGTTGCGCTCGTGGCCGGCGTCGCGGCCCAGGAACGGTTCGCCGCCGCCCTGGCCCAGCCGGACAGCGCCCACGCGTTCGCTCATGCCGTATTCGGTGACCATCTTCCGCGCGGTGCCGGTGGCCTTTTCGATGTCATTGGACGCGCCGGTGGAGGGGTCGTGGAACACGATCTCCTCGGCCACTCGGCCCCCCATGGCGTAGGCCATCTGGTCAAGCAATTCGTTGCGGGTCACGGAGTACTTGTCGTTGTCCGGGACCACCATGGTGTAGCCCAGGGCGCGGCCACGGGGAAGGATGGTGATCTTGGTGACCGGGGCGGAGTTCCGCAGTGCGGCTGCGACGAGGGCGTGCCCGCCTTCGTGGTACGCGGTGATCTTGCGTTCGTGCTCCTTCATGACGCGGCTGCGTTTCTGCGGGCCGGCCATGACGCGGTCAATGGCTTCATCCAGCGCGCGGTCGTCGATCAGGTTGGCGTTGGAGCGGGCGGTCAGCAGCGCGGCCTCGTTCAGGACGTTGGCCAGGTCGGCACCGGTGTAGCCGGGGGTCTTCTTCGCCACGGCCTTGAGGTCCACTCCGGGCGCCATCGGCTTGCCCTTGGCGTGCACCTGCAGGATCTGGTTGCGGCCAATCAGGTCCGGGGCTTCCACGCCGATCTGCCGGTCGAAGCGGCCGGGACGCAGCAGCGCGGGGTCCAGCACGTCGGGGCGGTTGGTGGCGGCGATGAGGATGACGTTGGTTTTGACGTCGAAGCCGTCCATCTCCACCAGGAGCTGGTTCAGGGTCTGTTCGCGTTCGTCGTTGCCGCCGCCGATGCCGGCGCCGCGGTGCCGGCCGACGGCGTCGATTTCGTCCACGAAGATGATGGCCGGTGAGTTGGCCTTGGCCTGCTCAAACAGGTCCCGGACGCGGGAGGCACCCACACCGACGAACATCTCCACGAAGTCCGAACCGGAAATGGAGAAGAACGGAACGCCCGCTTCACCGGCCACGGCCCGGGCCAGCAGGGTCTTGCCGGTGCCCGGAGGGCCGTAGAGCAGCACGCCCTTGGGGATTTTGGCGCCGAGAGCCTGGAACTTGGCCGGTTCCTGCAGGAACTCCTTGATCTCCTGGAGTTCCTCCACGGCCTCGTCCGAACCCGCCACATCCGCGAACGTCACCTGCGGCATGTCCTTGCTGACCATCTTGGCCTTGGACTTGCCGAACTGCATGATCTTGGAGCCGCCGCCCTGCATGCGGGTCATCAGGAACCAGAAGAGGGCGCCGAGCAGGAGTACGGGGATCAGGAGCGAAAGCAGTCCGGAGAACCAGTTGTTCTCGATGGGCTGGTCGGTGAAGCCCTGTTCAGGCTTGGCGTCGCTGACGGCATCCACCACGGCTTCGGCGCGGGCATCCACAAAGAAGAACTGCACGTTCTTGCCTTTGTCCTGGCCGTCCACCTCCAGGTTCTCCTTCAGGACCAGGTCGACGCGGTTTTCACCGTCGAAGATCTTTGCCTGCTCGACATCGTTGCCGGCAAGCAGCTCCAGGCCCTTGTCCGTATCGATCCGTGCGGCACCGCCGGGAGCCAGCGTTGCAAAAGCCACCAGGAGCAGGCCGACCACAACGACGATCCAGATGCCCGGGCCCTTGAAGAAGTTCTTAGCTTTCATCTGTTCGGGGGCTGGCCCCGTCCCTTCCGGTAGTGCTGCACGGCGAGTACTCTGCGCGCGTGATGGTGCTGCGTCAGCTTCTAGCTATACACCGTCCGCAGTAGATCACGCATGGTTCCGGGCAAAAGTTCCCTGTCGGCGTAGCGGCGGGCAGAGGTGTCCGCCCTCCGCCGCAGGTGGGAGGCGGGTCACCGTCATCCCCACAGTCACGGCGTGAATCTTGGGAGGCATCCCTTGACACGCTTTCAAAGCGGTTCTAAGTTTATGCCAAGTCGTTTTGGCAAAACGATTTGTCAGCAGCTGAAGCATTCTCACCATTTCCGTTCAAGAGAAAGTGAGTCGACAGCGATGTCCACTCGTAAATACATCAGCAGGCTCGCCGTCGGCGGCATCTGCACCGCCGTCGCACTGACGGCTTCGGCATGCGGCGCAGGAGGCCCCGCCGCATCGTCCCAAAGCTCCGGAACCAGCACCGTCAACGTCCTCGTCGAGGCTGGCGGCCACGCCGAACTGACCGGCGTAGCCGAGCAGTGCAAGAAGGACGCCGGCGTAGACGTCAACTTCGTCGAACTTCCCTACGACGGCATGTTCAACCGGCTCTCCAGCGAATTCTCCTCCGGCAACGTCTCCTTCGACGTCGCCGCCTTGGACTCCGTGTGGCTGCCCAGCTTCAAGGACGCCCTCCAGCCCATCGACGAAATCTTCACCGAGGAGGCGAAGAAGGACATCTTCCCGGCCCTGGTCAAGGAAGCCAATGTAGACGGGCACTTCATCGGTCTGCCTGCCTGGACCAACGCTGAAATCATCCTGTACCGCAAGGACCTGTTCGAGGACGAAAAGAACAAGGCCGGCTTCCAGGCCAAGTACGGCTACGAACTGGCTGCCCCCACCACCTGGAAGCAGTACCAGGACATCTCCGAGTTCTTCACCAGGGACGGCATGTACGGCACCGACGTCAAGGGCGGTGTGGAAACCGAATGGCTGGCCCACGTCCTGCAGGCTGGTTCGCCCATGGTCCTTGACGGCGACAAGGTGGTGATCGACAACGCCGCCCACAAGGAAGCCCTGGACTTCTACGTTGGACTGGCCAAGTACGCACCCGCCGGCGCAGCGCAGGTGGACTGGGCCGCGGCACAGAACCTGTTCAACCAGGGCCAGACGGCCATGACCCGCTTCTGGGCCCACGCCTACCGGCAGATCCCCAAGGACTCCCCGGTGGCGGGCAAGGTGGGCGCAGCCCCCATGATCGCCGGATCCGCCGGCATCGGAGGCGTCCCGGGCCCCTGGTACCTCACCGTCCCCAAGGCCACCAAGAACACGGACGCGGCCAAGAAGTTCGTGCAGTGTGCCTACGACCACAACAGCCTGGGCGTCGAGTCCAGCCTGGGCCTGGCCTCCCGTATCTCCGCCTTCGAGAAGTACCAGGACAAGGAAGGGTACGAAAGCTTCAAGCCGCTGATCGACACCCTCAACGGTGAAGCCACGGCCACCCGTCCGGCCACCGAGAAGTGGCAGCAGATCGTGGACACCGTCCTGGTGCCCATGCTGCAGAAGGCCGTTGCCGGCGGTGACTCCGCCGCCCTCCTCGCCGACGCCAAGAAGCAGATCGAGGACCTCCTCAAGTAAGACCCCCGCGGCCGGCACTTGCACACACCGGTGCCGGCCGCGGCCCCAACCAGCGGAAGAGAAAACCGTGCGCATCTCCGACCGCCGCTTCGCATTGTTCCTGATGACACCAGCGGCGCTGTTCCTGGCAATATTCGTGGCCTTCCCACTGTTCCGCCTGGTGGCGGACAGCTTCTACAAGATCTCCCCGATCGCCGGCGGCCCCCGCGACTTCGTGGGCCTGGACAACTACTTCCGCGCCTTCGCGTCCGAGGCCTTCACGGGAGCGGGCTGGCGGACCCTGGCCTACACCCTGGTGGTGGTCACCCTCGAGTTCGCCCTTGGCCTGGGCATGGCCCTGCTGTTCACCATGCTGGGCCGCAGCTCCCAGATCTGGCGGACGGTGTTCATGTACCCGCTCATGATCGCCCCGATCGTGGCAGGGCTGCTGTGGAAGTTCCTGATGATCGACAACTTCGGCCTCATCGGAACCCTCCTGCACCAGGCGGGCATCCTGGACAACCCCAACCAGATCGGCTGGCTGTCCGACCCCGGCATCGTGCTCTACTCAGTGGCCATTCCGGACATCTGGCTGACCACCTCGTTCATGTGCCTGGTGCTCTTCGCCGGACTGCAGAACATCCCTGGCGACCTCATCGAGGCGGCGCGGCTGGACGGCGCCCGCGCGCCGGCCCTGCTGTTCCGCATCATCCTGCCCCTGCTGCGGCCGGTGATCGCCGTCGCGCTGGTGGTCCGCGGCATCGACGCGGCCAGGGCCTTCGACACCATCCTCATCCAGACCAACGGCGGCCCGCAATCGGCGTCGGAAACCATGAGCCTGCTGATCTACCGCACCATGATCCGCTTCGGCGATCCGGGCCTGGCCAGCGCCATGGGCACCATCTACCTGCTGGCGATGCTCGCCGTCGCATTCTTCGCGGTGGCCACCATCTGGCGGCCAGGAAAGGACACCTGATGCGCCTCGCTGAACGAGCCAAGCACGACGCCGGGACCCCGGCCGGGGCGGCCGCGGCACCTTCCGCACGTCCCGTCGTCGTCCCGCCCCGCAAGCGCCGCAGCACCAACCGGGAAGGCCTGGAAGCGGGCCGGCGCAGCACCAGGACCCTGCTGTGGATCCTCCTCGCGGCAGCCATGGTTCTCTACGGATTCCCGTTCCTGTACCTGCTGTTCACGTCCTTCAAGACCCCGATCGACACCATCGCCGTGCCGCCCACCATCCTTCCAAGGGAATGGACGCTGGAGAACTACGCCAACGCCCTGGGCCGCAGCGGCGTGCCGGCGTCGTTCATCAACAGCATCCAGACGGCAATCATCAGCACCGTGCTCTCCCTGGTCCTGGCGGTTCCCGCCGCCTACGGCATCACCCGGTACAAGACGCTGAGCGGCCGGATCTTCATCATGGCTGCCCTGGTGACGCGCATGGTCCCACCGGTGGCAATCGGTATTCCGCTGGCCTCCATGATGGGGTCCGTGGGCTTGGCCGATACCCCCATCGCGCTGTCCATCGCCCACACCACCATTTCCCTGCCGCTCTCCATCTGGCTGATGTCCAGCTTCTTCGAAGCCGTTCCGCAGGACCTGGAGGAGGCGGCGACCGTGGACGGGTGCAGCAGGCTCGGAGCGCTGTGGCGGGTGGTCATCCCGGTGGTCTCCGGCGGCATCGCCGTCACGGCGATCTTCGCCTTCCTGGCCTCCTGGAACGAGTTCCTCTTCGCCCTCCTGATGACCG
Source organism: Pseudarthrobacter sp. NPDC058362 (assembly GCF_042723515.1). Lineage (NCBI taxonomy): Bacteria > Bacillati > Actinomycetota > Actinomycetes > Micrococcales > Micrococcaceae > Pseudarthrobacter > Pseudarthrobacter sp. NPDC058362. The sequence continues at coordinate 96,137 of NZ_JBHXIW010000006.1, read as the reverse complement.
CCATCCGCTCCCAGACAACGCCCGTGGTGATCGCGAACTTCCAGACCCAGTTCGGCCTGGACTGGGGATCCATGACGGCGCTGGCCGCTGTCTACTCCATCCCGGTAATTGTGCTGACGCTGCTCCTGCAGCGCAGGATCGTGGCAGGAATGACGCTCGGCGCCGTCAAAGGTTAGGCCGGCAGCAAACGAGTAGCCTACTGGTAACCCCAGTGGGCATCACAAACCATAAGGACGTGGGACACAGATGAGCAACAGGAACATCGGCATCAAGGACGTGGCCATCGCCGCGGGGGTCTCGGTGACAACTGTCTCCCACGTCCTCAACGAGGTTTCCTACGCCCGGATCAGCCCCGAAACCAGGGACAAGGTGAGGTCCGCAGCGGAGGAACTGGGCTACGGCCCGAACCGACTTGCCCAGGCCCTGCGGACACAGCGGACCGGCATGCTGGGCCTGGTGAGCGAGGACATCGCCACGACGCCCCACGCCGGCCGCATCATCCTGGGTGCCGACGAGGCCGCCAAAGCCCGCGGGTACGGCCTCATGATCATCAACACCTCCGGCTCGGCCAGCCTCGAATCAAGGCAGACCGACGTCGAAGCCCTCCTGGAGCGCCGCGTGGACGGCATCCTCTACGCCACCATGTACCACCGCAACGTGGACCTGCCCGCCAACCTTGGCACCGTACCCTCCGTGCTGGTGGACTCCGTGGCCACCGGCGGAGACATCACTGCGGTGATTCCGGACGAGGAAGGCGGTGCGCGGGCAGCAGTGCAGGCCCTCCTGGCGGCGGGGCACGAGCGGATCGGTTTCCTGAACAACACCGACGACGTCCCCGCCACGCGCCAGCGTCTCCGGGCCTTCCGGGCCACGTTGGATGAGGCAGGGCTCGACGGCGATGGGGCGCCGGTGGAGTCCGATGTCTCGGAAGTGCACGGTGGCTACGAGGCGGCCAAGCGGATGTTGACCAGGGACGACCGTGCCGACGTGCCGACGGCACTGTTCTGCTATAACGATCGCATGGCCATGGGAGCCTACCGCGCCGCCGCCGAGCTGGGCCTAGCCATCCCTGACGATCTTTCCGTCGTCGGCTTTGATGACCAGGAGCTGATCGCGGCCAATCTCCACCCGGGGCTCACCACCGTGGCCCTGCCCCACTACGAAATGGGTGCATGGGCCACCGAGCACCTGATAGACGCCGTGGAGGGGAAAACCGACCTTTCCCTGATGGCCGTTCACCCGACCATCCTGGGCTGTCCCCTGGTTAGCCGCGATTCCGTTGCGGCTCCCCGGCGCTAAGAGCAACCCCCTTCCACCCACCCCTCCCACTTCCACTTCCAAGAGGACCGCAACGATGACCACCTTCCTTGATGCTGCACGCCTCGAACCAGGCCCGGCAGAAACGGCCAGGTTCCGGCCGGCCGTTCACTTCACGGCAAGGGACACCTGGTTGAACGACCCCAATGGACTGGTTTTTCATGACGGGCTGTACCACCTTTTCTTCCAGACCAACCCGTACGGCAACGTGTGGGGCAATATGTCCTGGGGCCACGCCACCTCCCGGGACCTGCTGCACTGGACGGAACATCCCGTTGCCATCGCCTGCGACGAAACGGAGGACATCTTCTCCGGAAGCGTCGTGGTGGACCACGGCAACACCTCAGGATTCGGCACCGCGGACGCCCCGCCCCTCGTGGCCATCTACACCAGCGCCTACAAAGCCACAGCCGAATACAGCGGCACCCAGGCCCAGTCCCTGGCCTACAGCATCGATGGAGGGATGACATGGCACAAGTACGGCGGGAACCCTGTCCTCAGCCGAAACTCTCCGCATTTCCGGGATCCCAAGGTGTTCCGCTATCAGGGAGAGGACGGCGCCTGGTGGATCATGGCCGCCGTCGAGGCCCAGCACCAAAGAGTGGTTTTCTACCGTTCCAGGGACCTGAAATCCTGGGAGTTTCTCAGCGGCTTCGGCCCGGCCAATGCAGACCAGGGTGAATGGGAGTGCCCTGACCTCTTTCCCCTGGCAGTGGACGGTGACCCGGACAACCTCAAGTGGGTGCTGATCGTCAACGTCAACCCGGGCGCGGTGGCGGGAGGTTCCGGCGGCCAGTACTTCGTGGGGCAGTTCGACGGCGTGCGGTTCATTCCGGACCCCGGTTCACTGGCTGCGCCGGATGGAGTCAGCGCCTTGGATTCCATCAAGGCCGCCGCAGCCCTGCAGCAATGCCTGTGGCTGGACTGGGGACGCGACTGCTACGCCTCCGTTTCCTTCACCAACGTTCCCGATGGGCGGCGCATCATCATCGGCTGGATGAACAACTGGGACTACGCCAACCAGCTGCCCACCTCCCCTTGGCGGTCCTCAATGACCCTCGCCCGCGAAGTTCGCCTCACCGCAGCCCACGGCCCGGCCCGCCTGGTCCAGCAGCCGGTTCTGGCCGGGCATTCTGCAAACGAAGAACAGCCCGCTTTCAAAGCGCTGATGCATGTGGACAGCTTTGACCTGCAGGACTCCTCCTTCCAGCTGCCGGATGCGGAACCCCGCAACGCCCAGGTCATCGAGGCGGAGGTCCTTCCCGGAAATGCCAGGCGTATCGAGTTCCGGCTCTTCGCAGACACGGGCGGGAGCGAGGGCACCGTCCTCCGCTTCGACCCGGACAGCTCCCGGCTCGTCCTTGACCGCAGGCGCTCGGGAGACACCCGCTTCCATGGGAAGTTCGCGTCGGCAGAGTCAGCTCCGCTGGTACTCGAGGACGGCGTGCTCAAGCTGCAGATCGTCGTCGATCATTGCTCGGTCGAGGTCTTCGCCCAGGGCGGCTCGGTGGTACTGACCGACCTCGTCTTCCCGGGCGCGCAAGCACGGGAGAACTGGCTGTCCGCCGCGGGAGGCCATGCAACGATACTGAAGCTCACCGTCTCAGCACTGTCCTGAAAACCACTAAGCAAGGGAAGCCATGCAGAACAGCAACTGCTACGACGTCACCACATGGCCCGTGGGAAACCCGGCCAAGGACGTCGGTGAAGTCATCAACAGCATCATCGCCGACATCAAGGAACGGCAGACGGCCAGCGATCCGGACAACGGCGGCAAACCGGGCGCGGTGATCTACATTCCGCCCGGCGACTACCACCTCCGCACGCAGGTCCTCATCGACATCAGCTTCCTGCGCATCGAGGGTTCGGGACACGGCTTTACGTCATCGAGCATCCGGTTCAACGTTCCGGAAGAAGAATGGCCTGACCTCCATGAGCTGTGGCCGGGCGGGAGCCGGATCATCGTTGATATCCCGTCCGCGGGGGACGGCGCGGAGGCCCCGGGCGCCGCCTTCTACATCGAGCGGAGCGGTAGCCCGCGGATCAGCTCGGTGGAGTTCTCCAACTTCTGCATCGACGGACTGCACTTCGCCCCGGACGGTTCGGATATGCACCCGGAAAACACCTACGTCAACGGCAAGACCGGCATCTATGTGGCCAGCGCGAACGATTCATTCCGCATTACCGGCATGGGGTTCGTCTACCTGGAGAACGCCCTCACCATCTACCACGCGGACGCACTGTCCATCCATGGCAACTTCATCGCCGAATGCGGCAGCTGCATCGAACTGCGCGGCTGGGGGCAGGCATCCAAGATCAGCGACAACCTGGTGGGAGCCGGCTTCAAAGGACACTCGATCTACGCCGAGAACCATGGCGGGCTCCTGGTCACCGCGAACAACGTTTTCCCCCGCGGCGCGAGCAGCGTTCATCTGTCCGGTGTACGGCGTTCCAGCGTCACCAACAACCGCCTGCATTCGTTCTACCCCGGGATGGTGGTCCTCGCCGCGGACAGCTCGGAAAACCTCGTGGCCACCAACCATTTCCTGCGCGACCATGAGCCGTGGACACCCTTCCTGGGGGTGGATAACGGCTTGGACGACCTCTTCGGCCTGCTCCGTGTCAGCGGGAGCCACAACTCGGTAATCGGGAACCACTTCTCCGAGGTCATCGACTCCCAAAGCGTCCGTCCGGCAGGAACCACGCCGGTCATCGTCCGGCTGGCGGCTGGAACCGGCAACTTCGTCTCCAGCAACCACGTGGTGGCGGTGGACGTCCGCGCCAAGCCCAGCGACTCGTGCTACTCGGCCCAGGTGGATGCCCTGCTGGCGACCGAGGCCTCGAACAGCCTGGCCGTCACCGCGGTCATGGTCGATTCCGGCTCAGCCCAAAATACAATCCTTGATTCCGGAACCGAGGGGCAGGTCGCCGCAGACAGGGCTGCCAACGCCGTACGGGGCACACCCGTGCCCGGAGCCTAGGGACCGGGGCCGGTACGCCGGTACGCCGGCACCCGGCACCCGGCACCCGGCACCCGGGGGAGGTTTACTCGTAGACGTGCGGAGCCAGGGTGCCCACGAAGTCCAGGTTGCGGTACTTCTCGGCGTAGTCCAGGCCGTAGCCCACCACAAACTCGTTGGGGATGTCGTAGCCCACGTACTTGACGTCGATTTCCACCTTGGCGGCCGTGGGCTTGCGGAAGGCGGTGCAGATTTCCACGGATGCGGTGCCGCGGGATTCCAGGTTGGTTTTGAGCCAGGAGAGCGTGAGGCCGGAGTCGATGATGTCCTCGACGATCAGCACGTCCTTGCCCATCAGGTCCGTGTCCAGGTCCTTGAGGATGCGGACCACGCCCGAGGACTGGGTGCCCGAACCGTAGGAGGACACCGCCATCCAGTCCATCGATACGTGGCTGTGCAGGGCACGCGCCAGGTCGGCCATGACCATCACCGCACCCTTGAGCACGCCCACGATGAGCAGTTCGCGGCCTTCGTAGTCCTTGTCGATCTGGGCAGCGAGTTCTCCAATCCGCTGCTGGATCTGTTCCTTGGTGTAGAGAACGTGCTTGAGGTCTGCCTGGACGTCGTTAGAATCCACCAATGGCTCCTGTGTAGATGCGGGGTGTGCGACTATTTTCGGGGCGGTTTTTGAGGCCGGAATACTAGCTTCCCACAGCGTGCGCCCCCGCGGGGAACAGCGCCAGCCCCAGCCGACCCGTCCGGTGCCGGCGCGGCCTCCAGCTCGGCGAGCGACAACCGGTACACGCTGACCCCGCCCGGAAGCTCCACCGGACCTGCCGAACCCTGCCGCCGCAGCAGCGCCTCCGCCGCCAAAAGGCGCTGGTAGCCCGGCTGCTGCCCGCCGACGTCGGCCGCTGCCTTGGCGATGACCCGGAACCTGATGGCCGGCGCCAGAGCCCGCAGTTCATCCTCCGGGAGGCTCAATTCCCGGCCGTTCCGCGCCGCCAGCGACGCGAAGGTGGTTTCGGCCACATCATCCAGGTAGTCGGCGTCGAGCTGGAGGATGGACGCGGTCCTGGCCAGCGATTCGGCCACGCCGGGACCCAGCTTCTCCTCCAGGTGCGGGAGGACCTCCACGCGGGTCCGGGACCGGGCGAAGGCGGGGTCACGGTTGGTGGGATCGTGCCAGGGTTCGAGCTCTTCCACCGCGCAGATGTCCTCGGTGTCCGCCCGGCGCAAGCCCAGGAACGGGCGCAGCAGGCTGCCGCGCGCCGGCCTCATCCCGGCCAGCGAACGGGTGCCCGAGCCGCGCGCGAGGCCCAGGAGGACCTGCTCGGCCTGGTCATCCAGGGTGTGGCCGAGAAGAATGGCGGACGCGCCCTGCTCCTCCGCCGCCGCCTTGAGGGCAGCGTGGCGGGCGTCCCGCGCCGCCGCTTCGGGGCCAATCCCCGTGGCCGCAACGGTCACGGTCCGCACCTCCACGGGGGCCAGTCCCAGCTCTGTGAGCACCTGCGCGGTCCGGGCGGCAACCCGCGCCGAACCCTCCTGCAGCTGGTGGTCCACCACGACGGCACCCACGGTGACGGGGTGCCCGTCAACGTGCCCACGGCGGGCGAAGTAGCCTGCGACGGCGGCGAGCGCCAGCGAGTCCGGCCCGCCGCTGCAGGCAACTACTACGTGCGCCGGATAGCCCGCCTGCGCCAAGGCGTCCTGGACCATTTTGCGCGCGGCGCCGACGACCGGCGCCAACCGGCCGGGCCGCCGTCGTCCGCTTTGTTTGGCTTGTCCAGCTTTTTGAACGTCTGGGGGAAGCTCGGGCAATTAGAGGCCCATCCGCTCGAGCCAGAGCTTGGCGTCGTGGATTTCCGGTTCGGTGGGCAGGTGGTCCGCAGACTCCCAGACCTTGTTGAAACCCTCCATCCCGGCAACGTCCACCACAGCGCGCACAAACCGGGCACCATCCGAGTACTGCCGCATCTTCGCGTCAAGACCCAGCAGGCTGCGGATGAACTTTTCGATGACGCCCCGGTCCTTGCCGCGGGCGTTGAAGCGCTGTCGGATGGTCTTCACGGACGGCACGATGCTGGCGTCCACGGCATCCATCACCACGTTGGCGTGGCCCTCCAGCAGGCTCATCACAGCAGTCAGGTGCGAAATCGCGGCCTTCTCCTCCGGGTCCTGCAACAGGTCCAGGATGGCGCCGCGGCCGGGGGTGTCGCCGGACGCGGACCGGTCTTTCAGCGAGCGGGCGGCTGCGGTGGCCCGTTCCATCAGGGAATCGACGTTGCCCAGGAGGTGTTCGCTGAGCTCCTCGATCTGGTCCAGCATGTGGTCCCGGAGCCACGGCGCGGCGGCGAACTGCACCCGGTGGGTCTGTTCGTGCAGGCACACCCACAGCCGGAAATCCTCCGGGGTGACGTTGAGCTCGCGTTCCACCGCAACGATGTTCGGTGCCACGAGCAGCAGCCGGCCGCCCGCGGGGCCGTGGGAGTTTTCGGCGAGCGCAGAGAACGGATCGTACTGGCCCAGGACCTTGCTGGACAGGAACGCGAGGATGGCACCGAGCTGGCTGCCGGTGATGGCACCGCTCACGCTCGCCGCCGACGGGCTCACGGTGCCGCGGCGGTTCGCCAGCATCTTCTCCATGGCCGGTTTGAGCATCACGGCGAAGCTCTGGGTATTGGCCTTGGACCAGGAGGCGCGGTCCACAATCAGCACGGACGAATCCCGCAGGTCCCGCGCCGCTTCCAGTCCGGTGATCTGGTGGACGTGGCCCACGGATTCATCGGCGGCCCGGCGCAGGCTCTCTACCGCCTCGCCGATTTCCGCCTGGTTCAGCACGGGGCCGGCGGGGGCAAGCCGCGCGGCAGCCGAGGCCGCGAGGTCCCAGTTGATCAACGCCTGGGCCGGGTTGGACAAGGCCTGGGCTGACGACTCACGCTCAGTGGACTCCATGCCTCCCATCAGAACACAGCACCGGCCGTTCCCGCACGGCAACGTGGAGCTACCGGCAACCGCAGGCCGCGAGCGCCGTGGCGGCCTGGTCCATGGCTGCCTTATTTCCGGCGGCGCCGGGGGTCAGCCCGTTCCCGATGAATGAAAACACCAGCAGCCGACCGTCCGCGTCCACCACGTAGCCGCTGAGGGCCAGCACGGTGTTCAGCGTTCCGGTCTTGGCGCGGACCAGGCCGGCTCCATACCCGGTGGCATCGTCGCCGTACCGGGTGTCCAGCGTCCCGGTGAGGCCAGCGACGGGAAAACCGCCCAGTGCGGCGCGGAGCCTCGGGTCCGTGCCGGACGTGATGGCGCGGACCACTTCCGCAACCTGCCGTGCCGAGACCTGGTTTTCCATGGCCAGTCCGGACACGTCCGCCAGGTTCATGGCGCCGGTCGGGATGCCGGCTTCCCCCACCTGCGTGCGGACCACGGCCGTGGCCGCGTCATAGCTTCCGGCCAGTCCGTCCGCCACGGCAGCCATCCTGCCCAACGTCTCCGCCAGGTAGTTGTCGGACGTCTGCAGCATCCAGCCCACCTGCTCGGCAACGGTGGCAGATTCCACCTCCGCCAGGGTTTCCCGCGTTTCCGGTGCGCCGGCCGCCATGGCAGGAACGCGCACGACGCCGGCTGCCACAGCCAGTCCCGCGGCCTTGCCTTTCGTGCGCACCAGGTCAGCGAACACACCGGCGGCGGTCAACGCGGCGTCCTGCGGCCGGGGGCCGGTGACGACTTGGGGGTCGTACCGGGCCGAGTTCAGCGCCAGCGGGTACAGCGGCGCCACTTCCCCGGCCTCGACATCGCCGGCGTCCCAGGCGGGGTTCAGGGCAGGGCCGGTGAACAGCGAATCATCAAGCAGTACCGCAATCTTCCCGGCGGCGCCCGAGGTCCGCAGCGATTCGACGGTCTGTTCCGCCAGGGTGGCGAGGCCGGCCCGGCCCATGACGGCGTTCGGCGTGGAGTTCCCCGCCCCCAGCAGGACATCGCCGCCGCCCATCAGAACCACCTGGCCCGGCCGGGACCCGGCCACCACGCTGGTGGAGAACCGGCGCTCCGGGCCGAGCGACCGCAGCGCCGCAACAGCGGTGAGGAGCTTCATGTTGGAGGCCGGCACCCTGCCGGCTGAACCGCCCCGGTCAAACAGGACCTGGCCCGTGAGCGCATCCTGGACGAACCCTGTGAAGGTGCCGCCGCCGTCGGGCTTTAACAAAGGATCAACCTGCGTGCGCACGGCCGCGGCGGCCGGAAGCGGAGCACCGGCTTCGAGGGCCGAAAGGCCGGTGCGGGCGGTGAGCGAGGCGGGGGCCTGGTGCCAGGCCGGGACCGACGGAGCGGTCTGCGGCGCAGGCCCCGTGAAACCGGGCGCCAGTTCGATGGCCGCGGGTGCGAGGAGGGCGGTCAGGAGCACCAGCAGCACGGCGGGCGGCCAGGCGCGGCGAAGAACGGCGGGGAGGCCACTGAGGGTCCGGCGGCCGCGGTCACGCCGCAGTTCCCGGCCGGTTGTTTTGGTCATGCTGGTGCTGGTCCTCAGTCCTGAAATATCCCCACAAGTTCCTGATTCCAGGGCCTCTCGCTATATCCTCAATAATAGTCGGCGGCACGGACACTCCCTTCTGGCAGGCGTCAGGATGCCGCGAACCCCCGCAACTGCCGAGGAGCATTCCATGAAGCACGACGTGACCATCGAGATCCCCAAGGGGTCCCGCGTCAAGTACGAAGTCGACCACGAGACCGGCCGCGTCCGCCTGGACCGCGTCCTGTTCACTGCCATGCAGTACCCCACCCACTACGGGTACTTCGAAAACACCCTCGGCGAGGACGGCGACCCCTTGGACGCGCTGGTGCTCCTGCAGGACTTCGACCTGCACCCGGGCGTCATCGTCGAGTCCCGCCCCATCGGCGTCTTCAACATGACCGACGACGGCGGCGGAGATGCCAAGATCCTCTGCGTCCCCGTGGATGCCCGCTTTGACCACATCCAGGAAGTCAGCGACGTCAACGAATTCCTGATCAAGGAAATCGAGCACTTCTTCACCCGCTACAAGGACCTGGAGCCAGGCAAGTGGGTCAAGGCCGAGGGCTGGGGCGACCGTGCCGCCGCCGAGGCGGAGCTGGAGGCCTCCATCAAGCGTTACGTGCCGACCGGCCACTGACTTCGCCACTAAATCCCCGTCTCCCGGACAAATCCCCGCCCAACGCGTGGGGGAATTGTCCGGGAGACGGGGATTTCTGTTGTCCGCTCCAATGAAACGAGCCAGTCCTGACCTCCCAGCTGTTGTTCCACCCGCCGTGCGGCCCCGTTGAGGGCTGGCGCGACGGGGACGTCATCCGCGCAACCGGGATCCCGTACGCCACGGCGGCCCGTTTCCAGCCGCCGTCGCCGGCAGCCGACTGGACCGGCGTTTACGCGGCGACCTCTCCCGCGCCGGCCTGCCCGCAGGGCCCGGTTCCCTTCCTCGACGACGTCCTTGGCACCAGGTACGGCGAGCTTCCGGGCAGCGAGGACTGCCAGAACCTTTCCATCGCCATGCCCGGCGACCTTGCTGCCGGGGAACGGCTCCCGGTCATGGTGTGGATCCACGGCGGTTCCTACACCACCGGATCCGGGGACCTGGCCATCTTTGACCCCGCCCGGCTGGTGGCCGAGAACCGGGTCATCGTGGTGTCGGTGACCTACCGGCTGGGGCTATTCGGCTTCCTGGGCACACATAACGGGCGCCCCGGAAACCTGGGTCTGTTAGACCAGCTCGAGGCATTCCGCTGGGTCCGGCGGAACATTGCGGCCTTTGGCGGCGACCCCGGCCGGGTCACCGCCTTCGGCCAGTCCGCCGGCGGTGACGCGATCGCGCACCTGATGGCCACGCCCGAGGCGCCGTCGCTGTTCCAGCGGGCCATCATCCAAAGCGCTCCGCTGGGGATTGCCCGGGGCCGGGCCAAGATGAACCACGCCATGGGCATCGCCGCGGACTCCGTCACGGACGACACGCCGGCCATGGACGTGGTGGCCCGCGAAGCCGAGGTTGCCCAGGTGGCGCGGAAGTTCGGCATGCTGGCGGCAATGCCCTTCGGCACGCAGTATGGACATGCGCCGCTGCCGGAAGAAAGCGGCATCGAGGCTGCCTGGGACCGCTCCGCGCCGGACATCGACGTGCTGATCGGACACACCACAGGGGAAGCCAGGCTGTTCCTGCCGCGCAGCCCGTACCTGAGCAGGCTTGCCCGGGTGCCGCTGGCAGGGCTTCCACTGCTGCGCGCCGTCAACTGGCTGGTCACGGAAACCGTATACGGCCGCGCTACGCGCAGGTTCGCCCGGCGGCACGTGCGGGCCGGCGGGCACGCACACCGCTACCTCCTGCACTGGCACGCCCCGGGGAACATTTTCGGGGCGGCCCACACCATCGACCTGCCGCTGCTCCTGGGCACCCGGAAGACGTGGGAGGGCGTGGGGCTGATTGCCGGCGCAGAGTGGGAAGAAGTGGACCGCGTCGGCCGGGAGCTGCGTGCGTTGTGGGCCGGGTTCGCAGCCGGGGCCGAGCTTCCCGGGTCCGGCGACATCGCCGGTGCGCTTGGGTTCAAAGCCGCCTGACCCTGGGCCGCCTCAGCCCTCGATTTTCACGGCAAGGGTCCAGTCGCGGATCTCCTCCGGGTCCTCGCCGTGGGTGCGGGTGTGCTGGCGTGCCCGGTTACGCCGGTCCTGGAGCTCCTGCCGCAGGAGGGCGCGCCGGGCAGCGAGGCCCGGCACCCGGTCGATGGCGTCGATGGCGAGCTGGAACCGGTCGATCCCGTTGAGCATAGCCATGTCGAACGGCGTGGTGGTGGTCCCCTCTTCCTTGTACCCGCGCACGTGGAGCCCGTCCTGGTTGGTGCGGCGGTAGGCCAGCCGGTGGATGAGCGCCGGATAGCCGTGATAGGCGAAGATGATCGGCTTGTCCGCGGTGAAAATCCCGTCGAAATCGCGGGCGGTCAGTCCGTGCGGGTGCTCGCTGGAATCCTGCAGCCGCATCAGGTCCACGACGTTGATCACGCGAACCTTCAGCTCGGGCGCACCTTCCCGCAGCAGCGCAGCCGCGGCGACGGTCTCCACCGTGGGCACGTCGCCTGCGCAGGCAAGGACGACGTCGGGCTCCTCCCCCGCGGCTTCCGAACCGGCGAATGTCCAGATCCCGAGCCCACGGCGGCAGTGCTGGGCGGCTTCGGCAGGCCCCAGCCAGGTGGGCGAGGGCTGCTTGCCGCTGACCACGATGTTCACGTAATCCGTGGACGCCAGGCATTGCTCCATCACGCACAACAGCGTATTCGCGTCCGGCGGCAGGTACACCCGGATGACCTCGGCCTTCTTGTTCACGGCGTGGTCGATGAACCCGGGGTCCTGGTGGGAGAACCCGTTGTGGTCCTGCTGCCAGACGTGCGAGGACAGCAGGTAGTTCAGCGACGGCACCGGCATCCGCCATGGCAGCTGCCGGTGCACCTTCAGCCACTTGGCGTGCTGGTTGAACATCGAATCGACAATGTGGATGAACGCCTCGTAGCAGTTGAAGACGCCGTGCCGCCCGGTCAGCAGGTACCCCTCCAGCCAGCCCTGGCACAAGTGCTCGCTGAGCACCTCCATGACCCGGCCGGACCGCGCAAGGTGCTCGTCGCCGTCGTCAATCCTGTACTGCCACACCTTGTCGGTCGCCTCGTAAACGTCCTGAAGCCGGTTCGACGCGGTCTCATCCGGCCCGAACAGCCGGAAATTCGCCATGTTCTGCGCAATGACGTCCCGCATCCACCCGCCGAGCGTGATCATGGGGCTGACGCGCTCGGTCCCCGGCCTGGAAACCTCGACGGCGTGGTCCCGGTAGGCGGGCAGCTTCAGTGCCCGCCGCAGGACTCCGCCGTTCGCGTGCGGGGTGGCGCTCATCCGCAGGTCGCCCCGCGGGGCAGCGCGGGCGACGTCGGAGCGAAGCCGGCCGCCGCCGTCGAACAATTCCTCGGGACGGTAGGAGCGCAGCCATTCCTCAAGCTGCCGCAGGTGCTCCTCGTCGGTCCGCACCTCCGACAACGGGACCTGGTGGCTGCGCCAGGTGCCCTCCACCTGCAGGCCGTCCACCATGCGCGGGCCGGTCCAGCCCTTAGGCGAGCGCAGCACGATCATCGGCCAGCGCCGCGCGCCCTCCCCGTCGGCGGAACCCTTCCGGTGGGCGTCCTGGATGGCCCGGATGTCCGCCAAACAGTGCTCCAGAGCTGCCGCGAAGTCGCGGTGCGCCTGCTCCGTGGCGTCAGGGTCTTCCACCTCCACGAAGTACGGTTCGTGCCCGTAGCCGCGCATCAGCTGCTCCAGCTGGGTACGGGGCATGCGCGCCAAGACGGTGGGGTTGGCGATTTTGTAGCCGTTCAGGTGCAGGATGGGCAGCACGGCGCCGTCCGCCACGGGATCCAGGAAGGTGTGCGAGTGCCAGCTGGCCGCCAGTGGCCCGGTTTCCGCCTCGCCGTCACCGATCACGACGGCGGCCACCAGCTCAGGGTTGTCCAGCACCGCCCCGTACGCATGAGCGAGCGAATATCCCAGTTCGCCGCCCTCGCTGATGGAGCCGGGCGTCTCCGGAGCGGCGTGGCTGGGAATTCCGCCGGGGTAGGAGAACTGGCGGAACAGTTCCGCGAGGCCGTCCTCATCCCGGCCGACGTGGCCGTAGACCTCCGAGTAGGTGCCCTCCAGCCAGGCATTCGCCACGACGGCGGGACCCCCATGGCCGGGACCTGCCACGAAGAGCATCCCGGCTGAGTCGCGGCAGATGACGCGGTTGAGGTGCGCGTAGACGAAGTTCAGGCCGGGGGTGGTACCCCAGTGGCCCAGCAGGCGGGACTTGGTGTGTTCCGGCTTGAGCGGTTCGCGCAGCAGGGCGTTTGCCCGGAGGTAGATCTGCCCCACCGACAGGTAGTTGGCCGCGCGCCACCAGCGGTCCACGAGCTCAAGTTCGTCCTGCCCCATGCTGCCGGCCATAACCATCCTCACATTGCGTCCGCCGCTGTCGGCGGCACTCCCCCATCGCACCAGATGCCAAGGTCAGGGGCAACCCTGCTTGCCTTCCTTTACCTACCTGCGGGTAGTCTTTGGTGCAATGTTCACCTTGACCATCAACCAGACGGACAGCAGGCGCGACGGCGACCTGGTCCCCCAGCTGTTGAGGGACCTGCGGCACATTCCTGCGCGACTGGATTTCGACCGCTCCGTCGAGGATGAGGTCCAGGGCATCGTGGACTGCCCGCACCAGGCAGTGGAAGCGGCGCTGATCGCCCTGCGCTGCGGGTCCTGGTACGTGGGGATCGGCGTCGGCCCGGTGAACGAGCCGCTGCCCAACCTGATCCGGGACGCCACCGGACACGGGCTGGTGTATGCCCGCCGGGCCGTGGACCGGCTGCGCAGCACCAGGGAACGGGTTCCGGTGGCCGTGGAGGGACCCCTCGCGGACATATCCCGCGAGGCCGAGGCAGTGCTCCGGCTCCTGGGCCACATTGTGCATGACCGGTCTACGGCTGAATGGCGGGTTCTGGACCTGCTGACGCCCGGCGTCCGGGGGCAGCAAAAGGCCGTCGCACAGGAACTGGGCATCACCACGCAGGCCGTCAGCAAGGCCCTGGCCCGGGCGCAGTGGCACGAGGAACACGCAGCCCGGCCCGCCGCCGCACGGCTCCTCGGGCTGATCCTCGAAGTCCGCTAAGGCCCTGCTAGCTTCCGGTGGCCGCCATCACCGGTTCGCCGTTGAAGTATTCCAAATGCCAGCCCTGGATGGCGTGGTGGTGTGCCAGGTTGAGCACGGCGTTGTCCACGCTGGCCAGCGTGCGGCCGGTGGCACGGCTGAGGCTCACCCGGAGCAGCGTCCCGTGCGTGACCACCAGGAGGCGCCTGCCGCGGAACTCCTCGGCCAGGTCCTCCAGCGCACCCAGGCCGCGCGCCGCGGCGTCGTCCTCGCTTTCGGCGCCGCGGAACCCGCCAGGCACGCGCAGCGCCTCCAGCTCGGGACCGGCCTGCATGCCCTCCGCCGGGCCGAAGCTGCGCTCCGTCAGTTCCGGGACGCGCCGCGCCACGGTGAGGCCCAGACCTTCGGCGATCAGGTCCGCCGTCTCCGCCGCGCGGCTCAGCGGGGAGGAGACGACGGCGTCCCACCGGTAAGGCGCAAGGGCAGCGACGGCGTCGCGCGCCTGCCCGCGTCCGACGTCGTTCAGCGGGATGTCCGTTGCCCCCTGCAGCCGCCGTTCGGCGTTCCAGTCGGTCTGGCCGTGGCGGATGAGGGCGAACGTAGTCAGGGTCATGGCAAACATTCTGCCCTGTGCACGCTGTGGATTACGAAGCGGAATCCGTCTCCGGTTCCTCTTCGGGCGCGTCTTTGAGCACCAGGGCCGTGCCGCCGTAGGCCGGAAGTTCCAGGAAGAAGCTGTGCAGGTCGTCCACCTGGCCCACCTGTTCTCCGGTGAAGAGGTCGTGGACCGTGGAGCCCGGCACCAGGTGCGACGACTGGATGCTGCCGGCGATGTCCTGTCCGGAAAAGTTCAGCACCGTGGCCTGGAGCATGCCGTCCTGGAGCTGGTTGACCAGGACCAGGAGAGCCCGGTTGGACACGTCCGGCACGTCCAGCAGCGTGCTGGTAGCCACCCCGGACTGTTCCCGCACCGCCAGGATCTTTTGCAGGCGCCGGGCAAACGAGTCCGGGTTGCCGAGCTGTTCGGGCACCGGACCGTAGAGGCTGCGGGCGCGGGGCATGCCGGCGGAGGACGCCTCCGCCTCGGGGCTGGTGCCCATGAGGTCGTGGGCGCCGCGGTTGATCCAGCGGGTATCGCCCTGGACGGTAAGCTCGCGGACCTTTTCCCGGTCCAGGGCCGTGATGCCGGTGAGGTCCCAGCCGGAGAGGGCGAATACGCCGGGCTGGAGCGCGTTGTACATGGACAACAGGATGTGGATGTCCATCACCTGGGTTTCCTGCTCCGGGGTCAGGTTGTCCGGATCCTGGATGCCCAGGGCCGCCATGATGAAGCTGACCGTGGTGCAGGCGATCCCGTTGGTGGTGAACAGCGCGTTGTACGGGGTGGCTTCCCCGGTGAGGCGCTCGCGCAGGGTCTGCTGGACGTGCTCGGCCACCTCGGCTCCGGTGAGTTCCTCGCCGTGGAGTTCGAAGACGTCATCCTTATGCCCGGCGGCGAAGTGCACCAGCTCGTAGGTGAGCTCGTCGTGGTTCTGCAGGGCATGCACCAGGGACGCCTGGTCCACACCGATGTCCATGGAGAGCTTGAGGGTGAGGCGGAGGAATTCGGTATCCGCGGTGACCAGTGCGTAGTGGTACGCGGGCCGGGTGATGAAGTCGTAGGACAGGTCCGGCCCGCTCTCGGAGGTGGCTTTGATGTCGTCAATGGTCAGGTTCAGTTCCTGGAACGAGAACCCGCCCACCTTGCGGATCATGGACCCGATCAGCTGGTTGGCGGCCTCGGACAGGGGGTGGCCCTCGGACCAGCCTGGCTCCTCCTCGGCGCTCTTTTCCACGCCCAGGAAGCCGTTGGCGTCCAGGCGCAGCGCCCCGGTTCCCAGGTCCAACAGGGAGTGCAGGGCGTCGCCCACCACCAGGCGCATGCCGGCGAAAGTGGGGTCCAGCCAGTTGATGGAGGGCTGGCCGGCCTTGAAGTAGTGCAGGTAGACCCAGCGCCGGGTCTTGCCGTCCGTGCCCACGATGGGCCGCGTGGCGCTCCAGTTGGTTTCCTTGACGCCGGGCTCGTAGAAGATCACGCGCTGCAGCCGGCCGATGATGTAACCGGCCTTCTGCAGGGCCTTCTCCGCCTCCGGGCTGATGTTCACCGAATCGTGGCCCTCGGGGACGTCCGGCAGCAGGTTCCAGTCCTCCTGCGGGATGTCGATCATGTGGTAGATGCCCGGGTAATCCCGGAAGTTCATCTCGGCAAGCCTGAAATCCGCACCCTTGCCCGTGTGGCCTGGGACAATGTCATCAATCACCGTGCCCTCGTGGTCCGCCGCGACTTCGCACATGCGCCGGAACTCGTCCTCGGTGCCAAACACAGGATCGATCGCCATGCTGATGCGGTCGAAGTGACCGTCCACGCTGGGGGTCTGCGCCCAGCCCTGGATGCCGCCGGCCAGCTTGACCGGGCCGGTGTGCAGGCCGCGGATGCCGATCTCGCGGAACGCCTCCCACAGCTCCGGGTCGCCCAGCGCCGCCAGGAAGGACTGCCCCGGCCGGGTGATGAAGGACAGCGGGTAGGCGGTGAACCAGACGGGGGCGCGTTCGACGGCGGCCCGCGGGTTGGGGTGCGCGTAGGAGTTTTGCCACATGCTCGCCTGGCCGGAAAGCTGGCGGGCCATCACGTTCGCGTCGCCGAGCATCGCCTGGTTTCGCAGCCACTCCACATACGCGGCGTTGCGGCCATCGAATTCCAGGGAAGGCCGGTCGGCAAAGAATTGGCGACGGCGTGCCACCGGTCTCAGCGCCTTGGGACGGGCCGGGTAGAACTGCTCGTCGTACGTAATGTCCCCGGCCTCGGTCGCTCCCGGTTCGAGCTCGCCGGGCTCAACGGCAATGCTGTCGATCGAAAGGTCTTCTTCGGAACTTGATTGCCGCACAGACGTCTCCTTCGCAGGGTGTTCCGCCTTCCGGCAGAACCTCCCGGGTGTGTTGTTCAAGTGGTCCCGTACCCCGGCGTTGCCGAACTACTCGCACCGATCTTTCCCAACGTATGGGGATTGCCTGCATCTATCAAGCGACCGCGCCCGGTGTGTGGACTGCCTATACCCCGACGCTAGACGAGGCTGCGCAGCACGTGGGCGGCGCCGTCGTCGTACACGGAGTGGGTGACCTCGTCCGCGGCGGCGAGCACTTCCTCCGGCGCCTGGCCCATGGCCACGCCGCGTCCTGCCCAGGTAAGCATCTCGATGTCGTTCCGTCCGTCGCCGATAGCCACCGTCAGGTGCTGTTCGACGCCGAGGCGCACCCGGAGCTCCTCGAGGGCGCTGGCCTTGGTGACCCCGGCGGCTGCGATGTCCAGCCAGGCGGTCCAGCCCACGGAGTACGTGACGCCGGCCAGGCCGATCTGCCGGATGGCCTCGTTGAACTCCTCCGGCGTGTTCTCGGTGCTGAAGACCACCACGCGCACGGCAGTGGCCTCGAGCATGGTGTGGAAGTCCACGCCCACGGCCTCCACGCCGAAGCTCGCGTCCTGGAACCGCTCCGTGGAGAGGAAGTTGCCGTCTTCATCCTCCAGCGCGTATTTGGCCGAAGGGAGCCGCTCACGGAGGGCGCGCAGGGCGGGGGCGGGATCGAAGGTGGCCTTGTGGATAACCTCGTAGCCGCCGTCCAGTTCGGGGTGCAGCCGGAGGGTCACACCGCCGTTGCAGCAGACGGCATAGCCGCGGTCTATGCCGATTTTTTCGATGATGGGCAGGGTGGCGTTCAGGGACCGGCCGGTGGCCACCAGGACGTCATGTCCGGCCGCGACTACGGCCTGCGCTGCCTGCCGGACGCCCGGGGACATGTGGCCGTCATGGTCCACCAGGGTGCCGTCCACGTCGAGGGCGACCATGAGCTTGCGGCGGTTGAGGTTGTTTGTGGTGTCTCGCCGGTCATCGTTGCCGGCGACTGAAGTTTCAGTCACTGTTGTCATTCATCCAGTAGAGCAGACACCCCACACAGCCGCTAGGACGCGGGCCACACCCGGGTTGAACAGCTGGTTAATACCCACAGGTTATCCCCGGTGTGAGTGTTAACCTCCGGGGTTCCCGTTCGCGAAACTGGGAGTTCCCCCCGGCGTGGACAAATCCCCGCCGCGTTACCAGGGGAAAAGACCGTCCCGCGGGGATTTGCCGCCACTTGTCCACATCCGCAGGACCCGGCCTTGGCTTGGCCGTCCCTCGTGCCCAGCATGGGACCATGCCATCCAACCAGCTGCCCGACACTCTCCCCCCAACACTGATCCTGGCCAGTCGACACCGCGCCCTCACGGGCAACAGCCGCGACCTGAGCCGCAGGTACCGTGCGGGCACGCTGGTCAGGGTCAGGACCGGAGCCTACTATCCGAAAGAGGCCTGGCTCTCACTGAAGCCTTGGGAACGCTACGCGATGACGCTGACCGCTGTGGCGGCCCTCGATCCCTCGACGAAGTTTTGCTACCTCACCGGCCTCCGCATCTGGGGCCTCCCTGGGCCAGGCGTTCCCGGCCATATTCACGCCATTACTGATTCGCCGCACAAGGCGGGCACGCTGGCACCTACCACCAAGGCAGCCCGGGATGCCAAGACCGGGCTGACCGGGCTGGAGCGCGTGCGCGCTTACGGCATCCGCCGGCACCACTGGCCAGCCGAGACCGTCCAGCACCGCGGATATCGGGTCACCTCACTCGTCCAGACCGTCCTGGACTGCGTGGCGCGGCTGGACCTACCGGAGGCCTTGGCCGTTGCCGACGCTGTATTGGGGGCGCACCACGGGCAGGAGAAACGGCTGACCCGACAGGAACTGCACCAAGGTGCTTCCCGCATGTCCGCCGCCAAACGCAGACGGGTGGAGGAGGTCCTGGCCATGGCAGACGAGGCCTGCGAGTCCGTAGGGGAATCGCGCAGCCGGGCGCTGTTCCGGGTCTTGGGTCTTCCCGCTCCCGTACTCCAGCAATCGTTCCATGACAGCGCGGGGTTTATTGCGCGGACCGACTTCTTCTGGCCGGAGTTTGGCGTCATCGGTGAATTCGACGGCGACGCCAAATACCTTGAGGACGGCTTCCTGGGAGACCGCAGTACCCGCGAAGCAATTCTGGCCGAGAAGAAGCGTGAAGACCGGCTGCGTGCCCTCGGCTACAAGGTGGTCCGTTGGGACTGGAAGACCCTGTCAGAGCCCGGCCTGCTCGACAGGAAGCTGCGGGCCGCAGGCCTCAAAGCCGAAAAGTCCCCGCGGCAAGGACAATTCCCCCGCGCATGACGGGGGGATTGGTCCACGGAGCGGGGACTTCTGAGGCAGACAGGACCTAGAGGACCGGGAGGACCTCGAGGCCGCCCAGGTACTTCTGGAGGGCCTTCGGCACGTTGACGGAGCCGTCCGCGTTCTGGTGGTGCTCCAGCAGCGCCACGATCCAGCGCGTGGTGGCCAGGGTGCCGTTCAGCGTAGCCACGGCCCGGGTGCCCTTGGCCACGCCCTCGGAATTCACGGCGCGCTCACGGATGTTCAGGCGTCGGGCCTGGAATGTGGTGCAGTTCGAGGTGGAGGTCAGCTCACGGTACGCGTTCTGGGTGGGAACCCAGGCCTCACAGTCGTACTTGCGCGCCGCGGACATACCGAGGTCCCCGGCAGCGGTGTCGATCACCCGGTAGGGCAGCTCGCACTTGGCCAGCATCTCTTCTTCCCAGGCCAGCATCCGCTGATGTTCGGTGGCGGCTTCCTCAACGGTGGTGTAGATGAACATCTCCACCTTGTTGAACTGGTGCACGCGGATGATGCCGCGGGTGTCCTTGCCGTGCGAACCGGCTTCGCGGCGGTAGCAGGAGCTCTGCCCTGCGTAGCGGATGGAACCGGCGGAAAGGTCAAGGATCTCGTCTGCGTGGTAGCCGGCAAGCGCAACTTCGGAGGTGCCCACCAAGTAAAGGTCGTCCTCGGCGAGACGGTAGATCTCGGCGTCGTGCTTGACGTCGAAGCCCGTGCCCTGCATGGTCTCCGGGCGCACCAGGGTGGGAGTGATCATGGGGACGAAGCCATTTTCGATGGCCTGGTCCATGGCCATCTGCAGCAGCGCCATCTCCAGGCGCGCGCCCACGCCGCGGAGGAAGTAGAAGCGCGCACCGGAGACCTTGGCGCCGCGTTCCATATCGATCGCACCGATGAGCTCACCGATTTCCAGGTGGTCCTTCGGCTCAAAGTCAGGGAATTCACGCGGCTTGCCGACGGTCTTGATGACAACGTAGTCGTCCTCACCGCCGGCCGGGACGCCGTCTTCCACCAGGTTGGGGACGGTGCGCAGGAGTTCCTCCTGCTTGGCCTGAGCTGCGTCGGCCTCGGCAGAGGCGGCCTTGACAGAGTTGGCCAGTTCCTTGACTTCAGCCAGGAGTGCCTGCTTTTCTTCGCCCTTGGCCTGGGCCACCTTCTTGCCAAACGCGTTCTGCTCGGCACGCAGGTTTTCGAACCGGATCAGCGCTGCCCGGCGGGCGGAATCGGCGGCGATGATCGCGTCCACCACTGATTCGTCGGCGCCGCGGGCACGCTGGCTGGCACGGAATTTGTCCGGGTTTTCGCTGAGGTCTTTTACGTCGATCACCCCCTAAGGGTATCCAATCGAACGCACGACGGCGGGAGGGGCGTTTGTCCCCGAACGATGTGCCTTCCGCCGGGCTACTGTTGAAGCACCATGAGTGACTGGATCCTGTACCTGCTGATCGGGGTGGCGCTTGCCTTCGCCATTTCGAGCTGGTGGGGCGTGCGGCGGCTCCGGGCCCTGCATATCCGAAGCACGGTGGGCGGGGAAGCCATCGAGCCGGAGCTGAAGAAGCAGCGGGTGGCCGTGGTCCTGAACCCCGTCAAGGCCCGCGCCGCCGAGGCCCGGGCAACCATCCAGCGCGCCTGCCTCGCCGCCGGCTGGGAGGACCCCCAGTTTTTCGAAACCACCGCGCGGGATCCGGGCTTCAGCCAGGTGCGGAATGCACTGGAAGGAAAGCCCGACGTCGTCCTGGTGGGCGGTGGCGACGGCACAGTGCGCGTAGTGGCTGAGTCGCTGGCCGGCACCGGGGTGGCGATGGGACTGGTGCCGCTGGGCACAGGCAACCTGCTGGCAAGGAATCTGGAGCTGGACGTGGGCGACTTGCACTCCAGCGTGAACACGGCGCTGTTCGGGCGGCAGCGCTACATCGACACCGCCCGCATGGGGATCGAGAATGCCCGGACCGGCCATCAATCGGAGCACGTGTTCCTGGTCATTGCCGGCATCGGCATGGACGCCGAGGTCCTGGCGGATACAAGCGACGGCCTGAAAAGGGCTGTGGGGTGGCTGGCCTACACGGAGGCGGGAGTCCGACATCTGCCTGGCCGCCGGAAGAAGGTCAGCATTTCCCTGGACGAAGGGCCCGCCCAGGTGAGGAATATCCGCAGCGTCCTGTTTGCCAACTGCGGCCTTGTACCGGGCGGCATCGATTTCATCCCCCAGGCGATGATCGACGACGGCATGCTGGACGTGGTGGTCATGAGCCCGCGAAGCGCCTTTGGCTGGCTGCTGATGTACGTCAAGGTCATGTCCAAGCACAGCGGAAAGCTGCCAATCATGACCGTTTACCGGTCACGGAAGATCATTATCGAGTGCCCGGAGCCGATGCCCACCCAACTCGACGGGGACACTGCCGGAGAGGCAACCCGTGTCACTGTCCAGGTGAAGCCACAGTCACTGCTGGTCAGGGTCAAAGGACGGGATTAGGCCGGATCCCGGTCAGGCGCTGGGTGCCTTATGGTCGTGTCCGGCAGCCTTGGCCGCGGCGCGTGCTTCGGACTGCTCGCGGATCATGGCCTGCTCCTCCTCGAAGCGCAGGCGGTCGGCCCGGTCCGCTTCGTCGCCGTCCCAGTCCTGGTTGTCGCCGGCGGGCTTGGGGTTGACGATCATTCCCTGGCCGTCATTTGTGTTGCTGGTTGTCATGACCCGCTCCCTTCGTTAGGGGCCATCCCCCGTATGGATCAAGTAAGCATACGCATTGTCCACAGCCCGGGGAAGTACTTCGAAGGGCATTTACCTACGCTGTGGGCGAAGTGCCCGCAGCGCTCCCACCTGCGGCGTTGTCCGTATCAACGATGGCCGCCACCCAGGACCGGGCCGCGGTAAAAGACTGGTCCGACATATGCGGCTCGATGGCCGTTTCCTGCATGTCCGCCCGGGCATATGAACCGAGGAAGCGTGTGGCCGGGCTGATCCGGTGCAGTCCGGCCAAGGCGTCCGCCACCCGGGCGTCCCGGGCGTGGCCGTCGGCGTCGATGCTGAAAAAGTAGTGCCCCAGGTACTGCCCCGTGGGCCGGGATTCGATCCGGCTCAGGTTGACGCCCCGGCTCGCGAACTGGTCCAGGATTTCCATGAGGGCGCCCGGCCGGTCCTCGGGGAGGGGGACCACCACGGTGGTCTTGTCCGCGCCCGTCCGCTCCGGAAGCGCGCCCGGTCGGCTCACCAGGATAAACCGGGTGACGGCTCCGGGGTTGTCGCCGATATTTTCGGCCAGGACTGAAAGTCCGGGCTGGTCCTGAGCCATCAGCGGGGAGCAGATGGCGGCGTCGTAATGGCAGTCGTCGTCGAGGAGGCCCATCGCCGCGGCTGCCGTGGAGGAGCCTGGAACGTATTCGGCTGCAGGAATATTTGCCTCCACCCACAACCGGCACTGCGCCCACGCATGTCCGTGCGTTGACACCCGCCGCACGTTCTCCAGCCGGACGCCGGCCTTCGCCACGAGCACGAAGCTGATGGGCACCAGCACTTCGCGGATGATGCGCAGTTCCGCGCCGCTGGCGATGGCATCCAGCGTGGCGGTGACGCCGCCCTCCACAGAGTTTTCGATGGGCACCATGGCAGCGTCCGCGCGGCCCTCGCGGACCAGGTCGAGGGCGGCATTGACGTTCGACGCCGGCACCCGGGCAGCCTGCAGCGCCCCGGGAACCTGCAGGAGGGCTGCCTCGGTAAACGTGCCTTCCGGTCCCAGGAACGCGTAGGTGGCTGGGCCTGGCATCAGAGGATGATGGGCTTCAGGCCGTTGTCCGAGACCAGCGGGCGGCCCGCTTCGAGCCACTGGTCCATGCCGCCGGCGACATTAATCGCGGTGTAACCCTGGCCGGTGAGCCACTGCGTTGCGCGGAAGGAGCGGCCGCCCGTGCGGCAGATCACATAGAGGTCCTGGTCCGGATCGAGCTCTTCGAGCCGAGCGGGAAGCTGGTCCATGGGAATGTGCAGCGCGCCCTCGGCATGGCCTGCCACCCATTCGTAGTCCTCGCGCACGTCCAGGAGGACGGCGTCATCAGGGAGGTCATTGACGGGGACGGTATCAAAGTCGCTCATGGGAATCCTGTCTCGCAGCCGGTAGAAGCTGCATTAAGCCTAGTCCCACCCGGGTCGCCGGGCGCCGGGCGGCGATAGGGCTAGGCTTTCGGGAGACCCGAAGGAGGACCCCCTTGGCCGAACTCCACGACCTTTCCGCGGTGCGCCTTCGGGACGCATTGCGGCACGGCGAGGTTTCGGCGGTGGAGGCCGTGGGTCATTTCCTGGCCCGGGCCGAGCAGCGCAACCCCCTGCTGGGAGCCTTCATTACCCTGACAGCAGAGCAGGCAGAAAGGGACGCTCGAGCGGCCGATGCCTTGTTCAGCACCGCACCCGACAGCCTGCCCCCTCTGCACGGCATGCCCTTGGCATTCAAGGACCTGACGGATGTGGCCGGTGTGGTCACCACCCACGGCAGTGCGGCCCTGGACCACAGGCCGGCGCCTGCCGACGGACCCCTTGTCGCGGTCCTTAGGGGCGCCGGAGCCATCTCGCTGGGCAAGACCCAGGTGCCCGAATTCGGGCTGACGGCCTACAGCGAAAACCGCATCGCGCCGCCGTCGCGCAATCCCCATGCCCCCAGCCGAAGTTCCGGCGGGTCCTCGGGAGGAAGCGCTGCCGCGGTGGCCGCGGGCCTGGTGCCCTTTGCGCCAGGGTCCTACGGCGGCGGGTGGGTCCGCATTCCTGCGGCGGCATGCGGCCTGATCGGGTTAAAGCCCGGACGGGGCTTGGTTCCGGCGGGCGAAAACCAGGGCGACCCGGCCCGGCTGGTGGCGTCCGGGCCGCTGGCCCGCACCGCCGCCGACGCTGCCCTCATGATGGATGCCCTTGTCCCGGAGGCGACATACCTTGGCAGCCTGGACCGCATCTCCGGGCAGCTGCGGATTGGCGCCACCCTGGACAGCCCGTGGGCAAGTTCGTTTCCGTTCGCGCCGGACCAGGAAGCCCTGGACGCGCTCGAGGCTGGCCGGAAGCTGCTGGAACATGCCGGGCACGTCGTCGATGAGGCACTGGTCCGCTATGACAACCGTTACCCGGACGCCTTCACGAACGCCTGGACGGCCGGGGTGGCCAGCGCGCGGATCAGCCCTCACAGAGAACCGCTGCTGGCGCCCCTGACCCGTACGTTCCGGCGCCGGGCACAGCAGCGCAGCCCGGCCAAGCTGCAGGAGTCCCTGGCGCTGCTGCGGCAGTTCGAGCACGACACCATCGCCCAATACGCGCAGTGGGACCTGATGCTCACCCCCGCGTTGGCCCAGACGCCGCGGCCGGTTGGTTGGTTTACCGGCACGGCCCACGGCGGGGAACGCTGGCCTGCAGCCCAGTGGCCGGGAGACGCCGACGAGGACTACCGGAAGCAGTGTGAATACGCGCCCTGGTCCTCGATGGTGAACGTTGCGGGCCTGCCGGCAATCACCATTCCTGTCTACTGGACGGGTAGCGCCGCGGGTCAGGGGCTGCCCATGGGCATCCAGTTGGTCGGCCCGATGGGGTCCGAGGCGCTGCTGCTCCAGGTAGCGCACCAGTTGGGCTTCTAGGCCGAGTAGTAGGTTTCCGCCCGGAAGATGGCCAGTCCGATGAGGATCAGCACCCACAGGGCGCCGTATCCGAGCAGAAAGAGATAGCCCATGACCAGGCCGGCGATGGAGAGTCCCCGTCCGGCAGGCTCCCGCTTCAGGCCAAGGTGGCCGGTAATAATGGCAGCCACTTGGGGAACCAGGAGCCAGCCCATGATGACCGAGGCAAGGCCGCAAACCAGGCTGGCGATGCTCAACGGCTTCGGCTGGTCGGCCACGCCGTAGTAATACTGCTGGGCACCGGGTCCCGGATAGGGCTGATACAGCGGCGGCTGATATGCGGACGGCTGGTAATACGTCGGCCGCTGCGGGCCTGGCCACGGCGGCGGCTGGTTGGACACGGTTTCCCCCTCAAGTGATGGCTACAGCCTACCGGCGCGGTGGCTGGCTACGGGCCCCCCGGCGGCAGGAAAAACACCGCGAAAACAACGAAGGCTGCCAGCAGCGCCAGCCTGCCGGCAGTGATCGCACCGAAGTGGGGCCCGGCGGTGCGGCCGGGGTGCGCCATGGCGGGCCGCCCGTACTGCGAAGGATCCCATTCCTTTGGCGGCATATATCCAGCGCCTGATGCCCGCCCGTGCCGTTCCTTCCGCCGCGCGGGGCGTCCCCCGCGGGCGGGCACCCGCCGGGGAAAGCCTGCGAGTCCCGCCTGCTGATCGCCGGTCAGTGTACGGCCAAGTGATTTGTGCAGGCCCGCAACGTCCTCGCGGTCCAGGACCTCTGGCAGCAGGCCGATAGCACGCACTACCTGGCCCGGTCCCACCACGGGCACGTCCGCCCTTGTGATCCCGAAGAGGTTGGTCTGGGCCGTCATGCAGATCAGCGGCCGCACCAGCCTGCGGTACCGGGGTTCCACTACGGAGGTGACGGCCGCGCACTGGGCGAGGGCGCCCTCAACCGCCTGCGGCCGCGCGTAACGGTCCTGCCAGAGCCCGCCGGACACTACACGCACGTCGCCGGTCCAGTCTTTGGCATCCACCACCACGATCCCGCCCGGCCCCACCAGGACGTGGTCCAGGCGCGCCTGCGGCCGTCCCGGCCAGTTGACCTCGTGGAACTGCTGCCAGCCGCTGTGCACAAGCGCTGCCAATGCCTCGTCGAGGGTTCCCGCAGCGTGGCGGCCATCATCTGCGCCGCCGCTGCCTGCTCTCCCGCCTGCCGCCCCCATGGCCGCCCCCCTGTCCACTGCCGGAAACACCGTTGGCGGCAGGACGCCGTCGTCCGTTGTTCTCCGGGTCTTTCCCTGGATTTCTTCGAACGTAACAGGGCCCGCAACCGGCGGAACATAGGTACTTTTCGGCCCCGGTACTCAGGCGCACTACTTGCATGACATTCCGCCGTCACAGGGGCCGGATGCTGGACTGTCCGTTTGGGCGCGGGCGCGTCTCTGGCATGCTGGTGCCATGGCTAGCCGCGCGGGTACAGTTGCCCTCCCCCAGGACCTTGTTGACATCACTGCGCTCCTTGATGCGTACTACGACATCACGCCGGACCTTTCGGACCCGGGCCAGCGGGTGGCGTTCGGAACATCCGGGCACCGCGGTTCCAGCCTGAAGGCGTCATTCAACGAGCGGCACATCGTCGCCATCACCCAGGCGATCGTGGAATACCGCGCCGGCCAGGGCATCACCGGCCCCCTGTTCCTGGCCAAGGACACCCACGCGCTAAGCGAACCTGCGCAGAACTCGGCGCTGGAGGTCCTCGCCGCCAACGGCGTCGAGGTCCTCGTCGACGCTCGGCACGGCTATACCCCCACCCCGGCGCTCAGCCACGCGATCCTCACCTACAACCGGAAGGCCGGGGCAGGTGCCCCGCAGGCCGACGGGATCGTGGTCACCCCCAGCCACAACCCGCCCGCGGATGGCGGATTCAAGTACAACCCTCCGCACGGCGGCCCCGCGGACTCGGACGCCACCGGCTGGATCGCCAACCGCGCCAACGAACTCCTGGAGAACGACCTCCGCGGCGTCAAGCGCATTCCCGTAGCGGACGCCCTGGCTGCGGACAGCACCGGTAAGTTCGACTTCCTCAGCAGCTATGTGGACGACCTGCCGTCCGTGCTGAACCTGGACGCCATCCGGGACGCCGGAGTCCGGATCGGCGCGGATCCCATGGGCGGGGCATCCGTGGACTACTGGGGCGAAATCGCCGAGCGCCACCACCTGAATCTCACCGTGGTGAACCCTACGGTTGATCCGCAGTGGGCGTTCATGACGCTGGACTGGGACGAGAAGATCCGCATGGACTGCTCCTCGCCCTCCGCCATGGCGTCGTTGATCCAGCGGATGTCCGACGGCGGCACGGCCACCGGGGGCGGCTCCGCCTTCGACATCGCCACCGGAAACGACGCCGACGCCGACCGGCACGGCATTGTCACGCCCGACGGCGGGCTGATGAACCCGAACCACTACCTCGCCGTCGCGATCGACTACCTCTACCGCAACCGCAGCGGCTGGAACCCGAACTCCGTGGTGGGCAAGACCCTGGTCTCCTCCTCGATCATCGACCGCGTGGCGGAAAGCCTGGGCCGGAAGCTGGTGGAGGTTCCGGTGGGCTTCAAGTGGTTCGTGCCCGGGCTGCTGTCCGGCGAAGGCGCGTTCGGCGGCGAGGAATCGGCCGGCGCCTCCTTCAACAAGAAGGACGGCAGCGTGTGGACCACGGACAAGGACGGCATCCTGCTGGCGCTGCTGGCCTCCGAGATTACCGCTGTCACCGGCAAGTCGCCGTCGCAGCTGTACAAGGGGCTGACGGACCAGTTCGGCGCCCCTGTCTATGCCCGGATCGACGCCGCTGCCACGAGGGAGCAGAAGTCGGCACTCGGCAAGCTCTCGCCGTCGGACGTCACCGCGACCGAACTGGCCGGCGAGGCGATCACCGCGAAGCTCACCGAAGCCCCCGGCAACGGCGCGCCGATCGGCGGGCTGAAGGTTGTCACGGAGAACGCATGGTTCGCAGCGCGCCCGTCCGGCACCGAGGACGTCTACAAGATCTACGCCGAGTCCTTCAAGGGCGAGGAACACCTGAAGCAGGTGCAGGCCGAGGCCAAGGCCCTGGTGGACAGCGTTATCGCCTAGCTGCTGTCCGGTAGGCTCCACAGGCGCAGGATGCGCCGGATGGTGCGGTCGCCGTCGGGCGCCATGTCCACCAGGGCAATCCGGTCAAGTACGACGGCGTCTCCCGGACGCAGGCGCTTCACCTCCGGCCCCGCGCCGCGGTGGGAGACATGCGGCCGGTAACCGGACAGGGTGTGGTGCGGCGTGAGGATGCGGCCGTCCAGCGCTTCAACGGCCCGCACGAGATCCTCGTGCAGGGCTTGGAGCGCGGGGTCTGGTTCAACGAGGCTGACGGGGACCGAGCCGCCACGGCCGAAACCTGCGTCTTCCCCTATCAGCAGCGTGGCGCCCAAGGCTGCGCGGGCAGTCGCGTCGGCAGCCGCCGCCAGCGCTGCGGCGGGGTCGGCGCCCGCGGAGGCATCGGCGTCGAACCTCACCAGCGTGATGTGCAGCGGCCATTCGCTGCGGGGGAAAACCAGCCCGTCGGCCACCGGCTCGACGAAGGCCACCAGGATCAGGTTCCGCATTGGCATAGCCCCAGTCTCCCATCCCCCCACCCGACGCTCTCTCACTCCCTGCGCCTTAAACGCCGTCGCTCTCTCACACGGTGAGAGAGCGACGGCCGAAAAGCTGCAGAAACTGAGAGAGGGTCGCGGGGGGTTACACGGTGCGGACGACGTCCTCGTAGGCGAACTTCGGCTTCGCGGCGCCCCAGGCGCCCTCGCCGGGCTGGCCGATGTTGACTACCAGGAAGCTCTTCTGGCCGCCGGCCGGGAAGAACGCGGTGTCGATGGCGTTGAAGTCGGCACCGGTCATCGGTCCGGCGGAAAGGCCGAGCGAGCGGACGGCCAGAATGAAGTAGCCGGCCTGCAGGTGGGCGTTGTTGTTGCCGGTGGCGGCGGCGAGCTCAGGGTCGGCGTCATACATGGCCTTCGGGGCGTTGTACTCCGGAAGGAACTTGTCCCACTGGCCCGCCCAGTCGGCGTCGTAGCTGAGGATGGCCACCAGCGGAGCGGAAGCGGTCTTGGCGCGGTTGCCGGACATCATGGCGTCCACCAGCGTGGCGCGGGCCTCGGCCGAGCGGACGTACGTAACGCGCAGCGGCTGCGAGTTGAAGGCGGTGGGTCC
The DNA here is from genome assembly GCF_042723515.1 of Pseudarthrobacter sp. NPDC058362. Taxonomy (NCBI): domain Bacteria; kingdom Bacillati; phylum Actinomycetota; class Actinomycetes; order Micrococcales; family Micrococcaceae; genus Pseudarthrobacter; species Pseudarthrobacter sp. NPDC058362. Next base: position 67,097 of record NZ_JBHXIW010000006.1, on the reverse strand, counting down.
GAACTTGGTGAGTTCGTAGATGGCGCGGGCCTGGTCCTCGGTCACCTCTCCGGTGAAGGAGTTAGCGGTGCGGGCCTCGGCAAAAATAGCGTCGACGGCGGCGGAATCGATAACCGCTTCTTCATGGGCAATGGTCATGGGGTTAGCCTTTCAGTGCGCCGCCCCGCGGACCGGGGAGGCCTCCATACGTTGTTCATTTGTTGCAACTTCAAGTAATGCCCATTTGTTCCCGGCGGCACGTGGCCTCCGCCACGTGCCGCCTTCGCGGTATTCTGGTGCGGATCCCCCTCTGCCTTCGCGGCACCCCCTCAACGCCCCTGAAAGGCCACCTCGCATGAGCATGCTCGGAATCAAATGGAAGCTGCACGGCACCGGCAAGTCCATTAAGCCCGGCCACGTGGTGGCCCCGGACGAGAGGCTGGCCTGGCCCCTGACCATCGGCGTAGGCATGCAGCACGTGGTGGCCATGTTTGGCGCCACCTTCCTGGTGCCGATCATCACGGGCATGCCACCGGCCACCACACTGCTCTTCTCAGGCATCGGCACCCTGCTGTTCCTCGTGATCACCAAGGGCAGGGTGCCCAGCTACCTGGGCTCGAGCTTCGCGTTCATCGCTCCCATCATGGCCTCGCAGCAGCAGTTCGGTGTAGCGGGCGCGCTGGGCGGCGTGGTCATGGCCGGGGCCGCGCTGGCCCTCGTGGGTGCCATAGTGCAAAAATTCGGCGCCGAATGGATCAACCGCCTGATGCCGCCCATCGTTACCGGCGCCATTGTGGCCCTCATCGGCCTGAACCTTGCCCCGGCCGCCAAACAGAACTTCGACGCCGCCCCCATCACAGCCGTCATCACGCTGGCCACCATCATCCTGGTCAGCGTCCTCTTCCGCGGCATCGTGGGCCGGCTCAGTATCCTGGTGGGCGTCGTGGTGGGCTACCTCGTGGCCATGATCCGCGGCGAGGTCAGCTATGACAAGATGGACGCCGCCGCGTGGGTCGGCCTGCCCCAGTTCCAGACGCCCGAATTCCACCTGGGCGTCCTGGGCCTGTTCGTACCCGTCGTCCTGGTGCTGGTGGCGGAGAATATCGGCCACGTGAAGTCCGTTGCCGCGATGACCGGCCAGAACCTGGACGGCGTGTCCGGCCGCGCCCTGATGGCCGATGGTGCCGCCACCGTCCTGGCCGGCTTCGGCGGCGGCTCCGGCACCACCACATACGCGGAAAACATCGGCGTCATGGCTGCCACCAAGGTCTATTCGACCGCGGCCTACTGGGTTGCGGGGATCTTCGCCATTCTGCTGAGCTTCTCGCCAAAGTTCGGCGAACTCATTGCGACAGTTCCCGCCGGTGTCCTGGGCGGCGCAGCCACCATGCTGTACGGCATGATCGGCATCCTGGGCGTGAAGATCTGGGTCCAGAACAAGGTGAACTTCGCCAACCCGGTCAACCTCACCACGGCTGCCGTTGCCCTGATCATCGGTATCGCGGACTACACCTGGACCATCGGCGAGCTGACCTTCACCGGCATCGCGCTGGGTTCCGCCGCGGCGCTGGTCATCTACCACGGCATGAAAGCCATCGCGAAGGCCCGCGGAACGGTCGCCGAACCGGAAACCGACCCGGTCCCGGTCAGCGGCGGCCCGAAGCGCGCTCCGAAGAAGCGCTAAGCGGCGCGGGGCCCACTCCCAGGTCCACCAGCACCAGGGAGCCATGGACGACGGCGGCGCCCGCCGCCGCCTCGGCGCGCTCGGCAATGCGGACCACCACCCGCAGGGCGCGTGCCACATGGCGGACGTAAGCCGCGGCGCTCAACAGGTCGTCGCTGGTAAACGCGTGCGGCAGCGGCGCGTAAAGGTTGATGGCGGCGCTGGCGGATTCCTCTGACACGAGAGGCACCGCGAGCAGTGACTGCACCCCGTGGGCCGATGCAGCGCTGGCGTACCCCGGCCAACGCCGGTCCCGCGCCAGATCCGAGACCAGAACGAACGCGTTGTTGCGTAGCGCTTCCATGACGGGCCCGTCCGCGAAGGAGCACTGCTCACGGTCCGCCTGGCGCGCCTGGTCCGTGCTGGCGGCGATGGTGCGGGAAGCGCCCAGCCGGAAGAGGGTGGCCGCCCAGCCGATGCCGCGGCGGTCCCCGTTGATGTCCCGCATGAAGTCGCGGGTCTCCTCCTGGAGGTAGTCCTCGACGTCCTTGCTGTCGAAGACGGGCTCCGGGGGGACTGGAAGCGGTCCCCAGCCAACCTGCCCCGTAGGTTCAGCGGCCATGTTCCAGCCTTGGTGGTAGCGCCCAGGCCCACTGCAAAACCCTGTACTAAGAATACGTCCACCGGATGCCTGTCGGGGAGGTCTTTCCGGGAGCTGTTCATCGGCGCCGGAGCCGCCTCCGTCGGCTCCGGCAGCGGAGACTAGCGCCCGCTCCGGCGACTATCCGGCGTCGAAGCTCTCGCCGTCGTCGTCCTTGGGCGCCTCCTCCTGCGGAAGGTCGCTGCCGCTGCCGTCCGGAAGCCCGGCCGCGTCCTCGCCCGATTCCGAAGAGACGGGTGCAGAGCCCTTTGAGTCGTCGTTGGATTCGTCGATCTCCGCGGCACTGGAGGGCAGGTCAGCGTCGCCGCCCTGCGGTGCGGCAGGATCACGCGGCACTGGCTGTCCGCCGGACCCCGCCTGGGGTGCATTGGTGTCCACTGCCTGCGATCCCTGGCTGCCGCCCAGCTCCTGCTCTGCCGTGGGCGTGCCGTAACCGCCGGTGGCAGCCTCCGGGTCAACGTGCTGGTTTTCCTGCGCCATGGTTCCTCCTGGTGTGCGTTTGCGGATGGAGTTCCTGGGCGGGTTCGCGGAGGTCCGCATCCCCGCCAGCAGTAATCAGTAAACTTACCAAACATGGACACAGGCGCAACGCTGACCTTGCTACCGGGCAGGCAGGGAGTAGAACTGAACCAGCGGAGCGGCGCGGAAAGGAAACAACAATGCCAGAGTTAGAAGATCATCGGGACTCGTCCGGGAGGAACGAAACCCGCGAAGAACGAATGGACCGCAACTGGGGTGAGCTCCTCCAGGAGTTGCGCGTGCTGCAGACCGGCGTCCAGATCCTCGCAGGTTTCCTGCTGACCCTGCCCTTCCAGGATCGCTTCAAGACCTTGGACGACTATCAGGTGACCCTCTACCTCGCTAACGTCGTGGTGGCCGCGCTAACCACCGCCTTCATCCTGCTGCCGGTCAGCGTCCACCGGCGGCTGTTCCGGAAGCGGCTCAAGGAAACGCTGGTGAACAGCGCGGACGCCATCACCAAGATCGCCTTGGGCGGTGTCGGCCTGCTCAGCGTGGGGACCGCGTCCCTGGTCTTCGACGTGACCGCCGGCCGGGAGGCAGGACTCATCGCAGGCGGTGTGCTGCTGGCGCTGCTTCTGGTACTGCTGGTTTACGTCCCGTTGCACCTGAACCGGACCGCCGAGGACAACCCGTCAGCGTCCAGAAACGAGGAATGATTATGGGCAAATGGGCCAAGGAACACGGGCTGCTCATCGCCAACACGGCCCTGTTCCTCGTGTTCTTCGGAGGGATGATCCTCTCCGGGGCGGCAGCATACAGCGAGGAGCAGCAGGCGCACGGTGAAGCCGCCGTTTCCGTCCTCCAGTTTCTGGGCACCGGGGAATTTATGGAAGCCACCTTCGAGAACTGGGAATCAGAATTCCTGCAGATGGGCATGTACGTAGTGCTCACAGTCTTCCTGTTCCAGAAAGGTTCCTCGGAGTCCAAACCGATGGGCAAGGACGCTCCGCAGGACGAGGACCCGCGCCAGGCAGCGATCGGGAAGGCCACGCCTTGGCCGGTGAAGCGCGGAGGCGTGGTGCTGAAGTTCTACGAGCACTCACTGTCCATCCTGCTCTTCGTGCTGTTCCTCGCCTCTTTTGGCCTGCATGCCGTCGGCGGCGCGGAGGCCTACAACCAGGAGCAGCAAAGCCACGACGGACCGTCCGTGACCGTCCTGCAGTACATCGCCACGAGCCGGTTCTGGTTCGAGTCGTTCCAGAACTGGCAGAGCGAATTCCTTGCGGTGGCCGTCCTGGTGGGCGCCTCCGTCTACCTGCGGGAACGTGGTTCACCGGAGTCCAAGCCGGTGGCCGAACCGCACTACGAAACAGGAGCCTAGTCATGCACACCATCGTCCGTACCATCCTGCTGGCCTTGACCTTCGCCGCCGCTCCCGCCCTGGCGGCTGGAGCGGCGCACGCCGCCCCGCAGACAGCCCACCTTTCCGCCGCGGCCAGCGCCAGCCAGGCCAATACTGCCGAAACGCTGGTCCCCTTGGCCGGTTACACCCCCACACCGTCCCCCGGCGACACCGCTTCCACCGGCCCGGCCAACCCAGGTACAGGCGAATCGGCGCAGAAGGAGGCCAGCCGGCTCGACTTCGCCCCCTGGGTCATCGGAGGGATCGCCCTGGCCACCCTGATCGTGGTGCTGGTGTGGTGGCGCCGCCGAGGCAAGACCACCATCGTATAAAGTCGGCGGCTAGCTAGGCGCCCTCGAGCACCTGGGCGGTGGCGCGCACCAAGTGCCGGGCGGCGTTCGCGACGGCGTCTTCCGGACCTTCGGCAACATCGAGCAACTGGGCGGCAGCCACCACGCCGTGCTGGGCGAGGTCTTCTGCCGTGACAAGGATGCGCCCGGCCACGACCACCGCGGGAATCCCCCGTTCCCGAGCTGCATGTGCCAACGCAATCGGGGCCTTTCCGGTCAGCGACTGCGAATCCATGGACCCTTCACCTGTGATCACCAGGTCAGCCTCCGCAAGCTGTTCGGCCAGCCCCGTCAGCCCCGCTACCAGCGCGAAGCCGCCTTCCAGCACGGCGTCGGTGAAGGCAAGGAACGACGCCGGGAAGCCACCGGCGGCGCCCGCCCCCGGGACGTTGACGTCCCGGCCCGTTGCTTCGCGGAGGACGGACGCCCAGTTGCGGAGCCCGGCGTCGAGCATTTCCACCGCGTCCTGGTCCGCGCCTTTCTGGGGCCCAAAAACGTGGGCGGCTCCGGAGGTACCGTAGAGCGGGTTCCGCACGTCCACCGCGATGCGGAACCGGGTACCGGCCAGCCGGGGATCCAGTTCGGAGACATCGAGGGCGGACACGTCCGCCAGGGACGCCCCGCCCAGCGGCACGACGTTGCCGGCGGCGTCGAGGGGCTTCAGGCCAAGGGCGCGGAGTGCGCCGCTGCCGCCGTCGGTCATGGCGGACCCGCCCAGGCCCAGGACGATCTCGGTAGCGCCGGCCTCCAGTGCGGCGGCAATGAGCTGACCGCACCCATAACTGTGGGCGCGCAGCGCATTCTCGGGAGTCGGTTCCATGTCTGCCAGTCCCGAGGCCTGCGCGGTCTCGATGACCGCGGTGATGTGGCCGTCCGGATCCCGATGGAGCGCCCACGCCGCACCGGTCGGCGCCAGGATGGGGCCGACGACGGCGTGCAGCCGCTCCTCGTATCCTGCCGCCACGGCGGCCTCCAGGGTTCCTTCCCCGCCGTCCGCGATGGGGAACTGGGTTGCTACAGCGTCCGGATAGACGCGGAGGGCGCCTTCGGCGATGGCCGCGGCAGCTTCAGCCGCGGTGAGGGAACCCTTGAATTTATCCGGGGCGATCAAGATGCGCATGCGCTCCATCATGCCAGCCCGGCGGGTTTAGGCGTCGCGCCACTCGTGGCTGGTGATGTGCGATCCGGCCTGCGGCCCCATCTGCAGCATGCCGCCGTCCACGGGCCAGGACGCCCCCGTGACATAACTGGCGGCGGGCGAGGCAAGGAAGGCGATGACCGCAGCCACCTCCCGGGCGTCCCCCGGCCTGCCGAGCGGCACTCCGGGCCGGTCCTTCGCCGTCGGGTCCTCATTCTCCTGCCCCGTCATCGGGGTCGCGATTTCACCGGGCGCCACATTATTGGCGGTGATGCCATGGCGGGCCAGTTCGAGGGCGATGGTTTTCATGAGCCCGGCCAGACCATGCTTTGAGGCGTCGTACGCGGCGGCCCCGACGCGCGGCTGGAACTCGTGGACACTCGTGACCGCGATCAGCCTCCCGCCCTGGCCAGCTCTTACCATCCGCCGCGCTGCGGCCTGCAGACAGACAAAGGCGCCGCCCAGGTTGGTGTCCACGGTCTGCTGCCAGGTTTCCACATCCAGATCCAGGAACTGCGTTCCGTCTCCGGTCCCGGCATTGTTGACGAAGACGTCCACCCCGCCGAGTTCGTCCGCGAGCGCGTCGATGACGCCGGCCGCCGCCTGGAGGTCGGTTGTGTCCAGCTGCCGCACCACCGCTTTCCGGCCGAGGGCACGGACCTCTGCGGCAGTATCCTCAGCGCCGGCCTGGTCTGAGTGCCAGGTCACCCCGACGTCCAGGCCGGCGGCGGCGAGGGCCACGGCGGTAGCCTTACCGATGCCCGAGTCGGACCCGGTGACGATGGCGGTAGCAGGGGAAAATTCCGTGGTTGGCTGCATGGGTGCCTTTCCTTGGGGGCGTGCAGGGATCCTTGCGGTTCGTCGGGTCTTGTTCAGGCTGGGCGGCGCAGTTGCGGGCCGGATTCTTCCGCCGGCGCGGGCATCAGCGGAACAGCAAATGTGACGGCGGGCCGGCCCGTGACGTCATCTGCCGCCTTGACCGTCAGGCTTCTGACACCGGCCGGCAGGGAGGGGCTGAACACCTGCAGATTCCGGGAGCCCAGCGTGACGGACTTCCGCAGGGTGTACTCCGTTCCAAAATGGTCCTGCAGGACGATCTTGGCCTCCGGTGCCATGTCGGAGGCCAGCTGTACGTTGACCACCAGCCCGGAGGACCACACCTCTACCGAGAGGACCGTGAACGCGGTGGTCTCCGTGACGTGGCTGCCGTAGGTGGGCGGGAGAAGTATCGAGAGGAGGGCGCCCGAGGGAACGAAGTCGCGCGCTGCCGCCCGGGTGGCTCGTGTTCTGTCCTGCACCATGGCTGCTTCCCTTCCCCAGAGGCTGGGTAATAAGTTTACTTGCTATAGGGCTTCGGCGCCTGCCTTGATGGTAAATTGCGGAAAAACTGCGGGCTGTTCGAAAGCCCGCAGACCGCTATTTATGCTGCCGCAGCACCGCGTAGTAGCCCGGCACATGGTTGCGGCCTGCCACGCCGGTGAGCGGGTGAGTGTCGATGACCGCCGGACCGTCCTCGAGCAAGTCCCACACCGCCGGCGACAGGACCCGCAAGCGCTCTTCCGGACCAAAATGGCCCGGCATCGGGAGTCCCCGGATGGCCCTTTCCAGGGGAGCAGGAATGCTGCGGAACGTGGCACCCAGATGGGAAGCATACGAGACGGGGCTACCCCGGAAGTTTGTCTCCACCAAGAAAACGGCACCCCGGGAGCCCGCAAGGATCCGCAGGTTTTCGGCCAGTGCCGCCTGGTCCTTGCGGCGGAGCACATGGAGGACGCCGCGAAGGAAAACGTTGGCGCCCGGTGCTTCCACCAGGCCGGCGCCGGCGCGCGGCGACGTCATGTCACAGACCTCGTAGGTAATCGTGCCGCGCTCCGTCCCGGGCAGGGCCTGCTCCGCCCGGGCCTGCTCCACAGCGTGGCGGGAAATATCCACTCCCACCACCTGGCGAAACGTGCCCGCCAGTGCCCGGGTGAAGCGGCCATGTCCGCACCCTACGTCCACCACCGGAAGTTCCGGATCAAAGTGCCGGAGCAGCACGTCCCTGTAGCCCTGGAATTCCCGGTCCGAGCCGGAGTCCCACAGCACCTCACCGGCGCTTCCGGTCGCGCTGATCCCGGCCCAGTACCGCTCCCACGCCAGCGGCCGGTCTTTCGGGGCGGAACGCGCCAGCCGGATCAGCCTGGGGGTCATCAGGTACTTGCGCAGAGCGGACGTGAACGCTTTCATGCGGGTTCGCTGCCGGCCTGCAGCCACGCCATGGCCTCGTCCCGGGACGTGAAGAAGCGTGTGGGGCAGGGCCGGGTTCCCAGGCCGAGGGCAAAATTCGCCATGACCTTGTCCACAGGCGACGAGCCCAAAAGCGCGATCCGGGACGCCTGGCAGGGGCGGCCGAAGACCGCGCGGGCACCCCTGCTCACCTTTTCAGTCGTGGCCATATCCACGAGCATGGGGTGGCGGTCCTGGCCGCAAAGCCGGTTGACGCCCTCCATGGCCGCCTCGGCGTCGTCTTCGGTAATGGACGCGTTCCGGGGCCACCGCAACTGAAGGACACCGCCGTCGTCGAAGAAGAGATCCGGTTTCCCGGAAGCTGTCCCTGGCTGCATCGCTGCTCCCCCGCTCTTTTCCATGGAGCCTCCACCCGGCGTCCCCCTACAATGTACTCAACTGGGAGGGAAGGGGGACCGTGGGGCCTGACACGCCTTCGTATGCACGAACATCCCGCGCCGCTGTGGTGGCAGACCTTGACGCCGCCCGGGTTGCCCTGCTCGCCGATGCACTCCGCCGCGCAGGTTACAGCGTCCGGACCGCCGGGGACGCAGGATCCCTGGCAGCGCTGCTCGCCGCCGGCGTCCCCGACGTCGTTGTGGTGGATGCGACCCTGTCCGCTTTCGACGCCGACGTCCCGGTTCTGGTCCTGGTCAATCTGGACAGCCCCGAAGAGACAGCCGCGCTTGAGCGTACAGGCATCCGGGATAGCATCATCAAGCCACCGGCCCCCAGGGAGCTGGTGCACCGCGCCAACGCACTTGTGGGGATGGTGGCCCGACGTCGGGCAGCCCGTCAGGAAACTGAAGCGTTGCGGGAACGGCTTCGGGAGGTATCCGCAGCCGTCCGGAGCACCAATGATCCGCAGGAGATCGCCGACTACGTAGCCGCCGGTTTCGGCAGCACCTTCCACGCCGACCACGTTCGGCTCGCCACCTTCGACGACCCCAGGATCCCGCAGCTCACTGCAGACTGGACCCGGCCGGGGCTGGAACTTGTTCCGGACAACATGTTTCCAGAGGAAAGGGAGGCACGACAGCTTGCTGACCGGCTATGGGCCGGAGCGGAATCGCTGCCGGCACCGGGCCTCTCCCCCGGGGCGGCGGAGGGCGGGGAGGACGACGCCGGAAGGCTGGCGCCCGGAGCACTCTCAACGTTGGCCGTTCCGCTGGGCGAAGGCGAATCATCCCTGGGCATCGTCTGGATAACGGTGCTCGGATGCCCCCGCTCCTGGTCCAACACCGAACTCGGACTGATCCAGCACGTGGCCGGGAACGCGGCCCACGGCCTCATCCAGAGCCACCTGATCAACAGCCAGCAGCAGGTAGTCCGGCAGCTGCGCGAGCTGGACAAGGCCAAAACCGATTTCCTCGCAACCGTCAATCATGAGCTGCGGACGCCTTTGACGTCCATCATGGCTTACCTCGACATGATCCAGGAGAGCGCCGAGGAGCCGGTTTCCGCCGAGGTGCACCAGATGCTGGACATCGTGGTGCGGAACACCGAACGACTGCGGGCCCTGATGGAGGACATGCTGAGCGTCTCGCGCAACGGCCTGGACGATTCCCTGATGCACCTGACCCCCGTGCGCCTGGGGCGGACGCTGGACCTTGTGGCCGCAGCTCTGCGGCCGCTGGCCAAACAGCAGAACGTCACCATCGCCCTCGAACCGGTCCCCGAGGACCCGGAAATCCTGGCGGATGAGGTCCAGCTCCAGCAGGTGTTCACCAACCTGGTCTCCAACGCCATCAAGTTCACCCCGAGCGGCGGCCGGATAGAGGTGGGCAGCGAGTCACATGCCGCGCCGGACGGCACCCGCTGGGCCACTGTCAGCGTTGCGGACACGGGGATCGGGATTTCCAGCGAAGAGATCGACCACGTCTTCACCCGCTTCTACCGGGCGTCCAACGCGATGGCCGGCGCCATTCCGGGCACTGGGCTGGGGCTCGCCATCACCAAGGACATCGTGGCCCGGCACGGCGGCCGGATCGATGTGGCCTCCACGCTCGGCGCGGGAACCACCGTGACGGTGAGCCTGCCGCTGGACGCTGCCCGCAGCCAGGCCAACTGAGAGGACGGGAGGAGGAACCAGATGTTTTCCGACGACGACCCGCGGCTCTCCCGCCTCCTGGAAGGCATCGTCAGGCTGGCCTCCGGGGACCTCAGCTCACGCATCGAGGTGTCACCTGCCCGCGACGACCTCGATGCCATCATCATGGGCACGAACCTCCTGGCCGAGGACCTCCAGATCATCTACGAAGAGCTGGAACAGCGTGTCCAGGTCCGCACCCAGATGCTCCACGAGGCGCACCTGAAGATGCAGGCGATGGCCATGCAGGATCCGCTCACGCGCCTGGCCAACCGGTCCGCCCTCCTCGAGGCGCTGCGGTCCGCCATTGACGCGGAAGCGGCCGACGACGAAGCGCCGGTGCTGCTCCTGATGGATCTTGACGGGTTCAAGACCATCAACGACAGCCTGGGACACAGCGCTGGCGACCAGGTCCTGGTCACCGTGGGAGAACGGATCCGCCGCGCCGTACGCACCTCGGACGTGGTGGCACGGCTGGGCGGAGACGAGTTCGCGATCGTCATGCCTGCGGCATCCCCGGACCAGGCGGATATTGTGGCGCACCGCATCCTTGCGGAGGTGGGCGAACCCATCGAGGTCCCGGGGCGCAGCATCAGGTGCGGTGCGAGCATCGGCCTCAGCATCGGGGGTTCCGGGCAAAGTCCCGAGGACATGCTCATGGAGGCGGACGTCGCCATGTACGCCTCCAAGGCTGAGGGCCAGAACCGGCTCCACCGCTTCGAACCCGGGTTGCTGCTGGTCCGGCGGCTCCGCAGCCAGCTGGTCGAGGATTTGCGGGGCGCCATCCGGAACAGCGGCCTGGAGCTGGCCTACCAGCCGGTGGTGGAGCTCGCCACCGGACGGATCGAGGGCGTGGAGGCCCTGGTCCGCTGGCACCACCCCGAGCGGGGAATAATCATGCCGGACGAGTTCATCCCCGTCGCTGAAGAGGCGGGGCTGATTTCCGAACTCGGCCTCTGGGTGCTCCATGCCGCCGTGCACCAGTTGCGGGACTGGCAGGCGGAATCCGTGGTGGACAGCCGCTTCTCGGTGCGGATCAACATCTCCGCAACTGATCTGCAAAGCCTGCAGTTTATCGAGGACGTACGGGAGGTCCTCAAGGAGACCGGCGTCTTGCCCTCCCAGGTAGTCCTGGAGCTCACCGAGGCCGCCATTGTCCGCGGCAACGAGCTGGACCGCTACTCCCTCGGCGGACTCCGGGGACTTGGCGTCGGCCTGGAAATCGACGACTTCGGCACAGGCTATTCATCCATCAGCTACCTCCGACGGCTCCCCGTGGACCGGGTCAAGGTGGACCGGTCACTCCTCGTCGGGCTCGGTGACGACCCCACCCAGCCTGCGCTGGTGGCGGCCGTCCTGCAGCTCGTCCGGGCCTGCGGGCTGGAGGCGGTCTGGGAAGGGGTGGAGACTGCCGAACAGGCCGGCATGCTGCGGGAGCTGGGTTGCCTCAGCGCCCAGGGGTATTACTTCAGCCGGCCCGTGCCGCCGGAGCAGGTTCCGGAAGTCCTGGCCAGCCTGGCAGAACGCGCCAGCCAATAAAGCGGAAGTTACTGCGCTTTGACGCGCGCCGATATACGATCAAGTGGTCAAGCGGCCACTGGGTCATTACTTCGTCAACTGGGGGCGTAGCTAATGTCGGTTCGGGTACAGGCATGGGGAATCATTGCCGGAGTCCTGTCAGATACTGATCCGTCCGGCGCCGGTGTGCGCCAGCGCCTCAGCAGAAGCCTCGAGGAGAACCCTGGAGTTCCCGAGCGGGCGCTCCTGGAGTACCTCATGGAGTCGCGCCGCAGCGAATCGCGCTCCCACCCTGCGCCGGATGTGGGGCCGGCGCATCCTGCCCTCCCCGTCATTCCGCCCAAGCTGGCCGAGCAGATGGATGCCATCCGGAGCATGTCCCGGATCAGCGCACTGCTGGAGAGCAGGATGCTGATGACGGCGTTTCAGCCGATCTACGGACTCAGGGATAAGACCGTGGTGGGCGCCGAGGCCCTGTCCCGGTTCGTCAGCGACGACGGTGCAGCCGCGGAATTGTGGTTTGCCGAGGCCGCCTCCGTTGGGCTGGGTGCCAACCTGGAATTCGCCGCGCTGGGCTCGGCCGCTGCTGCGGCGCGGGACCTGCCTGCGCACCTGTACGTTTCGCTGAACATTTCCCCGACGTCGTGCATAGACCCGCGGCTTCCCGAATTGTTCGGCCACATCGACCTCTCCGTTAACCGGGTGGTACTCGAACTGACCGAAGACATTCCCGATGCGGAATATCTTCAGTTCATGGCGGCGGTCAACCCCTTCCGTGAGCAGGGCCTGCGGCTCGCACTGGATGACACCCAGCCCACCGCCGGCGCCCTGAGCCGCATGCTCCACCTGCAGCCGGACTTCCTGAAAGTGGGGCGCAACATCATCAGCGGCGTGGATACGGACGAGATCCAGCGCGCCCTCGCAGCCTGCCTGGTGGACTTCTCGGCGCAGATCGGCACATCGCTGGTGGCTGAAGGCATCGAAACACCGGGCGAGCTCAAAGCCCTGACCGAGCTGGGCATCCACGCCGGACAGGGCTACCTCCTGGGCCGGCCCTCCGTGCGGCCCCAGGACTGGGCCGGCTGGAACACCCCGCTGGATCCGGACGGCCTGAAGCGGCAGCTCGCGGACGCAGACGGAGCCGGGGCGCACCCAAGAGGCGGCGCCTCCTAAAGGATGTGCAGTCGTCGTCCGCACCGCAAGCCAGCCTCGCACTGGACTAAATGTAAGCATGCTGATAATTCTGGAATTGTCAGGCAGCGCCACCCGCAGTGGCCCCGCACACGATGTCAGGAGGAACAGTCATGGGAATCGGCGACAGCATCGGAAAGGCAGCGGAAAACGCGATGGAGGACCTCGCGGGCACATCGGATCCGGCAGAGAAGTCCAACGTTCCAGACCCTACGAATCCCAACGACGACGTAGAAGTCCACTCCTCCATCAGCGAAGGCTCCAACGCCATGGAGGCCGAGGAGCAGAAGGCGCCGGGGCTGAAGACAGGAGCAGCCCCCGGCCCGGTCTCGGAAGGTCCGGTTTCCGACAGCCCGCTGGGCGGCGACGCGGAACGAGGTCCGCAGCGGGGCGGTGGCGGCGGTACCGACGCGGCTGCGCCGGCCCCGGAGCATGTTGCCGGCCCCGGCGGACTGCCCGAAGGCGACCCCGAAGAGTTGCGCGCGGATCCTTCCGAGGGCGGCCAGGACCCGGCCACCACGCCAACCGACTACCGGACCGGCCCTTCAGGCCACTGACCCCGTTCCAGCAGCAGGTCCCGCAGCAGGTCCGCCCGGTCCGTGACGATCCCGTCCACGCCGAGGTCCAGCAGCCGCCGCATCTCGCCCGGGTCGTTGATGGTCCAGCAGTGAACCACGAGACCGAGGGAGTGCGCCCTCCGGACGAAGCCGGATGTGGCCACCCGGACCGGTCCGTAGCGGACGGGAACCTGGAGCGCGTGGACGTCGTGCAGGATCCGCGGCATCACGCGCCGGAAGAGCCGCGTGGGAAGGGCGGGGCCCAACAGCGTGAAGACGGCGCTGAGGGTGAGTCCGGCGGAGGAAGCCACGGGGCGGGACAGGCGTTTAAGGACCGCCCGGCGCCGCCGGTCCGAAAAGCTGGTAATTAGGACCCGGTGGTGGGCCTGGTGGCGTTCAATCACAGCCGCCACCGACTCCACGGAGTTCCAATCCTTGATGTCCAGGTTCAGCAGCGCCTCCGGCAGCTCCAGAAGCAGGGCATCCAGCCGGGGAACCTGCTCCGTGCCCCCGATTCTGGCCTGCGCCACCTGGTCCGCGGCCAGGCCGGAGATCCTGCCGGGGTTGCCGGTCACGCGCTTCAGGGTGCTGTCGTGGAAAAGGTGCGGAACGCCGTCGGACGTGGTGTGAACGTCCGTTTCCAGGTACCGGAAGCCGAGGTCGACGGCGGCGCGGAACGCGGCCATGGAGTTTTCCAGCCCTTCGCGGGAAAACCCGCGGTGCGCCAAGGCGGCCGGGCGGTCCTCGAAAAATGGCAGGCTCACTCCGTGAGCGTACCGGTTTCAGGCGCCGGTCAGGCGTCCCCGCGCCGGATGTCCACGCTGTCGCTGCAGTGCAGGAGCGTGCGGCCGGCTCCGTCGTCCAGGTGGACCCACACGGCCTCGTGGTCGGCCGTTACGGCATCTACGATCCCGCCGGTTTCGAAGCCGGGAGCCAGCTGTACGCGGACCCGGTCGCCCTGCCGGAGCTTCTTCCAGTGCGGCGCCGGCGAGACCTTGCGCACCGGTCCGTCCAGCGTATGGCGTTTGACGCTTCTGCCCATCGTTACCCCCTCATCGATTTCCCTACTCCAAGGTAGGAAGCCAAGATGAACGCGGGGTGAGCGCCAGCTGACAGCAGGCTTATAGTCTGACGCCCAAGGCTGCCAGCCGTTCCTCGAGGACCTGCGCAACGCCGTCGTCATCAAAATGCGGCGCCTGCCGGCCGGCGGCGCGGATCGCCTCCGGGTGGCCACTGGCCATCGCGTACCCGTGCCCTGCCCAGCGGAGCATCTCGATGTCGTTGGGCATGTCGCCGAAGGCCACCACGTCGGCGGCGTCGATCCCCAGGGTCGCTGCGTACCCGGCGAGGGTGACCGCTTTGTTGACGCCGGGTACGGCCAGCTCCAGCATCGCCACGTTGGGCGCGGAGTGGGTGGCGGACGCCAAATGCGCGACGGCGGGGCGCACCTGCGCCAGGAAGTCATCTGCGGTGCCCTCCCGGACAATCGCCAGGAACTTGGCCACGGCTTCGCCGGCGGCGAGCGTCGCGGCCAGCGGGGCGGGCGTGAATTCGCCCAGCAGTTCGCTGGAGCCGTTCTCGATGAAGCCGGGCTCCAGGTGGAAGCCGTCCAGGGTTTCCACGGCGAAGAGAGCCGCGGGCCGAAGCTGCTTGATGATCCGGCGCAGTTCCAGCACGGCGTCGGTGGTCAGGGTGCGGGCGGACACGAGCTTGTCCGCTTCCAGGTCCCACACGACGGCGCCGTTGGAGCAGATCACCCGGCCCGTGTGCCCGAGCTGCTCTTCCAGCGGGTGCAGCCAGCGCGGCGGCCGGCCTGTGACGAAGACAAGCTCGATGCCCGCATCCCGGCAGGCGTGGAACGCGCGGACGGTGCGGGCGCTGATCTTCCCGTCGTGACCCAGGATTGTTCCGTCGATATCGCTTGCTACCAGCCGCATCCTGCCAGTCTACGGGGCATCAGCGGACGTAGCTGAGGACACCCATCATCCCGCTGGCGGCGTGGTAGGCGTTGTGGCAGTGGTACAGCCACTGGCCAGGGTTGTCGGCGTCGAACAGCACGGACACCGTGGCTCCGGGCCGCACAATCACGGTGTCCTTCCGGGCGCCGGACTCGCCGATCTGGAACGTGTGCCCGTGCAGATGCATGGGGTGCCACATCACGCTCGGGTTAATGAAGTCCAGCTGTACGCGGTCCCCTTGCCGGACCGCGAGCGCACCGTCATACGGTGAATCCATGGCGAAGCGGCGGCCGTTGATCCCCCAGTTGTAGCCCATCATCGAACCTGTCAGGCGCACGGCATGGCGGACGGTCACGGGTTTGCGCGGAAGGCGGACGGAAGCCGCGGAGGTGAGGCGGCCGCCGTCGAACACTTCGCCGTTGATGCGGGAGGGCAGGGCGGCGGGTACTGGCTCCCTGCCGCTGCCGGCGCGGATGCGCCCCAGCGCCAGGCCGGCCTTGCCCTCGGGGAGGGCCATCAGCGGGGTCCAGCCGGCAGGCACGGTGAGGAGCGCGTCGATCCGCTCGCCCATGCCAAGCACGACGGCGTCCGCATCCTTGGGCTCCACGGGGAACCCATCGGTGTGGGTCACCGTCAGCCGGGCACCCGGGGCGCCCACCCGGTAGGCGGTGTCCCCGGCGGCGTTGATGATCCGCAGCCGGACCCGGTCCCCTGGCCTTGCGGCGAGGGTGTCCGGGTCCGCCGGGACCCGGCCGTTGAACAGGTGCAGCGGGTAACGGACGTCCCCCGCGTCCCCGCCAAGGAACGGGCTTACCGAACCCATGGCCATGTGTCCGCCGCGCATCATGGAGCCCATGCCCTGGTTCAACTCGGCCAGGACCTCCTCCGGGCTGCCGGTGACGCCGTCCAGCCAGTCGTCCAGGAGAATGACCCACTCGTGGTCGTAGTCCTTGCGCTCGTCCGGGTCGTCAACGATCAGGGCACCGTAGAGTGCGCGTTCACGCTGGAGCTCCATGTGCGAGTGGTACCAGTAGGTTCCCGGGTGGGAGAGCTTGAAACCGTAGTTGAAGCCGGCGCCCGCGGCGGTGGCCTCCTGGGTGAGCTTCTCCACGCCGTCCTGGCTGTTGGCCAAGGCCAGACCGTGCCAGTGGATGCTGGTGGGTTCCGGCAGACGGTTGGCGAGGGCCACCTCCAGCCGATCGCCCACGGAGCCGCGCAGCAGGGGGCCGTTCATGGCCCCGTCGTATCCCCAGGTGGACAGCGTCCCGCCCGCTGCGGCGGCGCCGAGGTCCGCGGCGAAGGGAGCGGCGGTCAGTGCCGCCGTAACCGTCTTGCCGCTGGATGGGCGCGCGTCCTCGGCCGCGCGGACGGCCGCATCACCGGCGTAGATGCGCTGGCCCCCGGACCGGCCGGAAGGCGTGCAGGCGGTGAGGAGGGCGGCGGAGGCGGCGGCAACGGAGAGTCCCAGGAAGTCGCGCCGCTGCAGGATGGTGTGCGGTGTGGAGGAGTTCATGGCACTTTCATCGTCCGTGGTTTACGGTTCCGCGGGCAGTGCCATAGGTCCTGAACGCACCGCCCCCGCCGCAAGGGCCGCACCGGGCCCCGATAGGCTTGTCCCCATGTCTAACCCCACGCTCCGTCTGCGCGCCGCCGGTAGCGCGGCAGCCGCCGTCGTCCTTGCCCTTTCCCTCGCCGCCTGCGCTCCCGGGGCTGCGCCCGAGAGGACAACAACGTCAGCCGCGCAGTCCGCGCTGCCCAGTGCGCACGTCCACGGACTAAGCGTGGGCGCGGACGGCAAGGTCCTGCTGGCCACGCACGAAGGGCTGTTCGACGTCACCGCCGACCCCGTCAAGGTCGGCCCCACCATCGACCTCATGGGTTTTACCGCCGCCAAGGACCCGGGCACCTTCTACGCATCCGGGCATCCCGGCCATGACTCCACCCTCCCCAACCCGGTTGGCCTGATCCGCAGCACGGACGGCGGCGCCACCTGGGAGGAAGTCTCGCGGCAGGGCGAGTCCGATTTCCACACGTTGACCACCACCAAGTCCGGAATCGCCGCCTTCGACGGGACGCTCCGCATCAGCAAGGACGGCTCCACCTGGGAGGCGGTGAATGCCGGGTTCGCCCCCGCCGCGCTGGCCGGTAACCCGGAATCCGACACCGTCCTGGCCACCACCGAGGCGGGCATCCAGCGCTCCACGGACGGCGGCCGGACATGGGCGCTGCAGGAGGGCGGGCCGGTGATCCAGTTCGCCGCGTTCGCCGGCGGGCTGGACGCGGTGGGCGTGGAGCCCAACGGAACAGTGCACACCTCGTCCGACGGCGGCACCGCGTGGGCACCTAAGGGACGTCTGGAGGGCCAGGTCATGGCTGTCGCCGCCACGGGTTCCGGCGACAGCCTGCGCATCTTCGCTGCGACGTCCACCGGGGTATTCGTATCGGACGACGGCGGAGCCTCCTTCCAGCCCCACGGCGACTGACCCAGGGAAAGGCATCCCTTCGCGAATCACCACCGCGAAGGGATGCCCTTTCCTGTGCGCTGCAGGTGCAGAACCTAGGAGCCGGTGCCTGCCCTTGATGCAACACCATGGCCTGCCGTGG
The DNA here is from genome assembly GCF_042723515.1 of Pseudarthrobacter sp. NPDC058362. Lineage (NCBI taxonomy): Bacteria > Bacillati > Actinomycetota > Actinomycetes > Micrococcales > Micrococcaceae > Pseudarthrobacter > Pseudarthrobacter sp. NPDC058362. The sequence continues at coordinate 49,260 of NZ_JBHXIW010000006.1, read as the reverse complement.
ACGACACGAGCTGGATTCCAGCCGAAGGTTCAGCCTCTACGGGACCTCTGGACAGGGGCACGACGGCTGCCGCGGCGTGCTCGGCGAGGACACCTGTCTGGTGCCGAAGCTTCAAGCGGTACATCAGGACCCCGGTAATGGTGACTGCGGCGACGAAGATAACCCCGCCCCACTGCAGGTACCACTCGAACGGTGGCACCGAGTTGTAGATCTCCGGCCGCGGCCAGATCAGGTTCAGCGTCATGGCACCGCCCCAGACCACGGCAAGGACATTCACCGGCAGTCCCCATTTGCCCAGGCTGAAGCCGGGCTCCGTGCCGTCGTCGGACAGCGGCCACTTCTTTGCCAGGCGGTTACGGAGCATGGGTACGGTCACCAGCAGGTAGGAGAGGTAGATCAGGACGATGCTGATGCTGGAGAGGATGGTGAAGATGGCTGGCTGGGAAACGTTCACGATCAGCGGGATGACCGCGATGATTCCGATCACGATGGCGGCGACAGTGGGAGTCTTCCGGACCGGATGCACTTTGCCCAGGTGGCGGCTGAACGGAAGGTTGTTGTCGCGGGCCATTGCAAACATCATGCGGATGGCGGCGGCGTGGACGGCCAGCGTGCAGACCATAACGGCCACCACGATGCAGACCAGGAACGCCTTGCCGAACGGGCCTCCCAACACGGAGAGCACAATGTACTGCAGCCCACCATCGGCGGAGCCAAGCTTGGGATCGCTGAGGTCCGGAGCGGCCAGGAGGCCCGTGAGCAGGATCAGTCCGCCTAATACGAAAGAGGCCGTGATGGCCCGCAGGATTGCCCTGGGCGCGGTACGCTTCGGGTCCTTGGTTTCCTCACCCAATGAACTGGCGGTGTCAAAGCCGTACATCACGTAGCCCGATGCCATGGCGCCGATGATGAACACTCCGAAGAAGCCCAGCGGGTGGTCTTCCCCGAATCCCTTGGCTTCGAAGAGCACGCCGGGGCCGCGGAGCATGTGCCAGCCGAGGGCCAGGATCAGCAGCACAGCGGCCGCAAGTTCAACGAACACGCCCACGCTGTTGATCTTGGTCATGAGTTTCACGCCGAAGGCGTTGATAAGGGTGGAGATCCCGATCATGATGCTCGCGAGCAGGACGCCGTTGACGGCGTAGTCGTAGGGGCCCGTACCATCGCCAATGACCTGGAACCCGGACCAGATCTGCGGCAGGGTGAGCTGCAGGGCAAGGGCTACGGCGCCCAGCGCCACAATGGAGGAAATCAACAACAGCCACCCTGCCAGCCAGGCAAAGGTACCGGAGGAGAGCCGTTTGGCCCAGTTATACACTGAACCTGCCACGGGGTAGCGTCCCGCCAGTTCCGCGAAGCACAAGGCCACCATCAGCTGTCCGGCGAAAACAAGCGGCCAGGACCAGGCGTAGGCCGGGCCGGCCATGGCGAAACCAAAATAGAACAGCTGAAAAACGCCCGTGAGGATGGAGATGTAGCTGACTCCGGCCGCGAAACTGGCGAATTTGCCGATGCTGCGGTCCAGGGTCTGGGCATAACCGAACTGGTCCATGCCGCTTGAATCAGTACTCTTGCTGGGTTCCATCAATTGAACTCCTAAGTCAGAAAAGCACGACGGTGATGACCTGCGGCCGCCATTGGACGCAGGTGAAACACTCGGCCAGGGCGCCGCGCCGTTGCGGCGCCCTGGCGTTTCCCCCAATGCTGTTGCCTAGTCGGCGTCGGCCGCCTCCACTTCCTCCGGCAATGAGCCGAACCAGCCGCTGGGCGCGGGCTGGATGTTCTGCCAGATGTGCTTTGCCTCCCGGTACTCATTAAGGCCTGCCTGGCCAAGTTCACGCCCGATACCGGACTTCCCGAAACCGCCCCACTCCGCCTGGGGAACATACGGGTGGTAGTCGTTGATCCATACAGTTCCGTGCCTCAGCGCGGCTGCGACGCGTTGCGCCTTCGACGCGTCCGACGTCCAGACTGCCCCGGCCAGGCCGTACTCCGTGTCATTGGCGATGGCCACGGCCTCGTCCTCGGTCCGGAATGTCTCGACGGTCAGCACCGGGCCGAATGACTCCTCCCGCAGCACGCTCATGCCGGAGCGGCAGTTGCCGAGCACGGTGGGCGGGTAGAAGAAGCCGTCCGCGAGCGGTCCCTCGTGCGGGATATAGCCGCCGCACAACAGCTCAGCGCCCTCCGCGATGCCGGCCTGGACATAGGCGTGGACCTGGTCGCGGTGCTTGGCGGAGATGAGCGGCCCCGTCTCGGCGTCGGGATCGAATGGCCCGCCCATCCGGATCTTTTGCGCCCGCTCCACCACTTCAGCCACGAAGCGCTCTGCGATCGACTCTTCGACGACGAGCCGCGCCCCTGCCGAGCAGACCTGGCCGGAGTGCAGGAACACCGCAGTCAGGGCGTTGTCGACGGCGGCGTCCCAGTCCGCGTCAGCGAAGACGACGTTGGGGTTCTTTCCGCCGAGCTCGAAGGCGACGCGCTTCACCGTCTCCGCGGCGGCGGCCATGATGGTCTGGCCGGTGGCCAGGCTGCCGGTCAGGGAGACGAGGTCGACGCGCGGGTCGGAGCTGAGCGGGCCGCCCACCTTCGACCCGCTTCCGGTCACCAGGTTTGCGACGCCGGCGGGAACCCCGGCTTCCGCAAGGGTCTCCATGAGCAGGACGGCGGTGGAGGGCGTGAGCTCGCTGGGTTTGAGCACGAAAGAGTTCCCCGCGACAAGCGCCGGGGCCACCTTCCAGGCGGCCTGGAGGAGCGGGTAGTTCCACGGGGCAATCAGGGAACAGACGCCCAGCGGCTCGTACACCACGCGGCTGATGGCATTCGCGCGGCCGGTGTCGATCACCCGCCCAGCATCCAGGCCGGCGATCTTGCCGTAGTACCGGAAGCACGCGGCAATATCGTCGATGTCGTATTCGGCTTCGACGAGGCGCTTGCCGGTGTCGAGCGCCTCGGCCCGGGCGTAGGCGGCCTTGTCCCGCTCCAGCAGTTCCGCCACGCGGAGCATGACCGCCCCGCGTTCAAGGTCGGTGAGCCGGCGCCAGGGGCCGCCGTCGAACGCTGCACGTGCACTGGCGATGGCCCGCTCCGCGTCCTCCGGCGTCGACTTGGCGACAACTGCGACGTCAATGCCGTCCGCAGGACAGCGCACGACTGTTGTGCCGCCGTCGGACGCCTGCTGCCAGGCGCCGTCGATGTACAGGCCCTTGATGGTGTCCTGCGCTTGGCCTGCCTGGTGTGCCTGCTCAACAGTGGCTGTCATGGTTGCTCCTTTTCCTGTGCATCAATCATGCCTAGGCCCTGCCTGCCGGGGCAGCGGCGGCATTCCGCTGCAGCGGGCTGATGCCATGCCGGTAGAACTCCGCCTGCTGCGGCGCCAAGGGTGCCTTGCCGGCGATCAGGTCCGCTGCCTTTTCGGCGAGCATCATCACGGGTGCGTAGATGTTGCCGTTGGTGACATAGGGCATGGCGGACGCGTCGACTACGCGGAGGCCGCGCGTGCCGTGCACGGTCATGTCCAGGGGATTAACCACGGCCATCGGATCGGAGTCCGGGCCCATCTTGGCGGTGCAGGACGGGTGCAGCGCCGTCTCGGCGTCGCGGGCAACCCAGTCAAGGATCTCGGCATCGGTCTGCACCGCACGGCCGGGCGAGAGTTCGCCGCCGTTGAAGGGGCTCATGGCGGACTGGCCCAGGATGTCGCGGGCCACGTGGATGGCCTCGACCCATTCGCGGCGGTCCTGGTCCGTGGACAGGTAGTTGAACACCATGGACGGGTGCACCGTGGGGTCGGTGGACTTGATCTTGAGGGTGCCGCGGGCGTCCGAGTACATGGGCCCGATGTGCACCTGGTAGCCGTGCTTGGCGTCCGCCTTCTGGCCGTCGTAGCGGACGGCGACCGGGAGGAAGTGGAACATCAGGTTCGGGTACGCCACATCCTCGTTGGAGCGGACGAAACCGCCGCCCTCGAAGTGGTTGGTGGCGGCCGGGCCCTTCCGGCCGAAGAGCCACTGCATGCCGATCCAGGGCATGCGCCAGAGGTCCAGGGCCGGCTGCATGGACACCGGCTGGGTGCAGGCGTGCTGGATGTAGACCTCCAGGTGGTCCTGCAGGTTTTGTCCGACGCCGGGCAGGTTGACTACCGAGTTGATGCCCAGGGTGTTCAGGTGGGCGGCGTCGCCGACGCCGGAGAGCTGGAGCAGCTGCGGGGTGTTGATGGCGCCGCCGGCCAGGATTACCTCACCCGCGTTCACCTGGTGGGTCTTGCCGTTGCGGCGGTAGGTGACGCCGGTGGCCACGCTGCCCGTGAAGTTGATCTTGGTGGCCATCGCCCGCGTCAGCACGGTCAGGTTCTTCCGGCCGCGGCTGGGCCGCAGGTAGGCGCGGGACGCGGAGAGCCGCTGACCCTTGTGCACGTTGCGGTCGAACGCGGCAAAGCCTTCCTGGCGGTAGCCGTTGACGTCGTCGGTCAGCGGGTAGCCGGCCTCCTGTGCGGCGGAAAAGAACGCCTGGAACAGCGGGTTTGTGGCGGGACCGCGTTCCAGGACCAGCGGGCCATCGTGTCCGCGGAGTTCATCGTCCGGGTCGGCTGCGAGCGCGTTTTCCATCCGGTTGAAGTACGGCAGGCAATGCGCAAAGTCCCAGCTCTCCATGCCGGGATCGGCGCCCCATCGCTCGTAGTCGAGGGGGTTTCCGCGCTGGAAGATCATGCCGTTGATCGAGCTTGAGCCGCCCAGGACCTTGCCGCGGGCGTGTGCCACGCGGCGGCCGCCCATGTAGGGCTCCGGGTCCGACTCGTAGCGCCAGTCATAAAGGGGATTCCCGCTGGGGAAGGTCAGTGCGGCGGGCATCTGGATAAAAAGGTCCCAGGGGTAGTCGCTGCGCCCCGCTTCGAGGACCAGGACGCTGCTCTGGCCCCCTTCGCTCAGCCGGTCGGCGAGGACGGACCCCGCACTTCCGCCGCCCACGATGACGTAGTCGTAGCTGTTTCTTGTCATGCTGCAGACTCCTTCTAGCTGACCTCAGCCGATGTGGTGCAGGTCATATCCAAGGAGATTAGTGCACCTTGAACAAGTGTTCAATAGGAAAACTGGACAAGTGTTCAAATTTTTTCGGGCACGGCAAAGTCGCGTGGAAACTGCAACTGTTATTCACTACGCCGCGAAGGCGATCTCCTCCGTGCGGGCGATGCTCCGGCGGATCGATTCCTTGTCCACACCAAGGAGCGCAGTGAGCCACATGCCGTTCTGCAGGACAACGATGTCGGCAGCCCGCTCCCTGCATTCTTTGGCGGACAGCTGCGGCTTGGCATTCCCGATCAGCGCCGCAAGCCCGTCCAGGTATCGGTCGAACGCCGCGGCATTGATCAGGGCGAAATCGTCGTCCGCCTTCGCGAGCGCCCACAGATGGAGGCGCAGGGACAGGTAGCGCGTGGTCAAGAGGTCCGGACCCGCGACACGGTGGAGTGCATTCCGGAGCTGCTCGTCCGGGGGCAGTGCAGGGTCCGGCGCAACCAGTGCGAGGTCGTGCTTGTCAACACTGTGCAATGCCGCGCGGATCAGGCTCGACTTGTCCTCGTAGTAATAGTTCACCAGGCCGAGGGCGACTCCCGCTTCGCGCGCCACCGCGCGCATGCTGACACCAGAGATCCCGTGGCGCGACAGCAGTTCCAGCGCTGCTTCAAGAATGCGCGACTGCCTGTCGACCTGCCCGCCCTGTTCGCGGGAATTCACGGTACCTGTATCCACCCGGCCAGCCTATGGTGAAAGCGACGCCGGTGCATCCCGGGACCCAAGGCCACCATGCCCGGCGCGAAGGTTTCCGGCCAGGTGCACCAGGAGGCCGGCCAGGAGGAACGCGAAAAGTACTTCCGCCGTTGTGATGAGGACGGCCGACCAGCCACCTTCGAGGGTCGGATCAAGGAAGTCATAGACGTACCAGCCATCCATGCCGCCGCGCAGCCAGGAAAAGACGAGGAAAGCGGTGGGGTAGCCCAACCACGCCAGGGGACGCCACCACGCGCCGCGGGCAGTCTTGGTCACCAGCAGCCAGTCCAGCGCAACGAACACGGGTGCCAGCCGGTGGTGCGCCATCTGCGGCCAGTAGAGGTCCCAGCTCCACCAGGGCTCGTTTGCAGGGGCTATCAGGACGATGTAGATGATGCCGGTCATCACCAGATAGAGGACGAGGGCGCCGAACAGGTGGTCCCACCACTGCGGCAATCCTGCCCTTGGCCGCGCGGCGGAAACCAGGAGCACAAGTCCAAGGACGAGGTTCGCCTGCACCGTGAATTCCGAATAGAGCTGGGCGATGTCCACATCGTTGCCTGGCAGCGTCGCATCGTAGGTCTTCTGGATGATGGCCACGAGCACGAAGATACCGACGGCGGCGCGCAGCAGGCGGACCCAGAGACGGTCCGGGTGCAAGGCATAGTTAGCGGACGGATGGCGTTCGACAGCGGGGGGCAGTGCCAGTTCACCGGTCATCTGCCCAGCATGGGCGCCTTGGCGGACCAGCGATAGGGCCGTTGGGCCCGCAGGCCTTAGGGACAGCCTCCCCGGCTACTCCACGGGAACGCCGTTCATCTCCGCCCGCGTGGGCGGATTCGCCCCTGGGCGCGACACGGTCACCGCAGCAGCCTTGGCCGCATGCGCCAGCAGCTCCCCCAGGCCCTCCGCCGGAAGTTCCCGCAGGTCCTTGCGGTTCTGGGCCCCGTCCAGGCCGCGGTCCACCAGTCCGGAGAGCAGCGCCGCCATGAAGGAATCCCCCGCACCCACGGTGTCCGCCACCTGCACGCGTGGCGCCGCGGCGTGCGCTTCCCCGGCCGCGGTGATACCCCACGGGCCCGCGGAGCCGCGCGTCACCACCACCATGGCCGGCCCTTCCGAGCCGCCCAGCTTGAGCCAGCGGCGTGCGGATTCCAGCGGATCCTGGCCCGGGTAGAGCCACTCCAGGTCCTCGTCCGAAGCCTTCACCACGTCCGCCAGCGTGACGAACTTTTCCGCCTGCCTCCGGGCATAATCCACGTCCGTGATGATGCTAGGCCGGCAGTTCGGATCAAAGCTGATGGTGGCGTGCGGATGGGCGAATTCGACGGCGGCAAGTACCTCTTTGGCCCCCGGCGCCAGCATCGTCGCAATGGATCCGGTGTGCAGCAGGGTGGTTCCCTGCAGCATGAAGGCGAGCCGCTCGGGCAGGCCGGGAAGCTCCCAGGTGAGGTCGAAGGTGTAGGTGGCGGCGCCGTCGTCGTCAATCAGGGCGGTGGCCACGCTCGTGGGGAGGTCATCGGCACCCATCGGAAGCATCACCGAGCTGGAGCGGAGATGCGCGGCCACGGAGTCGCCGTACGCGTCGCGTCCGTAGCGGCCGATGAACTGTACGGGGTGGTCAAGGCGGGCCAGCCCCACCGCGACATTGAGCGGACTGCCGCCCACGTGCGCCTCAATTCCGGAAGCGCGCTGGACAACGTCAACAAGGCCTTCGCCGATCACTGTGAGCATGGACATACTCTGCCAGAATTCGCGTTTCGGGGCTTACGTTAAGAGCTCCCGGACCAGCTCCCGGCACGTCCGGTATGCCTCCGCGGTAGGGTCGATCAGCGCGAAGTGGTCCCCCGGGACGATTACCAGCCGCGCGGGGACCCCGCCGGCTGCGCCCGCCGCAACGTAGGTGGCGGACAGCGCGAGGGGGACGTCGGCGTCGTCCTCGGCATGGACGGCCACTACCGGCACGTCCAGCGGCAGCGCGGCCATGGGGTCCGCGCTGCGGTACCGTTCCGGAACGGCCGACGACGGCCCGCCCAGCAGGTTGGCCACGGCACCATCGCTGAGGTTCAGCTCCTCCGCCAGCGCCAGGTTGAGCACGCCCGACTGGCTGACCACGCCGGTGAGGCGGACGCCGTGTTCCGCCTGCTGCCCGGCCGCCCAGACGGCGAGATGTCCGCCGGCAGAATGTCCCAGCGCCACCACCCGGCCCAGGTCCAGGCCGTGCCCGTCCGCGAGGTCCCGGAGCTTGCCGATCCCGGCCAGGATGTCTTGGAACGTGGCGGGCCAACCGCCGCCATTGCCGGCGCGCCGGTATTCCAGGTTCCATGCGGGGATGCCTTTGCGGGCCAGGTCCAGGGCCAACGGCTCGCCCAACTCCGCACCGTAGCGGGAGCGCCAGTAGCCGCCGTGGATCACGACGGCGACGCCGCGCGGGCGCTCGGCCCCTTCCCCGGTGCCGGGGAAGAAAAGTTCGCCCCATTGGCTGGGATCCGGTCCGTAGCTGTACCGGTGGCGTTGGAGTGGGGTTGCGGTGATGGGGTCCTCCCTGGCTAAGTGACAGAGCTTCTCCATTTGATCATTGAGGGCGGGACCCGCTCGAGCCGTCGGCCGGCCTGTCTCAAATGAACTTTATTCATTTTTAGCTTGCCTCACGCCCCCACCCAGTCAATACTAAATGAACGTCCTTCATTTAGTGACGGCCGTCTCATGCAACATTCGCGACGGTTGCGTCCCACGGCACCCCTCAGCAGCAAACTGCTGTTTCATGGAGCTGTGCCGATACCCAGAAAGGGAGCGACATGACCCAAAGCATCCGCACCAACTCCGGCGGCAACGGAGCCGCCGTGGCCCCAGCGCCGCACGGCATTAGTCCGAAAGGACTGAAAGGCGGGCAACTCGGCCTCCTAGCCGTCGTCGTCATTGGAATCTCCACGATCGCCCCGGCGTATACGCTGACGAGCGCGCTGGGCCCCACCATCAATGAAGCCGGGCTCCAACTGCCCGTCATCTTCCTCATCGGGTTCATCCCCATGATCCTGGTATCCCTGGCCTACCGCGAGCTCAATGCCGACTCGCCGGACAGCGGCACCACCTTCACCTGGGTCACCAAGGCGTTCGGTCCGTGGGTGGGATGGATGGGCGGGTGGGGCCTGCTCGCCGCGAACATCATTGTGCTGTCCAATCTTGCAGCGGTGGCCGTCGACTTCTTCTACCTCTTCATGGCGCAACTTACGGGCCTGCCGGGACTGGCAGACCTTGCAGCAAACAAGCCCCTCAACATCGCGACGTGCTTCGTCTTCGTGGCGCTGGCCGCCTGGGTGAGCTACCGGGGGCTGCACGCCACCAAGGTGGTGCAGTACGGACTCGTGGGTTTCCAGTTGCTGGTGCTCGGGATGTTTGTCGCCATGGCATTCGCCAACTGGAACTCGTCCGCAACGTCCATCCCGTTCAGCTGGGAATGGTTCGACGTTACAAGGATCGAGACGTTCGGCCAGGTCGCAGCAGGCATCTCGCTGTCCATCTTCGTTTACTGGGGCTGGGACGTGTGTTTGACCGTTAATGAGGAAACAGCCAACGGCAAGAAGACGGCCGGCGTCGCCGGAACCCTCACCGCCGTTATTGTCCTTGGCATCTACCTCCTGGTCAGCATCGCCACCATGATGTTCGCCGGAGTAGGCACCCAGGGCCTGGGCCTGAACAACGAGGAAAACCACGCGAATATCTTCACGGCGCTGGCGTCACCCATCATGGGTCCGTTCGCCATCCTGATGTCCCTGGCCGTGCTGTCCAGCTCCGCGGCCTCGCTTCAGTCCACGTTCACCTCTCCGTCCCGCAGCCTGCTTGCCATGGCGCACTATGGCGCACTGCCCGCGCCGTTCAACCGGCTCAGCAGATTCGCGACGCCGGGCTTCGCCACCATAGCGGCCGGGATTCTTTCCGCGGGTTTTTACGCCGTGATGCATGTGGTCAGCGAAAACGTCCTCAATGACACAATCCTTGCCCTCGGCCTGATGATCTGCTTCTACTACGGCCTCACGGCATTCGCCTGCGCCTGGTACTTCCGCAACAGCCTTTTCAGCAGCATCCGCAACTTCGTGTTCCGGCTGGCATGCCCGCTGCTGGGCGGACTCGGCCTGCTGGTGGTGTTCCTGCAGACGGCGGTGGACAGCCTGGCACCGGAATTCGGCAGCGGATCGGAACTCTTCGGAGTGGGGCTGGTCTTCGTGCTCGGCGTCGGCATCCTCGCCCTCGGGGCCGTCTTCATGGTCATCATGTCCCGGCTGCGGCCCGGGTTCTTCCGCGGCGAGACCCTTCGGCAGGACACTCCTGCCTTGGTGGTTCCGGAGTAGATCCAGAGCCACGGCATAAAGCGGGGCCCGTCCGGAGATTCTCCGGACGGGCCCCGCTTTGTTGTTCAGCTGTAGCGGGTCCGGCTAGATTCCTCCCGGAATTCCCGTCATCGCGTCAACGGATGTCCCCGCGACAGCTGAAATCCTCGCGGCGGTGAACTGGCCCATCCGGATAGCGCCGTCCACGTGCTGGTAGCCCTCGGCGGCAAGGTCCGAGGAGCACCAGTAGATGGGGCCAACCGGAGCCAGCTGGTCCTTGCCGTACCGATGAAGCCCTCCCAGGTCGTAACTTGAGGCATACGCACCGCGGGTCCATTCCTCGGAGGCCCAGTCGGATTCGTAGTAAACCTCGGGCTCCAGGGCCTCGGCGCCCAGGAAACCGGCAATGGACTCCAGGATGGCCCCCTTGCGCTCGTCGGCACCCAATTCGAAGACGGCGTCGGCTTTTTCGTCCGAAACGAAACCCACCAGCGTCCCGCGCGCATCCCCGTGATTGGTGTTGTCGTACACCTCCTGGACCAGAGATCCGGCACCGAAGCAGGTGCCGGAAAGCCCGGAGTTCCGCCAGAAGGGCGTCCGGTAGACCGCATGCACCTTAATCACCAGGCCGAGCGACTGATGCTGGTGCATCTGGTGCTGGCGCCGCGGCAGCGGCGGGTCGAAGGATACGCGGGAGTACAGGTTGGGCGGCACGGCCATGATGACAAAGCGGGCGTTGACGGTGGCGCGGTCGGACATGACGGTGACGCCGGCGCTGTCCCCCCCGCCCCACCGGATGGTGCGGACGGGACTGTCCAGGACGACGTCGTCCGCCAACTCCTCCGCCTGGAGCAGCGAGACCTGTTGCATCCCGCCCACCACGCGCCGGTCCAGGATGAAATCCTCATCCGTGAGATGGCTGAAGGAGCCTGCCGACGCGGCCATCAGCACGGCCTGCAGGGCGGAGAAGGAGTGCGCCGGTTTGGTCAGCATGCCGCCGGCAACGAACAGGCCGATGTTGTTGCACGCCTCCTCGCTGTCCGACTGCGCACGCAGCCACTGGTGGAAGGAGATGGTGTCCAGTTCGCGGGCTTTGGGATGGGCCCATGGCTCTGCCGCGCCGATTTCGGCGGCCAGGGCATCCAGCAGCCCGGTCAGCCGTGCCATTTCGACTGCGGTGGCCGGGTCCACGGGAAACGAACCGCCCGCGTAGCGCACGGGAATGCCGTCCGCGCCGATGTATATCGACTCGCCGCGGCGGTAGCGCGGATAGGTCTCCAGCCCCAGTTCATCCAGCAGTTCGAGGAGCGCGGTCTGGTCCGGCGAAACCCATTGACCGCCTATCTCCAGCACGGCACCATCCACGGTGTCGGTCCAGGTCCGCCCCCCGACGCGGTCGCGCGCCTCCAGCACGGCAACGGTAAGGCCGGCCCGCCTGAGCTCGCGTGCAGCTGTAAGCCCCGACGGTCCCGCTCCGACGACCACGACGTCTCGGTTCAGGTTCAGCATGATGTCCTCTCTGCAGCCCACACAGCGTGGGTCCAAGTCGATGAATGCCAACTAAATGAACGGCGTTCATTATTTAGCGTAGCCGCTTCCTGGCCCGACCGGAAGGCGGCGGGTGGAATAATGCAGGAACCACCACAGAAAGGGCCGTAATGCCTGCAGTACCTGCTGCCCAAGGACCCTCCACCGACACCCCGGGCGGCGGAAAACGGCGTGCCGGCCGGCCCTCCGCGGCAGTCCTGGACAAAGCCGGAATTACGGTGGCAGCACTGAAGCTCGTCAAGCGCAAGGGTTACGACGGGCTCACCATGGCCGCCCTGGCCAAGGAGCTGGACGTGGCCCCGTCCGCCCTCTATAACCACGTGGCGGCAAAGCGCGACGTCCTCCTTCTCGTGGAGGACCATCTCGCGTCACTGGTGGATGTTTCCCTGTTCGGCACGGCGCCCTGGAGTGACGCCGTGCGCGGCTGGGCGTGGAGCTACCGCAATGTTTTTGCGGAACATACCCCACTGATTCCGGTGATCGCAGTCCTGCCCGTCACCGACGCACCGCAGACGCTGGCCATGTACGAAACCGTCACCCGAGGATTCGCCGATGCGGGGTTCCCCGAGGATCGGATCGTGCCGTCCATCGTGGCTCTTGAGTCCTTTATCTTCGGATCCGCCTACGACGTGACCGCACCGGCGGACATCTTTGACCCGGGCTCCATGGCGGAGTCCACCCCGCACTTCACCGCCGCCGTACGCAGCGCGGCCCACTCAGGCGGCAAGTCGGCGGATGCCGCCTTCACACTCGGACTCGAAGCCCTGATCGACGGCCTCGCCGCACTCCTGCCCGCGTAACCGGACCACCAGAACACCCAGCTCCCGGCCCTTCCTTGCATCCCGGCCGCCTCATGCTGCACTATAAATGAACGTCATTCATTTATAGTGCAGCAATGAAGCTGCACCATTCCGATACGAGGACTTTCCGAACCATGGAGCCCATTTCACCCGCAGCGCCCCTGATGCCCGCCGAATGGCATCCTCACACCCGGACCTGGATGGCATTTCCGCCAGCCAACGCCACGTTCGGTACGGCCGGCAGCAGCACGCTGGCAAGAGCCCGCAACGCCTGGGGAACCGTTGCCAGGACCTTGGCCCGGTACGAGCCGGTCACTGTGGTGGCGCGCCCAGCCGATGCCGAGACCGCACGCACCGAACTGGGCGGCGACATCGCCGTCGTCGAAACGCCTCTCGATGATGCGTGGCTGCGGGACTCCGGCCCTACTTTCGTGCTCGGGGAGGGAGGACAAGTTGCGGCCGTCGATTGGGTGTTCAACGGGTGGGGAGGCCAGGACTGGGCCGCATGGGACAAAGACCGGCGCCTGGCGGCAGTTATCGCCGGCCGGGCCGGCGCCACCGTCCACAGCAGCAGCCTGGTCAATGAAGGCGGCGGCTTCCATGTGGACGGCGAGGGTACAGTCCTGCTGACAGAAACCGTGCAGCTGGACCCTGGCCGCAACCCGGGCGCCACCAAAGCAACGGTTGAGGCGGAAGTCCACGCCCGGCTCGGCACCACCAAAGCCATCTGGCTGCCCCGCGGGCTCACCCGCGACTACGGCCAGTTCGGCACACGCGGACACGTCGACATCGTGGCCGCATTCACAGCACCCGGCACCGTCCTGCTGCACCGGCAGGAGGATCCGCGCCACCCCGACCATCGGGTCACCCGGGAGCTCCGCAGCATCCTCGAGGATGCGGTGGACGCTGCAGGCCGCCGCCTGCGCATCATCGACGTTCCCGCCCCGACAGTCCTGGACGACGGAAGTGGTTTCGTCGACTGGTCCTATATCAACCACTACGTCGCCAACGGCGTTGTGGTGCTCTGCGCCTTTGAAGACCCGAACGACAAGGTGGCCGCGGACATCCTGGCCGAGGCGTATCCGGGCCGCGCGGTGGAACTCGTGGATGCCCGCGATATCTTCGCCTTCGGCGGCGGCATCCACTGCATCACCCAGCAGCAGCCTGCCGGCAGGGGCGCACGATGAGCCACTTCAACGTCGTCGAGTCCTCGATTGCGGAGCTCCGCGATGCCATGGAAACCGGACTCGTGAGCAGCGAGGAGCTGGTCCGCCAATACCTGGCGCGGATCGCGGCATATGACCAGGACGGAATCCGGCTGAACGCCCTGGTGGTCATGAACCCCGATGTCCTCGCCGAAGCGCGGGCATCGGATGGACGACGCGCTGCCGGTGCCCTGTTGGGGCCGTTGGACGGGATACCGTACACGGCGAAGGACAGCTTCCAAGTCCGGGGGCTGACGGTCGCCGCAGGTTCTCCTGCCTTCGAACATCTTGTGGCGCGCACGGATGCCTTCACCATCGAACGGCTCCGGGCGGGCGGAGCGGTGCTGATCGGATTGACCAACATGCCGCCGATGGCCAACGGCGGCATGCAGCGCGGGCTGTACGGGCGGGCGGAAAGCCCCTATAACGCCGAGTACCTGACGGCGGCGTTCGCCTCGGGTTCGTCCAACGGTTCCGGAACCGCGACGGCGGCCAGCTTCGCCGCGTTCGGACTCGGCGAGGAAACCTGGTCCTCCGGCCGGGCCCCGGCCTCCAACAACGCCCTGTGCGCGTACACGCCGTCCCGGGGAGTCATCTCCGTCCGCGGGAACTGGCCACTGGTACCCACCATGGACGTGGTGGTTCCGCATACACGCAGCATGCCGGACCTCCTTGAGGTCCTGGACGTCATCGTCGCCGACGACGGCCGGACCCGCGGTGACTTCTGGCGCACACAGCCCTGGGTGGAGATCCCGACGGCGGACAGCGTGCGGCCTGCTGACTATGCTTCCCTTGCGGTCGCGGACAGGGAGTCGGCCGAACGCGCCCTCGACGGGCGGCGCTTCGGAGTTCCGCGGATGTACATCAATGCCGATCCCGGTGCCGGAACGAACCCGGCACCGGGTTTTGGCGGCCCCACCGGCCAGAAAATCCTTACCAGGCCCTCAGTGCTGGAGCTGTGGCAGCGCCTAAGGGGTGACCTGGAGGCCGCAGGCGCCCAGGTGGTCGAGGTGGATTTTCCCGTGGTCAGCAATTACGAGGGGGACCGCCCCGGTGCACCCACCATCGCCACCCGCGGACTTGTTAGCACGGCATACCTCGAACACGAGCTCTGGGATCTGTCCATGTGGTCCTGGAACGACTTCCTCGACGCCAACGGCGACCCGTCCCTGAACCGCCTTGCCGACGTCGACGGTCCCCGCATCTTTCCGCATCCGGACGGGGCGCTGCCGGACCGCTACGCCGAACTGGATTTCGACCCTGCCGGGTACGTGGAGCGGGCACGCGAATGCGGGATCCCGGCCCTGGAGGACATTCCGCATCTGGCCCAAGGCCTGCGCGGGCTGGAGGAGACCCGGCGGATCGACCTCGAGGATTGGATGGACCGGCTCGGCCTGGACGCCGTCATCTTTCCGGCGGCAGCCGATGTTGGACCTGCGGACGCCGACACAAACGAGGCTTCGGCAGAGCTGGCATGGCGCAACGGCGTATGGGTTGCAAACGGCAACCTGGCGGTCCGGCACCTGGGCATTCCCACCGTCACGGTTCCCATGGGGACCATGGCCGACACTGGCATGCCGGTGGGGCTGACCATCGCCGGACGGGCCTACACCGACAGCACCCTGCTGCACCTGGCCTCGGCCATCGAGGCCACCCGCCAGCGGCGCACCGTTCCGCGCCGGACGCCGCCACTGGGTGGGAATACCACGCTGCCGCCCCGGTGAGCGGGCACACTGGATGCCATGGATGATTCTGCTGCCGTGACCACCCAAGGCTCCACCGTTGAGGAGTGGACGCGCGCGCTGGCCGAGTCCACCGGCTCCCCCGGCGGCGGCGCCGGGACTGGCCTGATGCTGGCGGTGGCGGCGTCGCTCACCTCCATGGTGGCCGGCTATACAGAGGCCGACGGCGGGGCCCGCGGCGAGGTGGAGCGCATCCGGACGCGCGCCCAGACGCTTCGGGCGGAGGCGCTGCGGCTGGCAGACGAGGATGCGACGGCGTCGCAGGCTTTCGGTGCCGCCTTCCGGCTGGAATCGGGGCCAGAGCGCGATGAAGCCATCCGGGCCGCCTCGGTGGAAGCCGCGAAGGCCTCCGCGGTGCTCGGCGACCGCGCCATCGCTGCCGTGGATGACCTTGCCTGGCTGGCAGCCAACGGCAACCGCGCCCTGGTTGCCGACGTCGTGGTGGCGTTCGGCGCCCTGCGTGCAGCGGTGGCCGGGGCGCGCACCAATGTCAGCTTCGACCTTGGCGCGCTCCGCTCTGCCGGCAGCACGCTGGAGGACATCCGTCGGCAGCATCCCGCACTGTGGTCCACCGTGGAACGGCTCACCGGCGCACTGGAACGGATCGACGGGCTGGCCGCCGGGATTGATGACCGGGCCGCTCCGACGGATGCTGCCGGTTAGATGGTTACCCGGCCACTGACCACGGTCCGGCAGGCGCCGCCCACCCACGTGGTGTCCGCTTCATTCGTGATGCTGATACGGCCGCCGCGGCCCAGCACCGTGCCCTGCTGGACCGTGTAGTTCTCCGGCGCGTTGCCTTCCCGCCGCATCCACTGGGCCAGGCCCGCGTTGGCACTTCCCGTTACGGGGTCCTCCGGCACGGCGAGGCTCGGAACGAACGCCCGGACCTCGTAATCCGCCGGGCCGCCCGCGCCATAGGCGCCAATGACGCCAAGGTTCAAGGAGCCCATGGCCGCAAAGTCCGGGCGCAGGCCCAAGACGGTTTCCGCGGAGTCCAGCCTAATGCCCATCCAGCCCGGACCGTTGTCCACCCAGTTGCTGCCCAGGACCCGTACGGGGTCAACGCCCAGGCTCGCCACCGCCTGTTCCAGCGTGGCCTGCTCCACCGGACCGGACCGCCGCAGTGGCGGGGCGGCAAACGCATATTCGGCGGTCCCTGACTGGCCGCCCGCACGGACGCGCACCAGGCCAACGCCGCATTCCTGCACCAAGTGGCCCTTGTCCCGGGGCTGTCCGCCCGCGGTGAGCCAGGCGTGCGCCGTGCCCAGGGTGGGATGGCCGGCGAAGGGCAGCTCGTCCGCGGGGGTAAAGATCCGCACGCGGTAGTCCGCTTCCGGAGCGTTGGGTTCCAGCAGGAA
The DNA here is from genome assembly GCF_042723515.1 of Pseudarthrobacter sp. NPDC058362. NCBI lineage: Bacteria > Bacillati > Actinomycetota > Actinomycetes > Micrococcales > Micrococcaceae > Pseudarthrobacter > Pseudarthrobacter sp. NPDC058362. Next base: position 32,508 of record NZ_JBHXIW010000006.1, on the reverse strand, counting down.
TGTGGTTTCCGAGAGGTTGGTCCAGTTGGCGAACCGCTGCATCTGACCGGTGGTCAGGGCGTCCGCGCCGTGCACTACGGCCACCGGATTTCCGGGCAGCGGGCCGGGGGCGAAGACGTCCACCTGGGAGAACGGGAATTCGGCGTAGGAAGGCATGGCAAGGCTTTCGGTCCGGCGGGCTGGTTCCTTTACCTTAGGCACGCGGTCCGGCCATGTGTCTCACCCCCGCCGTAAGCTGGAGCCATGCCGAGTAACTGGGACAGCCTGGACGCAACTCTTCGCGAATCCGTGCAGCACAATGTGGAGATTTACGAGCGCGTCCGCCCTGCCTTGAAGCTGGTCACCCGGGACGTTCTCACGCTGACCAGGGACATGCTTAAGGACACCGAGGTCACCCCGCTGTTCGTGACGGGCCGGACCAAGACGGTGGAGTCCTTCCGCGAGAAGATCTCGAGGGTGGAGGAGCCGCTGGAGCCGGGCGGGCCGCCGGTGCTGAAGTTCCCGGACCCGTTCCGCACCCTGAATGACATGGTGGGCATCCGGGTCATCACCAAGCTGCCGGCCGAAAATGCGGTGGTGGCCAACATCATCAAACGCCAGCGCCAGCTCTTTGACTGCCGCGGAGACCGGGAAAAGGACATCGGTTCCATCGAGTCCGGCACCTACGGCTACTCCAGCCGGCATCTGATCCTGCGGACCCTCCAGAACGAGGCTGTCAAGGAGTACCAGCAGGTGTTCAACCCGGACATTCCGCCCAACGGCAGCTACTTCTTCGAGTGCCAGATCCGCACCATCTTCGCCCATGCCTGGAGCGAGATCGAGCACGACATCCGCTTCAAGGCCGAGGACCCGCGCGCCTGGACGCCGCATTTCGACCGCCAGTTCACGGCCACGGCGGCCATGCTGGAAACCGTGGAAACCGCCTTCGCCGACCTGCACGAACGTTACGAGGAAGTCCGGAGTTTCTGGGACATGGACGGCGAGGGTGCGGCTCCCCTGACCCCCAACCGGATCCGCGACGTCTGGCGCACGCTGCTTCCGCACGTGGACCGCAAGGTGGATGACGACTGGGGCTGGGCCGCGGAGCTCCTTGCAGCCCATGGCCTTAACCAGACCATGCAGCTGGCCGGGCTCCTCAGCGCCAACCGCATCACCGAGGTCCGCAAGGCCCTGGACCACCGCTACTCGCCCGGCCCGGACCGGCTCCTGGATGACCTCCTCCTGTGGCAGTACGGCACCAAGCACATTGACCTCACCGCGGAAGCGCCCGACGCCGTCCCGCACCCGCGGCGCGACAGCCTCCTGCGGCGGTTACGGCAGATCGAGCGGTACCGACTGACCAAGAAATAGGAGGGCTGGCCGCCGAATGGCCCGCCGGACCCGTCCTGATGAACAATGAGGGCATGACCAACAATGATGTTCGGCCTGTCTACTTCCTCTCGGACAGCACGGGAATCACCGCCGAGACCCTCGGAAACACCCTCCTGACCCAGTTTCCGGGCAACCGCTTTGACCGCATCACCGTCCCGTTCATTACGTCCGTGGAGCAGGCGCGCAAGGTGGTGGACGGCATTGACAAGCTGGCTGCCCACGGGCTGCGGCCCATCGTCTTTTCCACCGCGGTCAGCAGCGACATCCGCGAGGCCGTGGGCAAATGCAAGGGAACCATCGTTGACCTGATCGGCACGCATGTGGGGCAGCTCGAGCACGCCCTGGGCGCCCCGGCGAGCGGCGAACCGGGCCGTGCGCACGGCGTGGGGAACGCCGAGCTCTACCAAAAGCGGATGGCGGCGGTGGAGTACGCCATGGAGCACGACGACGGCCAGAGCCTCCGCGCGCTGGAAAAGGCCCAGGTGATCCTGGTGGCGCCGTCCCGTTGCGGCAAGACCCCCACCACGATGTACCTTGCCCTGCAGCACGGCATCTTCGCCGCCAATTTTCCGCTGGTGGACGAGGACTTCGGCCGGGAGGGCCTCCCCAAGCCCTTGCGCCCCTACGTTGCGAAGTGTTTCGGTCTCTCCTCCAACCCGCTGCGTCTGAGCCAAATCCGCACCGAGCGCCGCCGCGGTTCCTCGTATGCGTCGCTCCGACAGTGTGGATTTGAGCTCCGGAGCGCCGAGCAGCTGTATGTCTCCCACAGGATTCCGTACCTGAATTCGGCCACGGTCTCGGTGGAGGAAATGGCTGCGACGATCCTCCAGCGAATGAACCTCAAGCATTAGGGAAAGTTTTCACAAACTCCATGTGGCGGACGTCATATGGAAAGACCGCCGCAGACCTGTCACTGTGGACGGACTTGCGCCCTCTTTACCGGCCATCGCCGGGGCGGGGCGCAGCTAGGCATGCCATTACCTGCGAAGGAGCAGTAAGAATGACAACAGAGATCCTGTGGTTCTCGGAATTGGGACTCAAGGACCTGGACCGGGTGGGCGGCAAGAACGCCTCGCTCGGTGAGATGGTGCAGAACCTGACCTCCGCCGGGGTGCAGGTGCCGGACGGTTTCGCTACCACTGCGGATGCCTATCGGAACTTCCTGGCCGGCTCCGGCCTGGACCAGAAGATCGCCGACCGGCTGGTGGGGCTCGACACCGACGATGTCACAGCCCTCGCCGCCGCCGGCAAGGAAATCCGCGGCCTGATCCGCGACACCCCGTTCCTCCCCAACCTCGAATCGCAGATCCGCGACGCCTACCAGCAGTTGGTGGACAAGCACGGCGGCCACGAGGACCTGTCGTGGGCTGTCCGTTCGAGCGCCACGGCAGAGGACCTGCCGGACGCGTCATTCGCCGGGCAGCAGGAGACGTTCCTGAATGTCCGCGGCATCGACAACATCCTGCTGGCCATCAAGGATGTGTTCGCGTCCCTCTACAATGACCGCGCCATCGCCTACCGGGTGCACCACAAGTTCGAGCACGCCGAAGTGGCGCTCTCAGCGGGCATCCAGCGCATGGTCCGCTCCGACGTCGGGGCTTCCGGTGTGATGTTCACGATGGACACCGAGTCGGGGTTCCAGGACGCTGTGTTTGTCACGTCCTCCTACGGCCTGGGCGAGGCCGTGGTCCAGGGTGCCGTGAACCCGGACGAGTTCTACGTCTATAAGCCGGCGCTGCGTGCCGGCCGGCCCGCGATCCTCAAGCGCGGTCTGGGCGAGAAGGCCCTGCAGATGACCTACACCGCCAACCAGGAAGTCGGGCGCACCATCGACCTGGTCCCGGTTGCCGCCGAGCAGCGCAACCTGTTCAGCCTCAGCGATGAAGACGTCGAGCAGCTCGCCCGGCACGCCATCGCCATCGAAAACCACTATGGCCGTCCCATGGACATCGAGTGGGGCAAGGACGGGATCGACGGCGGCCTGTACATCCTGCAGGCACGCCCGGAAACCGTGCAGTCCCGGCGCGCCGCAGGGAGCCTGAGCCGTTTCCGCCTCAACGGCACCGGCCAGGTCCTCGCCGAGGGGCGCGCGATCGGCCAGCGGATCGGCGCCGGCGGCGTCCGTATCCTCACCGCCATCGACCAGATGGCCAGCTTCAAGACCGGCGACGTGCTGGTGGCGGACATGACGGACCCGGACTGGGAACCGATCATGAAGCGTGCCGCCGCGATCGTGACCAACCGCGGCGGACGTACCTGCCACGCAGCGATCATCGCCCGCGAATTGGGGATCCCCGCCGTGGTCGGAACCGGCGACGCCACCGAAACGCTCCGCGACGGCCAGGAAGTCACCGTATCCTGCGCCGACGGCGAGACGGGCCTGATCTACGAAGGCCTGCTGGACTTCAGCGTGGACGAGACCGAGGTTGACCAGCTGCCCGAAGTTCCGGTCAAGGTCATGATGAACGTGGGCACCCCCGAGCAGGCGTTCACCTTCGCCCAGCTGCCCAACCACGGCGTGGGCCTGGCCCGGCTCGAATTCATCATCAACCGCCAGATCGGCATCCACCCGAAGGCCCTCCTCAACCTCGAGGACCAGCCGGCCAATGTTGCCGCGGAAATCCGCGAACGGATCGCGGCCTACGAAGGTCCGCGCGATTACTACATCAAGCGGCTGGCGGAGGGCGTGGCCACCATTGCGGCTGCCTTCGCGCCGGAACCGGTGATCGTCAGGATGTCAGACTTCAAGTCCAACGAGTACGCGAACCTCATCGGCGGGCCTGCCTACGAACCGCACGAAGAGAACCCGATGATTGGTTTCCGCGGCGCGTCCCGCTACCTGGAGCCTTCCTTCCGGGACTGCTTCGACCTGGAGTGCGAGGCACTGTCCTTCGTCCGGAACGAGATGGGCCTGACCAACGTCAAGCTCATGATCCCCTTCGTGCGGACCCTGGACGAGGCCAGCGGCGTCATCGACCTGCTGGCTGAGAACGGCCTCAAGCGCGGCGAAAACGGCCTCGAAGTCATCATGATGTGTGAGCTGCCGTCCAACGCCTTGCTCGCGGACGAGTTTCTGGAGTATTTCGACGGATTCTCCATCGGCTCCAACGACATGACCCAGCTGGCGCTGGGTCTGGACCGGGACTCGGCCCTCGTCTCAGGCGGCTTCGACGAGCGCAACCCCGCGGTCAAGAAGCTGCTGTCCATGGCCATCAAGGCCTGCAAGGCCCGCGGCAAGTACGTGGGCATCTGCGGCCAGGGCCCGAGCGACCACAGCGATTTCGCCGAGTGGCTCGCCGGCCAGGGCATCGACTCCGTCTCCCTAAACCCGGACACCGTGGTGGACACCTGGCTCCGCCTCGCAGGCCAGAGCGAAGGTCAGGTCGAGGGCGCAGGTTCCAAGGAAGAGGTCGGCGCCGGGCTGTAACCGGCCCGACAAACCGTCCACGCCAAAGAGGCGGCATCCGCAAGGGTGCCGCCTCTTTGTGCTTCGGGGACTTACCGGGCCACCAGCGGTTCCTGGCTGCGGCGCAGGCGTCCTCCCGCCGGGCGGGGGCTAGACACAGCTCGGCTGGAACGTCGGGTCAGCCGGGCCGGGTGACGCCAAGGCGTGCGAGACCAGCCGGTGGACCACGGGATCGTTCGGAGCCTGGTCATGTTCAACCAGGTCGAGGGGGCACTTATCTTGGATAGTGATGTTGGTGACCTGCCGGGCGGAGCCGACCAGGAACTGGCTGGTGTAGGGGGTGACCACTTCGTCGTACTTGGTTGAAATGACGGTGTAATACGGACCCGCCACGGTATCGCCGATGGAGTTCAGCTCGGTCATGAACGCCGAGCCCGCTTCCTGGTCCGCGCACGCCTGGCACACGAATTCCATGTCCCCGGTGGATGCCGGGAAGTCTTCCGGTGCCGGGGCGATCACGCCTTCGGTGCCGTGGTTCGAGGGCGCAATCCCTATCAGGTGGTTGACCTTCCGGGCGCCGCCCAGGAACCCCATGTAGTAACGGGGCATCATGCCGCCCTGGCTGTGCCCCACCAGGTCAGCCTTCTTGGCGCCGGTGGCAGCGAGAACTGCATCGACGAAGGAGGACAGCTCGCGGGCGGACTCAGTTACAGGCCCCGTAGCCGGAACCCCATTGGTGGTGCCGTAATTCAGTGCGAAGACGCAGTATCCCTGCCCGGCAAGGACCGGCGAGAGCGTGGACCAGTTCTTGAGCATGCTCTCGAAGGTCCCGGGAACGAGAATGACCGGATAAGGATGCTCAGCGGAGGGCTTGCACGACCAGTTGTTGGCGCCGGGGGGCGAAATGTCTGCCGTATCGGCGGAAGCGGGCGCAGCCCCGGCAAGCGTCCCGGCCAACAGGGCGAGCGCCGCGAGAAAAACGGAAATGCGTTGGGACATCGGAAACCTCTTCGTATCAACGTCCGCCCCCGGAAGTGGGAGCGTGCACCCATTTACGCTAGGTTCCAGCTGATCCGCGGGCAACGGTTCTGGGAAAACGTGCAGGAGCCGGCGCATCTGGACATCTCCTTCGGCGCGTAGCACGATCTGACGTGTGAGCACCGAGATCCCTGCAGCCAGCCGGAAGGGCGGCCTGCACGCCGCCGACACCCACGACATCATCCGGGTGCAGGGTGCCCGGGAGAACAACCTCAAGGATGTCAGCGTTGAGCTGCCCAAGCGCAGGCTCACCGTATTCACCGGCGTTTCGGGTTCCGGCAAGAGCTCCCTGGTCTTCGCCACGATTGCCGCCGAATCCCAGCGGATGATCAATGAGACGTACAGCGCCTTCGTGCAGGGCTTCATGCCCAGCCTGGCCCGCCCGGACGTGGACCGGCTGGAGGGACTCACCACCGCGATCATCGTGGACCAGGAGCGGATGGGCGCCAACCCGCGCTCCACCGTGGGAACCGCCACGGACGCCAACGCCATGCTGCGTATCCTGTTCAGCCGGATCGGAGACCCCTACATCGGCCCGCCCACCGCGTTCTCCTTCAACGTGCCAACCCGTAAGGCCAGCGGCGTGATGAGCAGGGAAAAGGGCGGCCGGGTGGAAAAGAACGTGGTCCGCCAGGTCACCTACCTGGGCGGCATGTGTCCGCGCTGCGAGGGCATGGGCAACGTGAGCGACATCGACCGCACCGCGCTCTACGATGACTCCAAGTCGTTGAACGACGGCGCCCTGACCGTACCAGGCTACTCGATGGACGGCTGGTACGGCCGGCTGTTCGAGGGCATGGGCCTGCCAATGGAGAAGCCAATCGCCGCGTTCACCGCCAGGCAGCTGGACACGATGCTGTACGCCGAGCCCACCAAGATCAAGGTGGAGGGCGTGAACCTCACGTTCGAGGGCATCATCCCCAAGATCCAGAAGTCGATGCTGTCCAAGGACGTGGAGGCCATGCAGCCGCACGTGCGCCGCTTCGTGGAACGGGCCGTCACCTTCACCATCTGCCCCGAGTGCCAGGGAACCCGCCTCACGCCGGAAGCGCTTTCCTGCCGGATCAAGGGCAGGAACATCGCGGATCTGTGCGCCATGCAGATCAGCGACCTCGCCCAGTGGATCCGCGAACTCGATGAGCCGTCGGTGAAACCGCTGCTCGCCGGGCTGCGGGACCTGCTGGACTCCTTTGCGGAGATCGGCCTTGGCTACCTTTCGCTGGACCGCCCCGCCGGGACCCTATCCGGCGGCGAGGCGCAGCGCACCAAGATGATCCGGCACCTGGGCTCCTCGCTGACGGACGTCACCTACGTCTTTGACGAACCCACCATCGGCCTGCACCCGCACGACATCGAACGCATGAACAAGCTCCTGCTGCAGCTGCGCGACAAAGGCAACACCGTGCTGGTGGTGGAACACAAACCGGAGACGATCGCGATTGCCGATCACGTCGTCGACCTCGGCCCTGGCGCCGGCACCGGCGGCGGCGAGATTGTCTACGAGGGCGACGTCGGCGGGTTGCGTTCCAGCGATACCGTCACCGGACGGCACCTGGATGACAGGGCCCGCCTCAAGGATGCGGTGCGGAACGCCGTCGGGGCCCTCGAGGTGCGGGGCGCGTCCATGCACAACCTGCGCAACGTGGACGTGGACGTTCCGTTGGGCGTCCTCTGCGTGGTCACGGGCGTGGCCGGGTCCGGCAAGAGCTCCCTCATCCACGGCTCGCTGGCCAAACGCGAGGGTGTCGTCGTCATCGACCAGGGCGCCATCAAGGGCTCCCGCCGCAGTAACCCCGCCACGTACACGGGCCTGCTCGAGCCGGTGCGCAAGGCATTCGCGAAAGCCAACGGCGTCAAGCCGGCACTCTTCAGCTCCAACTCGGAGGGCGCCTGCCCCACCTGCAACGGCGCGGGCGTGATCTTCACCGAACTCGGCGTCATGGCCACGGTGGAGTCCACCTGCGAGGACTGCGAGGGCCGCCGCTTCCAGCCCGCCGTCCTGGAGTACACGCTTGGCGGGCAGAACATCGCGGACGTGTTCGACATGTCCGTGGAGGCCGCACTCGCCTACTTCGCCGAAGGGGAGGCCAAGACCCCGGCCGCGCACAAGGTCCTCGAACGCCTCGCGGATGTGGGACTGGGATACATCACGCTCGGGCAGCCGCTCACCACCCTCTCCGGCGGCGAGCGCCAGCGGCTCAAGCTCGCCACGCAGATGGCGGAGAAGGGTGACGTCTACATCCTCGACGAGCCCACCACCGGGCTGCACCTGGCGGACGTGGAGCAGCTCCTGGGCCTGCTGGACCGGCTGGTCGACGGCGGGAAGTCGGTGATCGTGATCGAGCATCACCAGGCGGTGATGGCACACGCCGACTGGATCATCGACCTGGGGCCGGGGGCCGGGCACGACGGCGGCACGGTCGTTTTCGAGGGCACGCCGGCTTCGCTTGTCACCGGGAAAGGGACGCTCACCGGCAAACACCTGGCGGCCTACGTCGGGGCCTGAGTCCCACGTACGGTGGGGGTATGAACGGGAACTTCCGGTACGACGTCGAGATTCTGCATCTGCTGGTCTCACCCGGGCACGCGTACTTTGGCCGGGCCAAGGACGGAGCCGCCGATGTGCCCACCGCGGACGCTGACGTTGCGGAGGTGGTGGCGGGCAAGGGCATCGTGGGTGACCGTTTCTTCGGCAAGGCCGCGCATATGGACGCGGCGGTCACGCTGTTCGCCGTCGAGGCCCTTGAGGCGGTAGCCGCCGAACTGGCCTCAGGGCCCTTTGACCCGCTGCTCACACGGCGCAACCTGGTGCTCCGCGGAGCTCAACTGGCTCCCCTGCTGGGTCAGGACTTCTCGCTGGAGTCGGGCGGTTCCACGGTGGCCTTCCACGGCGGCCGGCATGCACAGCCATGTGCCTGGATGAACGAAATGCTCGCCCCGGGCGCGCATGCAGCACTGCGGGGCAGGGGCGGAATCCGGTGCCGGGTCCTCTCCGGCGGTTTCCTGCGCCGCGGCCCGGCCGTGCTGGTCAGTCCGGTCCCGCTGGACCCGGCGCAGGCCGGGGCACCGAGCCGGCTCAGGCCTGACCGTCTGCCGTAGCGGGCGCCGCCCCGGCATACGATGCGGACACCCGGCGGTAGACCGGCGTCAGGAAGGCCAGCAGCGCGGCAGCCATCACGATGATGCCTGCCACCAGGAAGACGAGGGCAATGCCCCGGGAGATTCCCTCGCCCAACAAGGGTGCCAACTGAGCGGCACCCTCGGCAGAGCGGGCGTACGGGATGATCCAGACCTGCGCAATCGGGGCGATAACGAACGCAGTAAGCGGTGCAGCCGCGGACTCAAACGCCATCGCAAAACCGAAGACCCTGCCCTGCTTCTGCAGCGGCACCACCTGTTGGATGACTGTCTGCTCCGCGGCCTCGACGAAAGGTATCAGGACCAGGTAGAGCCAGATTCCCGCGACGTAGAGCCATGGCCATTCGCGCAGGGTGAAAACGGCCCCGAGGAACCCCATGATGACCACGACCAACAGCATGGTCCGCAGCGGATTCTTGCCGAGTCCGAATTTGCCGATGAGGGCCCCACCGACAATGAACCCCGTGGCGCCGAAGGCGAAGACCGCGCCCCACACCTCCACGGAGAACATCTCCAGTCCGTAGGGGTCCATCAGCGCCATATAGACGCCACCGATGAAGTTGTTGAAGGTGGAGAACAGGATCAGCGCGAACAGTCCGCCGACGGCCAGGACGGCCGCGAGGGCGCCGCGCAGGTCGAAGCCGCCTTTGGCGTCCGTCGCAGCGGCCCGGATTTCCTCCGGCATCGTGAGGGTCAGCAGGTGCGCAAAAGCCACTGCCGTCAATACCAGGGCGACGACGATGGTCCAGCCCATGCCCAGCAGCCCCACCGAAAGGCCGGACAGCAGGGAGGTCACAATGAACATCAGGCCCTGCACCATCCCCACCATGCCGTTGGCGTTGGCCCGCCGGTCCGGCTCGATAAGGATGGTGACCGTAGTGGAGAGGGCGATGTTCCGCATGTTTTCGACCACCGCGCCGATCAGGATGATCAGCATGAAGATCCACAACCACGGCTGGGTCAGGTCCAGCAGACGTTCCATGGGGACGAGAAGGAACACCACCCCGGACAGCACGAACATGGCCAGTGTGAAGGCGGCAGCGAACCGCATCACCGTGAGCTTGCGGTACCGGTCCACGAAGGTGCCGAAGCTGATGCTGGACAGCGCAATCAGCAGCATGTAGGCGCCGCCCACTACACCCGTGGCAATCACGTTGCGCGTCTCCAGGTACACCCAGAACGTGAGAGCAAACCACAGATAACTGGTAGTGATGTTTGCGAGCGCGGTGTTCACGAGGATTCCGGCGAAGGTGCGTGAGCGCTCCGCCGGGCTGCGCACGGAGGTGTCCACGGCGTCCGGATCTGCCAAATGCGCAGGCTCGGTCATGCGACCCAGTGTAGTGCTCTATGGCTGCCGCGCATCAGGCCCATAGGCCTCCCCCGCCAGGCGGATGAAGTCCTCAACCAGGCTCGGCAGCGCCGGGAAACTGTGCATACGGATGCATCTTTAGCCCAGTGCGGAAGCACCGCGATGGCGGGACCGTGGCGCTGGGCCAGGTCCTGGTGCTGCATGAGTGGCTGGGAATGGGGATGATTGTGGCCACCAACTCGGTGGCCATCCAGCTGGCTGCTACCAGGCCTGGTGTTCGCGCGTCAGGCCGAACGGAACGGCCTCGCTCAGCGCCACGGTGAATTTGTCAGCCGCGTGCCGGGTGACCAGGATGCCGTGCTGCCTGCCGGCGAGCGCGTGCGTCTTGGCAGCGGAGACTGCGGCTTCGAGCTCGCTGTCCATGCTCTTGCGGTCGGCGACGGTGAGGGTCAGGGGAAAATTCATGGGAAAAGCCTTTGTGGATCGTCAGGGGCAGGGTGTTCGTTCAACGGTTGCGCTCCCCCAGGCTGCAAACGCGGCAGGGCACCCGTAAAGTGCCCTGCCCCATAGTCCCCCACCGTGGCGGCGCCAGCAACTTTAGATATCGGCCAGCGGGCGGGATTGTGCGCCGAGCGCCGGTCTGCGCGACAAAGCTCACACGGGGAGCCGCAATTACGGCCGCCAATCGCCGGTCAATTAGAGTTGACTGCGGGCGCGGGCTGTTCCTGGCCCCACCGAAACCCCCAACCTGACAAGGTCCCGCCATTCCCATGGATGCTTTTTTCGGCAGACTGACCCGGATCCGCAACGTGGTCCTTCCCGCCCCCGCCCGCAGGGCGCTGAACACGCCGCTGGGCCTGCTGGCCGGATTCATCGTGGTGCACCTGGTCTTCCTGGTCTTCTCCGCATCGCTCTCACTACGGGGCGAGGCACTGAGCGACACCTACATCTACCGGAACTGGGCAGCGGCCGGGTTCGACGACGCCAACCTCGCCGGCGGCCCCAGCCCCTGGGTCTATCCCATCCTTGCCTTGGTCCCGATGGCCGTCGCCGGCATCGCCGGACCGGGCCCGTTCTTCTTCCTTTGGGTGCTCATGACCACCTTCCTCAATGCCTGGGCGCTGCTCAAGCTGACCGAACGCGGCCGCAACACCTCCGCCATCCCCGCAGCCTGGTGGTGGCTCACCTTCACCTTCCTCATGGGCTGGCTCGGTTTCGCCCGCGTGGACGGCCTCACCGCTCCCCTGGTCCTGGTGGCCCTCGCCTACGGAGTCAACCGCCCGTTCATCGCATCCGTGTTGCTGGCCATCGGAACCTGGATCAAGGTGTGGCCGGCCGCCGTCATGCTGGCCCTCTTCGCGGTGCTCCGGAACCGCCTGCTGGTGGTACTGGCAGGAATGACGACGACGGCGGGCGTCGTCGCGCTGGCAGCCACCTTGGGCAGCGTCCCCAGGTTGCTGAACTTCCTCACCCAGCAGGGCGACCGCGGCATGCAGCTGGAGGCGACCTTCACCACGCCGTGGCTGTGGCTGTCCGTCCTGAACATCGGGGATTCCCGGATGTACATGAACACGGACATCAACTCGATGCAGGTGGACGGTCCGGGCACCGCCGCCATGTCCGTGCTGATGCAGCCGCTGCTGGTCCTCGCCGCCCTGCTCGTGGCCGGCCTGACCTTCTGGGCGCTGCACAACGGCAACCAGTACGGCGGCGTGGACCGCACCGAGCTGCTCCTGGCCGGCGCGCTCAGCCTCACCACGGCGTTCGTGGTCTTCAATAAGGTGGGCTCCCCCCAGTTCATGGTGTGGTTGGGCCCGGCCGTCGCTGTGGGCCTGGCCCACAGCTGGCGTGAATGGCGCGTGCCGGCCACCATGCTGATTGTCATCGCGGTGGCCACGTACTTCATTTACCCGCTGTTCTATGACGCCCTCAGCCACAACAATCCCTGGATGGCTCTGGTGCTCAGCATCCGCAACGTCCTGTTGGTGGTGCTGTTCCTCTGGAGCGTCCGCCGGCTGTACCTGCTGGGCAGGAAGACCCCCGCCGCCGCCCCCGCGCTCAAGGAGTCCTGAGATTTCCACGAGGTTCTTTGACCGCCTGGTGACGGTCCGCAGCACAGTCCTCCCCGCCAAGGTGGTGGACTGGTTCGCCCGCCCCTCGAGCGTGTGGTGGGGATTCGCCGTCGTCCATCTCTACTTCCTGGGCTGGATGGCGTCCTTCTTCCTCAACGGCGAGACGTTCAGCGACACCGAGCAGTACCGCCAGTGGGCCATGGACGGGTACAACCCCGCGGACCTGGAAGGAAAGATCAGCCCCTGGGTCTATCCGGTGCTGGCGCAGGTGCCGATCTTCCTGGCAAATATCGCCGGGCCCAGCATGTACCTGCTGAGCTGGTTCCTGATCATCACGGTGCTGAACGCCGTCGGACTCTACATCCTGACCCGCGGCCCGCGGCGCGTGAGTGGCATTGCCCCTGCCTGGTGGTGGCTGTTCTTCACCGTGTTCATGGGCTACCTCAGCTTTGCCCGGGTGGAGGGCATCACCGCCCCCATCGTGCTCGTCGCACTGCTGTACGCGGCGCAGCGGCCCGTGGCGGCCGGCCTCCTGCTCAGCATCGCCACCTGGATCAAGGTATGGCCAGCGGCCGTGCTTGTGCCCATCCTGATCGCCAGCCAGAAGCGGGTGCAGGTGTTCCTGTCCGGCGTGGCCGTCACCGCCGTAGTGGCCCTCGGCACCTGGCTGTCCGGCGGCCTGCCGCACATCCTGGACTTCCTCCTGAACCAGGGCGACCGCGGCATGCAGCTGGAGGCAACGTTCTCCACGCCCTGGGTGTGGCTGAGCGTGTTCAACATTGCCGGATCGAAGATGGCGGACAACACCGCCATCAACTCCACCGAGGTCTACGGCCCGGGTGCGTCCGCCGCCGCCGTGCTGATGCAGCCTCTCCTCATCCTGGCCGCTGTGGGCGCCGCGATCCTGCTGGTCCGCGCCATGAAACGCGGCGCCGAACGCGAGGAACTGTTCCTCGAAGGCTCGCTGATGATGGTCACCGCGTTCATCGTGTTCAACAAGGTGGGCTCGCCGCAGTTCATCATCTGGCTGGCCCCGGTGATCATCGCCGGCCTCACCCACGACTGGGACCGCTGGAAGGTGCCCGCCGCGCTGCTCATGGGCATCGCGATGACCACCTTCGTGATTTACCCGCTGTTCTACACCCCGCTGATCCACGCGCACCCAGTGATGGCAGCTGTCCTCACCGCCCGCAACGTGCTCCTGGTGGTGCTGCTGTGGTGGTCGGTACAACGGACGGCCGAGCTCGGCCGGAAGCCTGCGGCGCGGATCGCCGCGTAGGCGCTTAGGTTAGGCGCTTAGCGGGCCGCCGCTATCGCGCCTGACGGGCGGCTGCGCGCCGCTCCTGGACCCAGCGCCACCCCTGCCTGGCCAGGTCCTGGGGCTTCCCTTCGATCAGCAGCTTCCGGGTGTGGATATCCAGCACCAGCAGGTAGAACGTGAACGCCAGGGCCGTGACGAACGCCAGCGAGGACGCGTCGATGGGCAGCTCCACGAACGACCACACGGACAGCTGATCCTGCGCGCCGAACACCACGAAGAACGTGACCACTACGTAGAGCGAGCGGATCTGCCAGTCGTCGCGGATGCCGGTGACGGCGAGGAACGGCAGGAACCACAGGATGTACCAGGGCTGGATGATGGGGGAAAGCATCACGACGGCGGTGAACGCCAATGCCATCCGGCGCACCGCCCGCGAATAGTCGCCGCGGAACATCAGCAGCAGCACCAGGCCGATGGCGATCCACTTCAGGCCCGTACGCAGCACGTCCGCAAACGTCCCGCCCGGGAGCCCCAGCGCGTTGGCCAGCATCTCCACCTGCTGGCCCAGGAAGCCTGACGGTGAATAACCGGTGTACCCGGGCGTGGGGTCCATGATGGCCCACACCCACCCCGTTCCGAGGTTGTACGGCAGGCCGCTGAGCAGCAGGACTCCGAAGCTGATCCCCGCCGTTGCGGCCCAGATGAGGAACTTGCGCGGCCAGGTGGCGGAGGCCCCGGCCCACATCACGCCGAGGAAGGGCAGCAGCAGTACAGTGATGGGCTTGATGCCGATCGAGGCGGTCACCAAGAGGATGCCCAGGATGTACCTGCGGGTAGCGGCGAAGTACACGCCGGCGACGGCTAGCCCCACCATGAGCGCGTCATTGTGCGCGCTGGCGATGAAACTGATCAGGAACAGCGGGTTGGCCACGGTGATCCAGAGCGCCCGGGCACCATTGATGCCGTGGAGTTCGGCCAGCTTGGGCACGTAGATCACGCACAGCAGCACGCCGACGCCGGCCAAGAGCCTGAAGAGCAGGACGGACAGGTCCGGCTGGGCGCCGGTCAGCCCCACCACCCCGCGCGCCAGCCACAGGAAATACGGGCCGTAGGGGGTGCGGGCTTCCGCCCAGGCGGGGTCGGCTCCGAGCGAAAACCAATTGCTCAGGGTGGAGATGCCCACCTCGTAGGGGTTCTGTCCCTCCCGGACCAGCCGGCCCTGCCCGGTGTACGCGTAGACATCCCGCGAGAAGACGGGGACGCAGAACATCAGGGGCAGCGACCAGGCGGACACCGCGATGACCACGGACCGCAGGGAATGCTGTCCCCAGCCGGCGACCCGCTGGCCAAGCCGGAGCCAGGAGCGGATCAGGAGCATGGCTCCAGCGGTCAGAAGGATGGTGGACACGGCCACGCCCCAGCCTTCGGTCCGCAGCGCGATGACCACAGGCTGCCGGATCATGGGCGAGCCGTTGGCGATCCAACCGGTTCCGATGGATCCCACGAACATCATCAGGGCGCCGAGGAAACCCTGGGCGGTGCCGATGTAGGCGCGGTGGCCGGCGGGCGCGGTGCCGGCTTCCGGCGCGCCCGGGCGGCTCTCCGAGGTTCCGAGGGGTGAACCGCCTGCCGTCATGATGTGTGTGGTTCCCTACTTTGGTACGGCGCTGGTTGACCAGCAAAATGGCCGCCTTGCAGCGCCGCTATTTTATCAGTGGCGCGTTTGTCAGTGGCCGCCGCCGAGCTTCCCGCCCAGGCGGTGGCGGATCTGCAGGCTGGCGTCGTTGAGTCCCACCACCTCCACCTCCTTGCCGTGGTGTCGGTACTTCTCGATGATGGCGTCCAGGGCGGCGATGGTGGACGCGTCCCACAGGTGCGAGGCGTGCATGTCGATCACCACCTGCGTCGGGTCGTGGGCGTACTCGAACTGGGTGTAGAGGTCGTTGGAGGACGCGAAGAAGAGCTCACCGTTGACCACGTAAGTGGCGGCTTCCCGGCCCTCCACTGTTTTTACGGTGCGCTCGACCGTGACAAAGTGCGCCACGCGCCGGGCGAAGAGGACCATCGCCACCAGCACGCCGACGCCGACGCCGATGGCCAGGTTGTGCGTGGCAACAGTGACCACGACGGTCGCCACCATGACCAGCGTTTCGCTCTTGGGCATCATTTTCAGCGTGCGCGGGTGGATGCTGTGCCAGTCGAACGTTGCCCAGGACACGAAGATCATCACGGCCACCAGCACGGCCATGGGAATGACGGACACTACTCCGCCGAACACCACCACCAGGATGAGCAGGAAGACGCCAGCCAGGAGTGTGGAAATGCGGGTGCGGGCGCCGGACGCCTTCACGTTGATCATGGTCTGGCCGATCATCGCGCAGCCGCCCATGCCTCCGGTAAAGCCGGTAACGATGTTGGCCACGCCCTGGCCCCACGCCTCGCGCGATTTGTTGGAGCGCGTGTCTGTCACGTCATCCACGAGCTTTGCAGTCATCAGCGATTCCAGCAGCCCCACGAAGGCCATAGCCAGCGCGAACGGGAAGATGATCTGCAGGGTCTCGAGGTTGAACGGCACGTTGGGGATGAACAGGGACGGCAGGGATTCGGGCAGCTCGCCCTTGTCCCCCACGGTGGGAACGGCGACGGCGGCAAGGACGGTGATAAGCGTCAGCACCACGATCGCCACCAGCGGAGCTGGAACGGCCCTGGTGAGCTTCGGCAGCCCAAACACGATGACCAGGGCCAGCGCCGTCAGCGGGTACACCAGCCACGGCACGTTGATCAGTTCAGGAACCTGCGCCATGAAGATCAGGATGGCCAGGGCATTGACGAAGCCCACCATGACGGACCGCGGAATGAATCGCATCAGTCTCGCGACGCCGGAGACGCCCAGGACGACCTGGAAGACGCCGGCCAGGACGACGGCGGCGATGAAATAGTCGACACCGTGGGACTTCACCAACGGGGCGATGACCAGCGCGATCGCCCCGGTGGCCGCGGAAATCATCGCCGGGCGGCCTCCCACGAAGGCGATGGTCACGGCCATGGTGAAGGAGGCGAACAGGCCAAGCCGGGGATCCACGCCGGCAATGATCGAGAAGGCGATAGCCTCAGGAATCAGGGCCAGCGCCACCACCAGGCCCGCGAGGACCTCGGTCTTCAGCCGCCCCGGCGACTTCAGGGTTTCCCGGACAGACTGAAGCTGTTCCGGCGTGTAGGCAGGGGCATCCCCGGCGGTCTTGACGGCCATTGCTGGCTCCGTTCATGGTCGGGAGGACGCACTACAGCGCCATCGCACTTTCGAAGAATGTGGGGGCGCATCAATGCACCGAAAAGGGGGGAACACCTTTAAGCTTGGTCCCACCTCGCTCAAACTCTACCCTAACGTGATGGTAGGGTTTAAGCCGATTGACCAGGAGGCACACTATTTCTACCAACACCGGCACCGCCACCATGCATATTGGGGAGCTGGCCGACCGCACCGGGCTTTCGCTGCGAACCATCCGGCACTATGACGAAGTGGGACTGCTTCCGGCCTCGTCCCGCACCGAGGGCGGCTTCCGCGTCTACACGAACGCGGACTGCGAGCGGCTGCTGGTTATCATGCAGATGAAGCCCCTGGGGTTTTCGCTGGAGGAAATGGCGGAACTGATTCCCGTCCTTACGGCAGGCCCCGGAACTCTTTCCGACCGGGACCGCGCCCGACTCGCGGCATTCCAGGAGAAGGCGGTTCACCAGCGCGCCAAGCTGGCCCGCAACCTGGCGCAGGCCGACCAACTCATTGCGCGGCTCGGCGAACTCGCCTGAACCCGCGCGGCTTTCCCACCCGGGTCAGCTCAGCCTTCGCTGCGCGCGCTCCTGTTCCTGCCCCGCGACTTGGCCACGTATAAGGCCCTGTCCGCGGAGGCGATGGCGTCCTCGAGGGTGGACGTCCCGGCGTCGTACGTTGAAATCCCGTAACTGACGGTGGGCATTTCGAACCCTTCGGCCTCCGATGCTTCCGCCAGGCGCGCGCTGATGCCGGCGGCAACGTCCTCCGCCCGTTCGGCGTCGGCGCCCGGAATAAGGAGAACGAACTCCTCGCCGCCGTAGCGGCCCACCAGGTCCGTCTTCCGGACCGTGGCGGTGCAGGCATCCGCGAAACGCTGCAGGACGTGATCCCCCGCCGCATGGCCGTAGGTGTCGTTCACGGACTTGAAATGGTCCAGGTCAGCCAGGACCAGCGCACCCCCCGGGCCTGCTGCGCGGCGCGAACCGAGCTGGGCGGCGGCCAGGCTGAGGAACGCCTTGCGGTTCAGCAGTCCGGTCAGGTCGTCCCGGGAGGCCACCAGGCGGAGTGCCCGGGTGTGCTGCTCGCTGCTCAGGGCGGGCATGCTGTACGAAGCCACCACCAGCAGCATCATGCTCAGCAGGGTGGTGGTACCGGACCCGAAGAGGCCGTTGAAAAGCTCCCCTTCCGCCCCTTCCGCCAGGAACACCGCCAGCCGCGCTGCATAAAAGGCAGCAAGGATGCCTGCGGCCGAGGCGAGCGGGATGCGCACCCGTGAGTAGTCAGGACCCAGCCGCCAGAGCTCGCGTGCGGAGAGTCCCACGGTGAAACTCATCGCGGCCAGGAAGACCGCTCCGCCGGCCCAGCTGTTGTTCGCGGGATCGTCCACCAGGCCCGCCACGAGAACTGACAACGGGACCGCAGCGGAGATCCAGCCCTTGGGCGGTGCTGTCCGCAGGGAACGGGCTCCCGCCCACACCGCCACTCCGCCGTGGGCCAGCAGCGCGTTGCCCACCGGATTGGCCCACGCCTGGTGCGGGGTGCCGTCCAGCAGGAAAGCGGCGGACCCGGCCAGGAAAAAGCCAAGCGCCACGCACCACCATCCACTGTAGGAGGAGCGCGTGACTCGGTAGGCGGAGAAGTAGAAAAGGAACAACTGGACCACCGCTATTACCACGAAGGCGACGCGGAGCGTGGCGATGTCCAGGATCATGACGCGGAGCCCCCCATGGGCCGAAGTGCTGATGATGCCTCAGTATCCCATCACCGGCACGCATCCCACAGGGGGCCAAAAGTCCCTTGCTAGAGCTCCCAGGCGTTTTCTTCCGGGAGGGCGCCCTCGTCCTCGGGGTGGCGTTTGAGGTTCAGCAGGGACAGCGCCAGGCCGCCCCACACGGTGAGGATGGCAATGATCATCATGGTGATGGCAATGGGTGTCACGGTGCTGTTTCCTTTGCTTCCTCCGCCACCAGGGCGTCGTATTCAGGGTCATAGTTCAACTTGGACCGGCTGCTCCATGGAATGAAGGTCAGCGCGAGGGCCAGCACCACCAGCGCCGCCGCCATGCCCCAGCCGAACACGGCCAGGAACCAGTCCGGGTAGCCGCTGTACGGCTCGGCGATCTTGGTGGCGAACTCGTTGTACACCATGTAGATGAGGGCGGCCGGGACCACCACTGCGATCAGGGCGATCCAGCCCCGGTGCATCCTGATGGTGGAGGTCCGGTTCAGGTGGCGGGCCAGCAAGGGCAGCTTGCGCAGGAACCATGCCAGCACAACAACCGTGACCAGCGCGCCCAGGGTGATGCCGAAGCTGTTCACAAAGGCGTCCGACGTGTCCAGCAGGTAGAGGCCGGTGGCCGTGGGGAACAGCAGCAGCGAGACGGCGGCCACCAGGACGCTGACCACCACGGAGGTGCGCACCCGGGCCCAGCCCAGCTTGTCCTGGACAGCGGAGACGATGACTTCCAGCACGGAGATCAGCGACGTGATTCCGGCAAACACCAGCGAGCCAAAGAACAGTACGCCCATGACGGCGCCGAACGGCGCCTGGGACACGATGGTGGGGAAGGCGATGAATGCCAGTCCAATGCCACCGGTGACCACGTCATCAACGCCGGACCCGGCTGCCTGGGCCATGAAGCCGAGGGCCGCGAACACGCCGATACCGGCAAGGATCTCGAAGCCGGAGTTGGAGAACGCCACCACCATGCCGGATCCGGTCAGGTCGGTGCGGCGCTTGAGGTAGGAGGAGTAGGTGACCATGATGCCGTAGCCGACGGAGAGCGAAAAGAAGATATGGCCATATGCTGCGGCCCATACCGAAGCATTGCCCAGTGCCGTCCAGTCCGGGGTGAAGAAGGCGTTCAGGCCCAGTGCCGCACCCGGGAGGAAGAGCGACTGGACCACCAGCAGCAGGAACATGACCATCAGCAGCGGCAGGAGAATTGAGTTGGCCCGGGAGATACCCTTCCGGATGCCGGCCACCATGATGGCGATCACCGCAACCCAGATCACCAGCAGCGGGAAGAATACGGACGGCACATAATCGAAGCCCACCCCGGGCGTCTCGGCCACGGCGAGGAAGTTGCCGAAGAAGAAGCCCTCGGCGTCGTCGCCCCACGCCTCGGTGAAGGAGAAGATCATGTACATCAGGGACCACGCGATGATCACTGCGTAGTAGGCGGCGATGACGAAGCAGACCAGCACCTGCCACCAGCCCAGCGGCTCGGCGGCGCGGTGGAGGCGCCGGTAGGCCAGGGGCGCGGAGCCGCGGAATTTGTGGCCAACGGCGTAGTCCAGGAACAGCAGGGGGATACCGGCGGTCAGTAGTGCCACCAGGTACGGGATGAGGAATGCGCCGCCGCCGTTTTCGTAGGCGATGTACGGGAAGCGCCAGATGTTGCCCAGCCCCACGGCGGAGCCGATGGCGGACAGGATAAAGAGTCTGCGGGTCGAGAAGGTCTCGCGCTTCACCGGCGCGGCGGGTCCCTGGGTGCTCATGCGTGCACGCTCCGGACGGCGGGGGCATGGACTACGCCGCGCAAGATGCGGCAGCAGGCAGACCGGTTCATTGGATAGCTCTCTCTCAAGTGGAATTAGACACCAAGACGCCCGCCCGATCAGGGGCAGGCGTGGCTGTCTTTCCTCCCACGATAAACCCGCGGCACCTGCGCGCTCCTCCCGGGAGGCCAAAATCCCGTCTGGCGGACCGGCCGGATACGCTGGAACCATGAACTTCCAACCCGCTGCCCTGCCCCTTGCCGCCCTCCTCCTCCTCACCGGCTGCGGTGCCGTCGGGGATGCGGCCGGCAGCGCCGCCAGCGAGGCCGGGTCCAAGGTGGCATCCGCCGCCGCGGACGAAGTGACCCGCCAGGTTTGCGCTGTCATCAAGGACGGTCTGGTCAGTACGTCCGACAAACAAGTCCTGGGTGGACTCGTGGACGCAGCCGCCACGGCAGGCCTTCCCGCAGAAATTACGACGCCGATGCGCCAGATCGCCGAGTCCGGAGACCAGGTGCCGTCAGACTCCGTCAACTCCCTGCGGGAGGCCTGCGGAGCGTAGCCCGCCTACGCTGGGGGCGTCCTATCCCTGGGGCCGGCCAAAGCGCCGGTGATGCGGCGGTTCCGGCCGACGCGGGGGCTCATGCCCCTGGTTCCCCCAGCGGTCTTCGGGCTGCACCAGCGGGATGACTCCGGCCGACCGGCCCACGGGCACGGCGCGAACGAACTTGGACAGTTCTTCGCGGAGCATCTTCCAGTCAATAGTGGGATCGTCCGGGTAGGCGTTGACCTCCGCCTGGCGCGCGGCTTCCAGCGCGGCCATGCCGGCGTCGGTCAACTCGACTTTGAACTGGCGCCGGTCCGTGGGCTGGCGGCGCCTGGTGATGTGGCCGGCCGATTCAAGCCGAGTGAGGACACGGCCCAGGGTCTGACTCTGGACCCTCACAGCCTCTGCGAGGCGCTCCTGGTTCAACGGCCCGTCGGCAAGCCCCTCAAGGGCGATGACGGCCGCGCGGGTCAGGCCCAGGTGAGCCAGGGCGTCGTCCTGGCGCCGCTGAACCATCCTGGCCGCCACAGTGATCAGGCGATAGCTGTCCCGGGCGTCCGGATCAAGATCGCTGGTCATTCTCCCAGCCTTCCTGTTGATGGCGGGTTACCCTTCGTCGCTACCCCTCTACAATAAGCATGCTTACCATCATGCATGCAAGTGGTCGCGGTGAAACGGGGCCTGCAGTCGGGAACCCCTTGCGCATCGAATGGGAAGTGTGCTTAGTATCGGATTAGTAACCTTGCTTACTAACCGCCAGCACTGCTGGTTCTTGATCGCCAGCTGACATTTCCTGAAAGAGAGCCCGATGACAGAGAACCAATGGCCCCAGACCCCCAAGCCCGCCTCGACTGACCCGTACGCGGCAGATCCGTATGCTGCGGACCCGTACGGAACGGAAACGGGCATAGCACCGGAAACCTACGCGCCCCCCGCTGCAGGCACCCCCGGAACGCTTGACGCTTCCGGGACCGCGGGCGCCTCCCGGAAGGATGCTGCGAAGGAAGAGGCTTCGCAGGTTGCCGGGCAGGCGAAGTCCGCGGCGCAGGATGTTGCCGCCACGGCCAAGGAGGAAGCGGCAAACGTTGCCGCCGAGGCAAAGGCCAGCGCCCAGGACCTGCTGGAGCAGGCCCGGACCGGGCTGAGCAGCCAGGCCGGGGCGCAGCAGCAGAAGGCCGCCGAAGGAATCCGGAACATCTCCAGCGAACTGCACCGCATGGCCACCGCCCCGGACCAGCCGGGAGTCGCCGCCGACCTGGTCCGTGAGGCCGCCCAGCGCACCTCAACGCTGGCCGACTGGCTGGAAAACCGCGACCCGGGCTCGCTGCTGACCGAGGTGCAGTCGTTCGCCCGGAACCGCCCCGGGACCTTCCTCCTGCTCGCCGCAGGGGCCGGAGTCCTCGCCGGCCGCCTCACCCGTGGCCTTACCGCCGGAGCCCCCGAAACTTCAGCCTCGCAAGTGGGCCAGGGCACCGCGCCCCGGCACTACCAGCCGCAGCAGGAGCGCATCCGGCAGGAGACCGTCTTCGCAGCCGGAACAGACGCCGGTCTGTTCGACGAGCCCACTGTCGGCTCGGGCGCCCCGGTATCCACTTCCACCCTTCCGGGCGGTACAGCAGAGGACACCCCACTCCGCTACGAGGATGACCCCTTCAGCACTGACAGCACCCGGGCGGGCAACGACCCGTACGGGACTCAGGAAGGACGGCACCTGTGAGTAGCCAGTATTCGGAGTTTCCCGCCGGCGCGGGTCCAGTCAGTGGCGAGGGCAGCGCGGCGCACCAGAAAGCGGAGAACACCTCGCTCGGTGACTTGCTTGGCGAGGTGACCCGGGACCTGTCCACGCTGATGCGCCAGGAAGTGGAACTGGCCAAGGCCGAAGCGAAAGAATCCGCGACCCGCGCCGGGAAAGGCGGCGGCATGCTCGCCGGCGCCGGCGTGGCCGGACACTTCGTCCTGCTCTTCCTCTCCCTGGCCCTGATGTTCGCCCTCGGCGCCCTCATGCCCCTGGGCTGGGCCGCCCTAATCCTCGCGGTGATCTGGGGCATTACCGCCGCGGTCCTCGCCGCGACCGGCCGCAAGGAACTCAAACACATCAAAGGCCTGCCCCAGACAGGCGAAACACTCTCCGAAATCCCCCCGACCCTCAAACCAGGTGAGGTAAACCGATGACCAACGAGAACCCGGACGCCATCCGCTCCGACATAGAAGCCACCCGCGCCCGCCTCGGAACCAACGTGGACGCCGTCGCGGACAAAGTCAGCCCGTCCAACATCGTCCACCGCCAAACCGACAAGGCCAAAGAGGCCCTCACCGGCGTGAAGGAGAAAATCATGGGCACAGCAGACCACGCCACCACCCGCGTCCAGGACACCCTGCACACCGGGACCGGACACACCACCGGCACCCTCCACGACGCCAAGGACACCGCCGCCGCCCGGCTCTCCGACGCCGGGACCGCGGTCTCCCACGCCCCGGACCAGGTCAAAGCCAAAACCCAGGGCAACCCCCTCGCCGCGGGCCTGATCGCCTTCGGCGCCGGGATGATCGTCTCCTCCCTGATCCCGGCCAGCCAAAAAGAACGCGAAGCCGCGGACCAGCTCAAAACCGCAGCCCAACCCCTGGCCAACCAGGTCACCGAAGCCGCCAAAGACATGGCCGAAGACCTCAAAGAACCAGCCCGCGAAGCCATGGAAAACCTCAAAACCACCGCGGCCGACGCAGCCGACCACGTCAAGACCGACAGCCAACACGCCGCGACCGACGTCAAAGACCGCGCCACCGACGCCAAAACCAACGTCCAAAACACCTAGGACAAACCACAGGGGGCCGCTCTTCCGTCGGGAAGGGTGGCCCTCGCCTTTCCCCGACATCCCAGCCAAGGAGCCACGCCATGAAGAGGCTGCTTTTCGCCCTGCTGCCCACGATCATCAGCCGCGTCCTGCGGGCCCGGAAGGTGCGCCAGGCCCGGGCGGGCCGGCCTCCTCAGCGAAACCGGTACTAGCTTCCGTCCCGGAACTAGCGCTTGCCCTTCTTGCGCGAGCCTTTCCCGCGGCCTTTGTCAGGGTTGGGCGCGTACCGCTGGGCCACCTTCGGCGCCTTCTTTGTTCCGGTTCCGCGCCGGTCCGGCCTTGGCTCCTTCTTCTCCTTAACCGGCTGAGCGGACGGCTGCCGGGAGCTTTGGGCCGTGCGCCCGCGGACGATCCCGATGAATTCTTCGATGATCTCGTCTGTTGCATCGGCCGGCCACACCAGCGCGATTTCCGTCCCTTCGGCGCCGGTGAGCCGCCGCGCCACGGTGTCCTTGACGTTGAAGTGCCGGGCCACGGACATGGGTAGGACCACCAGCCCGGCGCCCGCGGCAACCACCTGGAGCGTGGCTTCCGGCCCGCCCAGGGCAGCAACATCCAGAAAGGACTCCTGCTCCAGGTCGGCCAGGGCCACTTCCTCGAACACCGAAATTTCATGCCCTTTGGGCGCCACCACAACGGGCTGTTCCTCGTACAGGGGGATGACGCTGAGGCCCTCGCGCTCGATGGGAAGCCGGACGAAGGCCATGTCCGCCGAACCGTCACGAACGGCGGCGGTCTGGGCGCCGTCGTCGGACATAAATGACTCCAGTGGCACCCCCGGCATCCGCTCTTCCCACCTGCGGATCCATTTGCCGGGCGTCACCCCCTGCACATACGCGATGCGGAGGGTCCGGGGCGCCGCTTGCTCCCCCGCGTCAGCGTCTTCGAAAGCGTTCGGCGGGGCGGTGTTGTCAGTGGGCACGTCTTCACAGTACCGCCCGCCCGGATACCCTTGAAGCATGACCTCTGCAAACTCCCAGTCCATGAAGCCGGCCACCGTTGCCAAGAAACTTGGCATCTACCTGCCCGCCACGCCCCAGGAGTTCCAGGAATCCACTATCACCCGGGCAGAGTTCGCCGAGCTCCAGTCAAACCCGCCCGAGTGGCTCGCGGAGCTCCGCCGCAACGGCCCGCACCCCCGCCCCGTGGTGGCACAGAAGCTGAATGTCTCCATCAGCGGCCTGGCCCGCGGCGGTGTTGAGGATGCGCTGACGACGGCGGAAATCACCGCACTGCTACAGGCTCCGCCCCAGTGGCTGGTCACCGAGCGCGCCACGCACGCCGCCGTCCGCGCCGAAGCGCAGCGCGTTAAGGAAGAAGCCGCCAAGAAGGAAGCCCGCAAGGCGCAGTAGCACGCCACCCACACGAACCAGAGGCTTGTTCGCGGATCTGGACCTTGACGGCACGGATCTGAGAACAAGCCTCTGGGATCTAGTCCTGGTGCAGCTGGACGTAGTTGCCGCAGCCGTCGTCGAACACTGCGGTGACGCCGAACGGGCCCTCCTCGGGCTCCTGCTTGAACGTCACGCCGGCCTGCACCAGCCGCTCGTGCTCGGCCCGGACGTCGGGCACCCCGAAGACGATTGCCGGGAGGCCGGCGTCGTGCACGGCATTCATGTAGTCCGCACCGATGGGATTGTCGCTGGGTTCCAGCAGCAGGCCCGCTGCGTTTTCCGCCGCACCGGGGTCCTTGATGATGAACAGGTTGTGTTCCGGCATGGCCATCAGCGTGTCGAAGCCAAGGGTCCCCGTGTAGAACTCGTAGGCGGCGGCGGGTTCCTTAACGTGGATGCTGCACATTTTGAGTCTCATGGCTTCGAGCGTACCGGCTGAACTCAGCTGCGTGTCAGTTCCTGGTGAAGCTGCTCCACACGCTGCCGGATGTCGTCACGGACAAGGCGCATGCGTTCCATGCCCTCAATGCCCCGCTCCGACGGCTCATCTGTCTCCCAGACCTCCATGCGAACCCCTTCCCTCGGGGCGAGTTTCGCCTCGGTGCCAAGTACGACGACGACATCCACGGTGTCTTCCACCGCGCCGGTGACGGGCTTGGGGTATTCGCCGGACAGGTCAATGCCGAGCTCCGCGAGCGACTCGACAGCTAAGGGGTTCAGGTCCTTTCCGGGTTTGGTCCCGGCCGAATAAACGTCCACTGAACCCCCCGCGAGCTGCCGCATCAGTCCGGCCGCCAGCTGCGACTTGCCACCGTTCTTGCTGCAGACGAACAGGACTGCCGGCTTGGTTCCGGCGTGTGCAATGTCTGGAGTGCTCATGAGGATTCTTCTTCCTTGGTCTGGTTAGTAAGCAGGGAGGCAACCAGGACTTTGCCCCGGTCATGGATTAGGTCACGGATTTCCCGGACGGCTTCCAAGGACCGGCCGGCCGGGTCTGCAAGGTCCCAGTCCTCGTATCGCTTGCCGGAGTAGATCGGACCCGGCGGAGCGGACTCAAGCGGTCGCCGGCGATGCGGTGTAGAACCTCGGCGTTGTCCTGCAAGCCGAGGGCTGTGCGTTGTTCGGTCATTTCGACCCGTCGTCTACTGCCATGCCGGATTTGTCAGTTGGCGCCGGAGCGGCCGTGGGTCAGTCCTGTGGGGAAGCCGACCAGGACCGGTTCGGTCGCGCCGCAGCATGCTGCCTCTGCTTCCTCCATACCCCGGATGTCTCCCGGTGCCGGGGTATCGCAGCTGCTGCCCGCATCCGTGGAGCAGACGCCGGTTTCCGGAAGCTCGAGCTGGACGGTGTCTGCCGCTTCCCGGTCTCCGGCCAGGGCGGCCGCCACGGACCGGACCTGTTCATAGCCGGTAGCCAGCAGGAAGGTCGGGGCCCGCCCGTAGGACTTCATGCCCACGATGTAAAAGTCCTTGTCCGGATGGGCCAGGAGCTTCGCGCCGTGCGGCGGTACAGTTCCACACGAATGGAATTCGGGGTCGATCAGTGGGCCGAGCTGCATCGGCGCTTCCACCGCAGGGTCCAGGTCAAGGCGCAGTTCGCGGAGGATGTCCAGGTCAGGGCGGAACCCGGTGCAGGGAATGACGACGTCGGCCTCCAAGGCGCGGCCGTCTACCGCACCGGCGGTGACGCCCGGCCCGGCGGAACTAAGCGACGCGATGCCGAAACCGGTGTGCAATTCGACCCGGCCCGCCTCGACGAGGCGCCGCAGGCGGGAGCCCAACTGGCCCCGTGCGGGCAAGCCGTCTGCGTCCCCGCCGCCGTAGACCTTGTCCGCCGACCCGCCGCGGACGGCCCAGAGGATCCGCGTACCGGGCTCTTCCCTGGCCAGGTCCGAGAGATTGATCAGGGTGTTCGCCGCGGAGTGGCCGGCGCCCACCACCAGCACCCGGCGGCCGGCGAACATGGCACGGTCGCGGCCCAGGACGTCCGGGAGGGGAGCGGAGATTCGGTCCGCCATGGCCTCTTCCCCGATTGCGGGCAGGCCGGACGTTCCCAGCGGATTCCGGGCAGACCAGGTGCCGGAGGCGTCAATGACAGCTGCCACGGCGTGGTCCCGGATGCGCCCGTCTGCGTGCTGGACCCGGACCACGAAGGGCGCGTCATCCCGCTTCTTCACGTGCGTTTTGTCCAGGCCCTGCCGCGACACGGCAGTGACCCGAGCACCGGTGTGCAACCGGGATGCGATCTGCGGCAGCGCGGCCAGCGGCTCAAGGTAGTTGTCCAGGAGTTCGCCGCCGTAGGGAAGCGCCGTCAGACGCGGCGCTTCCCAGCCGGATTCCTCCAGGAGCCGCACCGCTGCGGCATCAAGGTTGAACCGCCACGGAGAGAACAAGCGGATGTGGCGCCACTGGGCAACGGCAGCACCCGCCGTCGTGCCTTGCTCGAAGACGACCGGCTCAAGGCCGCGCTCCAGCAGGTGCGCCGCAGCCGCAAGGCCTACCGGTCCCGCTCCGATCACGGCGACTGGAAGGTTGTTCTGTCCGTTCATGGCGGTTCCTTAGTTGTGGGTGGGTTCCTCGACAAGAGCGGTGGCGATGCTGTCCGCTTCCTCCAGCGCCGCCAGGTAGCGCTCCGCGTCCAGCGCGGCGGCGCATCCTGTTCCGGCGGCGGTGATGGCCTGCCGGTAACGGTGGTCGACTGCGTCGCCGCACGCGAATACGCCGGAGAGGTTGGTGACCGTGGTGGGTGAATCAACCTTGATGTAGCCTTCATCGTCCAGCTCCACCTGGCCGGTGAGCAGCTCGGTACGCGGAACGTGCCCGATCGCGACGAACAGGCCCGTGGCAGCGTGGGCACGCGTCTCACCGGTGCGTGTGTCCGTCAGGGTGACGCCCGTGACCTTCTCCTCGCCGTGGATGGCGGTGACGGCAGAGTTCCAGGCGAAGCTGATCTTGGGGTTGTCCTTGGCGCGCTGGGCCATGATGCGGGAGGCACGCAGTTCGTCTTTGCGGACGACGACGGTTACGGACTTCGCGAACCGGGTCAGGAAGGTCGCTTCCTCCATTGCGGAGTCACCCCCGCCCACCACGATGATGTCCTGCTCACGGAAGAAGAAACCGTCGCACGTCGCGCACCAGGACACCCCGTGCCCGCTGAGCTTCTTCTCCTCGGGCAGCCCGAGTTCCTTGTACGCGGAGCCGGTGGCCAGGATGACGGCGGGTGCCTCGTGGGTCTCGCCGGCTCCGGTGACCACGCGCTTGAGGTGGCCGGTCAGGTCAACTGACGTGGCGTCATCGAACACTACCCTCGCGCCGAATTTCTCAGCCTGCTCCTGCAGCCCGTCCATGAGCTCAGGGCCTTGGATTCCGCCCGGGAAGCCGGGGAAGTTCTCCACCTCGGTGGTATTCATCAGCGCACCGCCGGCGGTGACGGAGCCGGCCAGGACCAATGGCCGCAGCCCTGCCCGCGCCGCATAGATTGCCGCCGTGTAACCCGCCGGGCCGGAACCGACGATGATCAGCTGTTCGTTGCTCATGGGATCTCCTGGGGAAGTGGCCGGGCTACTGGGCGTCCGCGTGCTGCGCAGGCACGAGTTCGGTGATCAGCTGCTCGATGCGGGTCTTGATCTGGTCGCGGATGGGGCGGACAGACTCCACGCCCTTGCCGGCGGGATCTTCCAGCACCCAGTCCTCGTAGCGCTTGCCCGGGAAGTAGGGGCACTCGTCGCCGCAGCCCATGGTGATCACCACGTCGGACTCCTTGACCGCCTCGGTGGTGAGGACCTTGGGAACCTCGGCGGACATGTCAATGCCCAGCTCCGCCATGGCTTCCACCGCAGCGGGGTTGATCTTGTCGGCGGGCTGCGACCCGGCCGAGCGGACCTCGATGGCTCCCTTGCCCAGGGTGGTCAGGAACGCGGCAGCCATCTGGGAGCGGCCGGCGTTGTGGACACAGACGAACAGGACGGACGGCTTCTTGGGGGTTTCAGTGGTCACTGGAGTTCTCCTTGAGTAATGGTGCTGTGGATGGGTTGCATCCGGCCGCTGCCGTCCCCACAAATACATTGATGAGGATCGATACAGCGAGTATGGCCGGAGATATCGATGGATGTCAATATGTTCTTTATGCGGCCCGCAAGCGGGGTGCCAGCCCCGCGATCCGGGCTTCCAGGTCCCGGTAGGCATCCGCAAAAGCCTGGCTGCTGTTGCGGCGGAGGGGATCCGGCACAGACCAGTGCACGGCATGGAGGGACGGTAGTTCCTCGTGGGCGTTGTCGCAGACGGTAACGACGAAGTCGTCCGCACTCGCCACCTCGTCCAGGTGCTGCGGCTTCACCGCGTCCGGCAACCTGACCCCGTGCTGCCACGCGATGTCCACCGCGCCGGCCGCGACCGCCTCTGCCGGATGCGTGCCCGCCGAGACCGCAGGAATCTCACTCATCCGGCTCCACAGCGCCGCCGCCAACTGGGAGCGGGCTGCGTTCGCTGTGCATACGAAGAGGACCCGCCGGGCCGCGTGCGTTACTCCGGGCGCCAGCCCGTCCAGGGCAGCGGGAGCAAGCCGGATATAGGTCCGGCGCCGGTCAGCCTCCGACCGGCCGCGCGTCACCATTGACGCCTGCTCCAGCGTGCGTAGGTGGTGCGCCAGCAGGTTGGATGCCATCCCGAGTTCGGCCTGCAGCTCTGAGGGCGAGAGGTCGCCGAGGGTCAGCAGATCCACGATGCGAAGGCGTGCGGGATCGGCCAGGGCAGCGTGCTTCGCCACGCGCTCCTCCAGGGCTGAATTTTCCTCAAATTTCATTGCCTCAAGTTTGACTGAGGTAATGCAAATGCGTCAAGCTGTGGTGCATGACTTCTTTCCAACCGCCGCTTTGGCGTCGCGCCACCGCTGAACTGCTCGGAACCGGACTGCTCGTGGCCATTGTGGTGGGTTCCGGCATTATGGCGGAACAGCTGTCTCCGAACGACGTCGGCCTGCAACTGCTGCAAAACAGCACTGCCACTGTCTTCGGGCTGACCATCCTCATCCTGATGCTCGGGCCGGTCAGCGGGGCACACTTCAACCCGGTGGTCTCCCTGGCGGACTGGCTCCTGGGGCGGCGCAGTGGGGCCGGACTGACCCTCCCCGAAGTGGGGGTCTACAGCGCGGCGCAAGTGGTGGGCGGCATCGGCGGAAGCGTGCTCGCGAACGCAATGTTCGACGTCGGAACCTCCTTCTCCAGTAAGGACCGCCTCACCGGCGCGCACGCGCTGAGTGAAGTGGTGGCCACTGCCGGCCTGATCCTGCTGATTTTCGCCTTGGCCCGCACTTCACGTGGCATGCTGGCGGCGCCGGCCGTGGGTGCCTACATCGGCGCCGCCTACTGGTTCACCTCCTCCACGTCATTCGCGAACCCTGCGGTCACCGTGGGCCGCATCTTCACCGACACCTTCGCCGGCATCGCACCCGGCTCGGCCCCCGGATACATCGCGGCACAGGCGGTGGGCGGTGCGGTAGGTCTGGCTCTGGTCCTGCTGCTGTTCCCCACAGCCGGTAAAGCGGCAGACGACGTCGTAGTGCCGCACCGGGCGGACGACTGACCGCGCACCCCGCATATATTGATGCGTGTCGATCTCAGGGGATAATGGACCCATGACCGCCCCGACAGTCCAGGATTCCATTGCCGCGTGCTGCCCACCGGAAGCAGGCCCTGTGCTTTCCGCCCCGGCGGCCGCCGAGGCGGCCCGCATCTTCAAGGCGGTCGCCGATCCCAACCGGCTGCGGCTGCTGTCCCTTGTCAAGGCCTCCGCAGCCGGGGAACGTTGCGTGTGCGACCTGACGGGGCCGCTGGGCCTCGGCCAGCCGACGGTGTCCCACCACCTGAAAATCCTGGTGGACGCTGGCCTGCTGCACCGCGAAAAGCGGGGCACGTGGGCCTACTACTCACTGGTGCCGGGAGCCCTGGAACGCGCGGCAGGACTTCTGGCCGGGCTCTGACAGGGCCGGTCCTCCGCCCATTGACCCCGGGGTCCACACGGGATGCAATGGAATTACCAGTCCAGCCATTCCCCGGCCGGGCAGGTGGAGGTGTTTTCGATGTCTGCCGCGGCTCTGTTCCTGTTCCAGGGTGCTTGGGTCTTCTTCGTGTGCGGCACAGTCCTGCTGGTCAGCGTGGCCTGTACTGCCTTGGTTGTCAGGCGGCATGCGGACGACGGAACGATGGCGGAACGCCCCGACCAGCTCTTCTGGGATGTCTTCCTGGGGGCAGCCGTTGCCGTTCCGTCCCTGCTGATCCCCACGCTCATGGCCCCTCCAGCTGGCCTGCTGCTGGGTCTGGCCGCCACTGCGGCCGGCGTGGCAGGCTACCGGGGAGCTCCCAGATTCTCGCAATGGCGCGAACGTCGGCGGGATGCCAGGCTGCGGCTCCCCCGCCACCGGGCGGCGCAGGTGCAACATCAGGAACTACTGGCGCGGTGGCGGCGCTACGAGCTGGACCCGGGCTGTGCCATCGAGTATCCGGGACTCACAGACGTGAGCCTCCCGGAGACGTCAGCCCTGATCAAGGCCATGCGGGATGCCGACCGGCTTGCCGAGAGCGGCCACCCCGGCTACCCGGCAGCGGTGGCCACCCTGGCCGAATCGCTGACGGCCGCGGAGCGGGCTGCCGGAGTTCCGGAACGGCAGGCCTAAGGGCCCTGTTGGCCCCCGCTGTCCGTAGGTATTCTCAGGCCATGAACAACCCAGCAGATCACCCTGAAACAGAAAACATGAGCCTCCACGACTGCTGGGCCTGCCTGCAAAGTTCCTCGATCGGCAGGCTCGCAGTCCTCAGCGGCGGGAAGCCGGAGATCTTTCCGGTGAACTTCATGCCGGACAATGCCACCATCCTCTTCCGCACGGCACCCGGAACCAAGCTCGATGCAGTCACCGTCGGCTCGCCGGTTGTCATGGAAGCGGACGGTCTGAATGATTACGGCACCATAGCGTGGAGCGTCGTGGTAAAAGGCACCCCGGAACACGTGGACCCGGCTGACGCCCCATTCGGGCTGGCACAGTGGGAACCCGGCGTGAAAGCGCACCTGGTGCGGA
Organism: Pseudarthrobacter sp. NPDC058362; assembly: GCF_042723515.1. Taxonomy (NCBI): domain Bacteria; kingdom Bacillati; phylum Actinomycetota; class Actinomycetes; order Micrococcales; family Micrococcaceae; genus Pseudarthrobacter; species Pseudarthrobacter sp. NPDC058362. Next base: position 281 of record NZ_JBHXIW010000006.1, on the reverse strand, counting down.
TCACGCCCACGGAGGTGACGGGCCGGCGGTTCGTAATCAACCCCAACATGGGGTGGTGGCAGCCGGAGAGCCCTCGCCCGCCCGCCTAGCCCGGGGCCGAATCCGGCGCATCGGAAAACAAAAACACCCCCGGTCCTGAGACCGGGGGTGTTGTGCGCTTTCTTGAAACATCGATGCGTGCGCGAGGGGGTGTCTAGTTTCACGACATAGTTCTCACATGAGTCGGGACATCGTTCCCAGTTGATGCTTCACCGGTGAGTCGGGACATCGTTCACACCCTG
>NZ_JBHXIW010000005.1:147187-228963 GCF_042723515.1 Pseudarthrobacter sp. NPDC058362 | reverse complement strand
CCAGAACATCCGGACAAAGAAAAACACCCCGGTCCGAAGACCGGGGTGTAACCGATGACCCGACTCATCCGTGAAGGATGTCTCGACTCATCACATGCGTGCGCGAGGGGGGATTTGAACCCCCACGCCCTTTCGGACACTGGCACCTGAAGCCAGCGCGTCTGCCGTTCCGCCACTCGCGCGCAACTTCTTTCACTTGTTGGCGGGCCGGTTTCCCGTTCCGCGTCCCTGTAAAAGCAGCGAGATCAAGCATAACGGACACCTGCGGCAAAACACCAATCGGGCTCCGGAGCGGCCTTGACCGGCAGGTCAGCAGGGTGGAGGCGCGAACCTTTTGGCGGCGCCCGGCCGTTGCGGATTAAGGTCATTCACAGGCCCGCCCAGTAGTATCGGGTGTAGGAGTGCCTGCCATCGTGCTGGCTCCCCGCAGAGTCACGGGCTGCACCACGTGTGGAGTTCCACCGCCAAGAATGCCCCGCTGCCGGGGGGAAAGGAGAAGACCATGGGTCTGCTGGACAAAGTTGAACGCGGCATCGAAAAGGCAGTCCGGGGCGTCTTCTCCACCGGATCCAAAGCGCAGGTCGAGCCGGTGGAAATCGCCAGCCGACTCCGGAGGGAAGTGGACAACAAAGCGCTGACTGTTGCGGCCGGCAGGACCCTCGCGCCCAACGTCTTTGACGTACAACTGAGCGGGGAGGACTTCGCTCGTGCACAGGAGTGGGGCACGCCCCTGGCCGAGGAACTCTGCGACGTCGTTATCAACCACGTCCGGAGCCAGGGATACACGCTTCAGGGACCCGTCCGGATTTCGTTTCGCCGCCAGGAGGAGCTGCGCGCCGGCGACTTTGAAATCGTCTCCCGCACCGAGAAGGCCACGGGTGCTCCTGCCCCCGCGCGGCCCATGGTTCCCGCGGCGCCCAGCCGCCAGCCGGTGCGGCTCCAGCCCGTGCTGGACATCGACGGCCAGCGTTATTCGCTGAACGCGCCGTCGATCGTCCTGGGCCGGTCCTCCGAGGCCGACATCCTGATCGAAGACACCGGGGTATCGCGCCGCCACTTGGAAATCCGCACCGAGAACGGCGTGACGCACGCGGTGGACATGGGTTCCACCAACGGCAGCTATGTCAATGGCCAGCGGGTTTCCGGAAGCACCGAACTCACTGACGGCTCCACCATCACGATGGGACGGACAAAAATCATCTTCCGCCTGCTTCCCGCCAGTCCCGGGGGCCGCGCATGAGCGACCTCACCATCACGGCACTGCGGTTCGGTTTCCTGCTGCTGCTCTGGGTCCTCGTTTTCAGCATCGTTTCGGCCATGCGCCGGGACCTGATGGTGGGCCGTAAGGCAGCGTCGGGGGCGCCGACCGCGCGGCAGGTCCGCAAGCATCCGGAGCTCGCCGAAGCACCTCCCCAGCCCGTGAAGCAGCAGGCCCACCAGCTTGTGGTGGTGGAGGGCCCACTCAAGGGCACCACGATTCCCCTGGCGGCCAGCCCCATCCTCCTCGGCCGCGCCCAGGAAGCCACGCTGGTCCTTGAGGACGACTACGCATCCGGCCGCCACGCCAGGCTTTTCCCCCAGGGCAGCCGCTGGTTCATCGAGGACCTGGGCTCCACGAACGGAACCTACCTGGCAGACCAGCAGCTCACCCGCGCCCTCCCTGTGGAGCCCGGCGTTCCCGTGAGGATCGGCAAGACGGTCATTGAATTGAGGCCATAGCCGTGGCTGTCCCCGAGACCCCTGCCACCGGGCCAGCACCCGCGGGGCGGCCCCTCATCATGCGTTATGCGGCCCGCTCGGACGTGGGCCGCATCCGGTCCAAGAACGACGATTCCGCCTATGTGGGCCGCCACCTTGCCGTCGTGGCGGACGGAATGGGCGGCCACGCCGGCGGCGACGTCGCATCGGCCGCAACCGTCCTGGACATGATCCACATCGACCGCGCCGACTATGCAGGGGAGGCTTCCACCACCCTGGCCGACGAGATCCAGACCGCGAACTCGCTGCTGTCCGAGCTGGTCCACGTCAATCCGAAGCTTGCTGGCATGGGCACCACCGTCACCGCGCTGCTGCTTGCCGAGGGAAAGCTGCACTTCGCCCACATCGGCGACTCCCGCGCCTACCGGCTGCGCAACGGCGAGTTCGAGCAGATCAGCGTTGACCACACATTCGTCCAGCGTCTCATCGATGAGGGGCGGCTGCGCCCCGAAGAAGCCGAGTCCCATCCGCACAAGAACGTCCTCATGCGCGTCCTCGGCGATGTGGATGCGAGCCCCGAGCTGGACCTGGACACCCTTGACGTCGAACCTGGAGAACGCTGGCTGCTCTGCTCCGATGGGCTAAATTACGTTGCAGCACACGCGGTGGAGCGCACGGTCCGCGAGACCAAGGACCTGCGCGAATGCGTTGAGACATTGGTGGACCTGACCCTCGAGGCCGGCTCACCGGACAACGTCACCGTGGTGATGGTGGAGATTGTGGAGGAAACGCACGACGACGTCCGCACTGCCGCCGTCGACGTCGTGCCTTCCCAGCCGGACAGTGCAGCCGCGGCGGCTGCGGTGGCACAGGCGGCCGCCGGTGAGGGCAAACCCGCAGATGCAAAAGGCAGCCCGGCAACTGCATCAAGGGACAGCGCGCCAGAGACCGCCGCCGGCAAGAACAGCGCAGCTGACAAGACCGCGAAGGGAAGCAGTCCCACCGCCACCTCGGGCGATGTCGGTGCCACCGACCCGAACCTGGGCGAACACCTCTCAGCCGAAGTGCTGCGCGAGGAACTCGCCTCCCGGCCGCATGAGCTGGTGGGGGCGGCTGCGGCCGCTGCCGAATCTGGATCCATCCCCAGCATTGCCGGACGCACCGTCGCCCGCCGCGCGGCCACGGTGCTCACCCACAAGGCCGAGCCCAACGGCGAAGCTGACGAAGTCCTTGTGCCCGCCAAGCCCCGCCGCTGGGTCACGTGGTCGGTCGCCGCTGCGCTCCTGTTTGCCCTGACCGCTGGCCTGTGGCTGGGCTACGCGTGGACCCAAACCCGCTACTACATCGGCGAGTTTGATTCCCGCGTCGCCATCTTCAACGGTGTCTCCCAGCGCCTCGGTCCGTTTCCGCTGTCCACGCTGGAGGCAGTGACGGACATCCGGGTCGACTCTTTGCCCCCGTTCTCCCAGCAGAGGGTCCGGCAGACGGTGCCTGCCAGCGACCTGTATGACGCGCAACGGATCGTGAAGAACCTCGAGCTCACCGGCACCACGTCTCCGGAAGAAGGCTGCCCCACCCCGGCGGCTTCCCCAAGCGCTTCGGCCACCCCGACGGCCATTCCGACGACGAGTGCCACGAAGCCTGCTCCCCCGGCCACCGCGAAGCCCACTGCGGGGGCCACCGCGCCCGTGCCCTCCCCCAGCCCTGCCGTGACCTGTGAGGTGGGCCAGTGAGCCAGATCAGTACCGCCATCAAACCGCGCCGCAATGTGGAACTGGCCCTGCTGCTGCTGGCGCTGGCCGTCGGCATCGGCGCAAACATGCTGGTGGGTGTGGACCAGAAGAAGGCTTTCGACTCCGACTTCTGGTTCCAGTCGAGCCTCCTTGCTGTGGCAGCGATCGTCTTCCATGTTGCCCTGCGCCTCCGCGCAAAGTATGCCGACCCGGTAATGCTTCCCTTGGTCGTGGCCTTGAACGGCCTCGGACTCGCAATGATCCACCGTCTCGATGAGCCCGGCGGGGACACCGGGAACAACCAGCTGCGCTGGACCCTCATCGCCATGGCCGTCTCCATTGCCGTGGTCTGGTTCCTTAAGGATCACCGCATCCTGCGCCGGTTTACCTTCATTTCGCTGGCCGCTAGTGCCCTGCTGCTGATCCTTCCGCTGATCCCCGGCATCAGCGCCGGCGAAATCCTGGGCGCCCGGGTTTGGATCCGGCTGGGGCCCATGACCTTCCAGCCCGGTGAAGTCGCAAAGATCACCCTCGCTATATTCTTTGCCGGGTATCTTTCGTCCAACCGGGACCTCATCCTCCTTGCCGGACGCAAGATCGGTCCGCTGCAGTTCCCGCGCTTCAAGGACATGGGGCCCATGATCACCGCCTGGCTGGTCAGCATCGGGGTGCTGATCTTCCAGCGCGACCTGGGATCATCGGTCCTGTTCTTCGGCCTGTTCATCGTCATGATCTATGTGGCCACCAGCCGGATCAGCTGGGTTGTCATCGGTGTGGCCCTCATTTTGGGCGGCGGTTTCGTGGCGTCCCGGGTGTTCTCCCACGTTGGTCTGCGGATCGATGGCTGGCTGAACGCCTTCACCGAAGAGGTCTACGGCCGTTCGCCGGGCGGCAGCCACCAGATCGTCCAAGGGCTCTTCGGCATGGCCAACGGCGGCCTCGTAGGCACCGGTCTGGGCCAGGGCCGCCCCAACCTTGTCCCGTTCGCGAACAGCGACATGATTATTGCCTCCCTGGGCGAGGAGCTCGGCCTGATCGGCCTCTTTGCCGTGGTCCTGATGTACCTGCTCCTCTTCACGCGGGGCTTCCGGGCTGCGCTGGGGACCCGCGACGCCTTCGGGAAACTCCTGGCCTGCGGCCTGTCCTTTGCGGTTGCCCTGCAATGCTTCGTAGTGATCGGCGGCGTCACGCGCCTGATCCCGCTTACCGGCCTCACCACACCATTCCTCGCCGCCGGCGGTTCTTCGCTGCTCGCCAACTGGATCATCGTGGGACTGCTGCTGATGATTTCCAATACGGCCCGGGGTCCCGTGGACACCACCCCCCTGCCGCCGGCCAAGGGCGGCGAACCCCTGGGCATCGATACCCCCACCGAGACGGTGAAGAGCGCATGAACCAGGCCATCCGGAATTCGTGGGTCGCAGCGGTGGCCATGTTTGCCCTGCTGTTCGGGGCCATCAGCTACGTCCAGGTTGTGGGGGCGGACGAGCTCCAGGCCAACCCCTGGAACCAGCGCGCCATCCTGCAGAACTACTGCAACGACCGGGGTGCCATCGTGGTAGACGGAACGCCGGTGGCGGAATCCGTGGAGGGCTCAGAGTCCTGCAAATTCCAGCGCACCTATCCGGAGCCTGAACTCTATGCCGGCATCACGGGGTACTTCTCGCAGAACTTCGGCGCCACCGGGCTGGAGCGCACCATGGGCGAGCAGCTCGCCGGGAGTTCGGATCAGCTCTTCCTGGACCGGGTGGGCCAACTCTTCCTGGGAAACCAGCCCAAGGGCGCCTCCGTGGAACTGACCATTGACTCCGAGATCCAGAAGCTGGCGTACAGCCTCATTCCGGACGGACAGCGGGGATCCATCGTGGTTACCGATCCCAAGACGGGAAACATCCTGGCCCTGGTGTCCAAGCCGTCCTACGACCCCAATCTGGTAGCCACCCAGGATCCGGCAGCGGAAGCGGCCAACATGGCAGAACTGGTCAAGGTCCCGGGGATCAACCTGAACCAGAACGTCAGCGGCCCCACCGGCGCCCTGCTGGCCCCGGGCTCGGTCTTCAAGCTCGTGGACACGGCGGCCGCGCTGGAGTCCGGCAAGTACGACGCGGACAGCGAATTGCCCAACCCGGCGGAAATGTCGTTCCCCGGCATCGATTACAAGCTCCCCAACTACGCCGGCGGCAACTGCTACACCCGGAACAAGGCCAGCTTCGCTTTCGCCCTGCAGCAGTCCTGCAACACGCCCTTCGCCAGCATCGCCCAGGACTTGGGCCGCGACGCCATCGCAGAACAGGCCGCCAAGTTCGGCTTCGGCCAGGACCTCGGGGGCCAGCTGAAGCTCGGATATGCCCGCGGCAACGGGTTCCCTGAAGATCTGGACGGGCCCGGCCTGGCCCAGTCCGCTATTGGCCAGAAGGACGTCCGGGCCACGCCGCTGCAAGTTGCCCTCATGACGGCAGCCATCGCCAACGATGGGGTGCAGATGCAGCCAAACCTCGTCAAGGCACTCCGCGCCCCGGACCTGCGCATCATCGAAGAGCCCAAGCCCGAACAGCTGCGCACCTCCACCACCCCGGCAATCGCCAACCAGATCACCGAGTGGATGGCCAGCGCCGTCTCTGAAGGAATCGCCCGGGGCGCAGCAGTACCAGGCGTCCAGGTGGCAGGCAAGACCGGCACCGCCGAACTCGGCAACGGAACCAACAACTCATGGTTCACGGGGTTCGCACCCGCCAATGACCCGCAGGTGGTGGTCACCATCGTCATGGAGGGCGTGGACATCACCACCGGCGCACAGCTAACCAGTCCCAACGCGAAGAAAATTTTTGAGGCGGTGTTGAATAAGTGAGGCCTACAACCGGAATCACCCTCGGCGGAAGGTTCCAGCTGACCACGCGGATCGCGATCGGCGGCATGGGTGAAGTCTGGAAAGCCAAAGACCTCGTCCTGGGCCGAATCGTTGCGATCAAGGTGCTGAAGGAGGAGTACACGGGTGATCCCGGCTTCCTTCAGCGGTTCCGCGCCGAGGCCCGGCACACCGCCCTGCTGAACCACGTGGGCATCGCCAACGTCTTCGATTACGGCGAAGAAGAAGGCTCGGCCTACCTGGTCATGGAACTTGTCCCGGGACAGCCGCTGAGCAGCATCATCGAACACGAACAAGTCCTCTCACCGGACCGCACGCTGTCCATGATCGCGCAGACCGCCCGCGCCCTCTCGGTAGCCCACGAACAGGGCCTGGTGCACCGCGACATCAAGCCCGGCAACCTCCTCATCACACCAGACGGCCGCGTCAAGGTCACCGACTTCGGCATCGCCCGGCTGGCGGACCAGGTGCCGCTCACCCAGACGGGCCAGGTGATGGGAACCGCCCAATACCTGGCGCCGGAACAGGCCACAGGACAGACCGCCACCGGGTCATCGGACATCTATTCGCTTGGCGTTATCGGCTACGAATGCCTCACCGGGCACCGGCCGTTCTCCGGGGAGTCCCAGATCGCGATCGCACTGGCCCAGGTCAACGATGCCCCGCCGCCGCTGCCGGACACCCTGCCCGCACCGGTGCGCGCGCTGCTGATGTCCATGCTTGCCAAGGATCCTAAGAACCGGCCCGCAAACGCCATCAAGCTGGCCGAGGCCGCCGAGGCAATCCGTAACGGCGACATCGGAGCCGCCCGCGCCGCCGTCCCGGGCATGCTTCTCATCGACGCGGACACCGGGCCCATCACCGCACCCGTGGATACAGCAACTGCGCCCACCGGCGTCATTGGCGCGCACCGCGACTCTTCCCCCACGCCGACGTCGGCCCTTCCCGTCCTGGGTGCCGGTGCCGGTGCCGCCGGCGCCGCAGCAGGAGCAGCCGCCGCCTCAGCCGCGGACGGGCAGGGACCGCAGGGGGCCTTGGCCCGCGCCAACGCCCTCGCCGCAGAACGCCAATGGGACCAGGAAGACGACACCTACGACGACGAACCCGCCGACGAGCCGGAACGCAAGGGCCGCAGCCCCTGGACATGGCCGCTGATTGCCCTGATCGTCCTGCTGCTGTTCGCCCTCGTCGGGTTCTTCCTCAACCAGGCCGGCGTCCTGTTCCCGGCGAACAGTCCCACAGGTGCCGTCACCAGCAGCCCGGCCAGCAAGAGTGCCACGCCCACTCCCACGTCGGAGTCCCCGACGCCCACACCCACCGAGGACTCGCCGACGCCCACCGAAGAGCCTGATGAGACGGTCAATGTGATCCCCGCGGCCTACCTGGGCAAGGATTACAGGCAGGTGCAGGCCGAGCTGGCTGCCCTCGGGCTGCAGGTTACGGTGGTCCCCCAGGAGACCTCCGCCGCAGCGCCGGGCGAAGTGCTGGAACTCAACCCCACCGGGGAACTGCCCAAGGGGACGCCCATCACCATCATCTACGCCGTGGCCCCGCCGGAACCCGAGCCAGCCCCTACGCCCACGCCCGAACCCACCACGTCCTCCGTAGCCGTACCCACCGCCGGCTCCGCACTCCCCGCATGCGGGACCGGTGAAGAACCCGGGACGCCGCCTACCTGCGCCGCCCCGTAACCGCCGGACATGCCGTGAACGAAGCACCCCGAAGCCACAGCCCGCGCACGCCGCTCCACCGGGAGGACAGCCTCCCGGTGGACAACCAGCGTGTCCTGAACGGACGGTATGAACTGGGCGCCTTGATCGGCCGCGGTGGCATGGCGGATGTCTACAAGGGAACCGACACCCGGCTGGGGCGGACGGTGGCCATCAAGCTGCTCCGCCCCGACCTGGCACGGGATCCCCAGTTCCAGGCGAGGTTCAAGCGTGAAGCCCAGTCCGTGGCTGCCCTGAACCACTCTTCCATCGTGGCTATCTTCGATACCGGCGAACATACAATCCACGACGGTTCGGAGGACACAGTTCGGGTTCCCTACATCGTCATGGAATTCGTGGACGGAAAGACCATCCGCGATCTCATAAGGGCCAAAGACGTCAGCATTGCCCAGGCCATCGACTACTGCCTGGGCGTCCTCTCGGCGCTCGAATACAGCCACAAGGCCGGCATCGTGCACCGCGACATCAAGCCCGCCAACGTGATGCACTGCCCGCGGGACAACTCCATCAAGGTCATGGACTTCGGCATTGCCCGGGCCATGGCCGACTCTTCCGCCACGATGACCCAGACCCAGGCAGTGGTGGGCACTGCGCAGTATCTTTCGCCTGAGCAGGCGCGCGGGGAAACGGTGGACGCCCGGAGCGACCTCTATTCCGCGGCGTGCCTTCTCTATGAAATGCTCACCTGCCGGCCTCCCTTCGTGGGCGACAGCCCCGTGTCCGTGGCCTACCAGCACGTCCGCGAAATCCCCGAGCCGCCCAGCAGCCTGAACCCGGAGGTTACCCCCGCCCTGGACACGGTGCTCGCCAAAGCCCTGCAGAAGAACCGGGCAGACAGGTTCCAGGACGCCGCCGCCTTCCGCCGCGCCCTCCGCGCCGCGCGCGCCGGTATCCCCGTGCCGCCTGTACCCGCCTCCGAGGCCCAGACCGACCCGAACGACCACGTACCTGCCCCGGAAACGCCGCCCACTGAGGCGTTCGCCATGTCCGGCCCCGCATTCCTGGACGGGCCGCCCACCGGCCGACTCGCAGCCTCCCGGGACTACGTGGACGACGCCGGAACGTCAGTTTCCGGGCCACCCCCGGTAAGGCACGAAGCAGCGGAGGCCATGCCCCTGGGGCTCCCTCCGGAACGTGCGCGGACCGCACGGCAGGACTCCCGCCGTCGTACCTGGATCGCCACACTGGTGGTGTTCACCCTGCTGGTCCTGGCCGGAGGCGGCCTGTGGGTCTACAACATCGTCAACCGCCCGGAACCCGTGGTAGCCATGGTCAAGATTCCCGCGGTGGCCGCCATGACGGAGTCCGAGGCGCTGCAGGAACTGTATAACGCCGAACTGCGGCCAAGAATCGCCCGGACCCAAAGCGACACGGTAAGGAAGGGTGTGGCGATCGGCACCGATCCGGCCTCCGGAACGTCCCTGGAGCCGGGATCGGAGGTGGTTCTGAACATCTCCGAGGGCCCCAGCGCCGTGAAGATTCCGGCGAACCTGCCCGGCATGACCGAGGCGGCGGCACGTGACCTGCTGCGCGAAGTGGGCCTGTCCGGTGCGCCGTCCACCACGACTGCCAACAGCGCCACTGTGCCTGCCGGCATCGTCATCACCACCAACCCTGCGCCCGGCCAGAGCGTCGGTGTGGGAACCACTGTGGAAATCGTGGTGTCCACCGGGAAGGTGGCCCTGCCGGAGCTTCGGGGCCGGACCAAGGCCGAGGCGGAAGCCGCCCTAAAAGAGCTCGGCCTCGTAGCCAAAGTCGTCGAGGCAGCAAACGCCCAAGTGGAACCTGGCCGGGTCACGGACCAGAGCGCTCCGGTGAATACGCTCGTTGAGCAGGGGAGCACGGTGACGATCGTCGTAGCCAAGGCGCCCCCGCCGCCGTCACCGGCGCCAACATCCAGCCCGAGCCCTACGGCCAGCAAGAAGGGCTAAAGTATTCCTTTACTGGAATATTGGCTTCGCCTTAGCGTCAGTGCTGGATGAGCGGGCTAAGGGTGGCCGCTTTGGCTGCCGCGCCCTTCATGCCCAGGGACTCAAGCCAGTTGCCGAGCATCTGGTAACCGCCTTCGGTGAGCACCGATTCCGGGTGGAACTGGACACCGCACAGCGGCGCCGTCCGGTGCTGGAGGCCCATGACCACTCCGGAGGCCGTCTGCGCGGTAACCTCCAGGACGTCGGGAATGGATTCCCGGACGGCAGCCAGCGAGTGGTAGCGGGTAGCGGTGACGGGGGAGGGGAGGCCGGCGAAGACGCTGGTCCCGATGTGTTCCACCAGGGACGTCTTGCCATGCATGAGCTCGGGCGCATGGGTGACTTTGCCGCCGAAGGCCTCCGCCAGCGCCTGGTGTCCCAGGCACACACCGAACATCGGCACGCTGTTCTCGCCGCACCATCTGATCAGGTCGATGCAGACGCCCGCCTCCGCAGGGTTGCCAGGGCCCGGGGAGACCAACACGCCGTCGCGCGCGCCGGCAAGTTCGATGGCTTCGGCAAGGGTGACGTCGTCGTTGCGGACCACTGTGGTCTCCGCGCCGAGTTCCTGGAGGTAGCCCACCAGGGTGTAGACAAAGCTGTCGTAGTTATCCACTACGAGGATCTTGGTTGTGGTCATGGCTGGCTTATGGAACCAATCGTTGAGTCGGTGAGGGACGTGTATTCGGACATCCAGGGGAACAGGAACTGGACCATCAGGACTACGGCGGCCGCGACCAGCACCACGGAGGTGACGATGCGGACCCACAGTGGACCGGGCAGGTGGCGGAAAATCCAGGCGTACATGCTCAGCCCTTCCCGGTTGCCGCAGCCACCTGGGCGGCGATCTCAGGCGGAGGCCCGGCAGAGGCGGGTCGCCAACTCTCCAGGAGGGAATAGGCGATGATGCGTTCTTCGGCCCCAAACCGCGGGTTGCAGCTGGTCATGGTGAGGTATCTTTCCGTCGGCTTGACGCCCGGGGCCGTGGGCACGGGCTCCAGCACGTCGGTACGGTCCGGCATCACAATCTGGTTGTTGCGGAACACATAGACGTAGAAGCCGTCCCTCGTCTGGACGTAAATCTTGTCTCCGGGCACCAGCGTGTGGATATTGTCCAGGACCGCGCCGTGGGTCTGCCGGTGACCGGCTACGGCAAAGTTGCCCACGGCCCCGGGCATGGCGGTTGAGGGATAGTGCCCCAGCCCGAGGGTGTCCAGCACGTCTCCGGTGGTCCCCTCCACGATGGGCCGGGTGTACGAGCTGCCGAAACGGGGAATGTAGATGATGCCGATGGTTCCCGCATGCTGCGGGACTGCACCCACTACGGGCTCGCCGAACGCTTTGGCCGCTTGGGTATCAGAAGGTTTAGCCGGGCTCGGTGACGGCTGGACGGGTCCACCCAGTTCCTGCGCGAACTCCTTGATGACCTGGCTCTGCTTGGCGTCGGACTCCACGTTGGTCCACCACAGCTGCCACGCCACGAAGAGCAGCAGGATAATTCCGGCGGTCATCAGCAACTCGCCGATGATCTGGACGGCGCCGCGCAGAATAACGACGCCGGCCGCCGGCGCAGTGCGCAGCCTCGCCTTCTCCTGCAACACCACGCGTTCTCCTCAAGGGCGGTTCCATTGGGCGGGGCCGGCCCATGAACTGCGGCTAGAATTGGCTGCTAGTAAGAATCGAATGTGACCAACAAAGATTTGCTCAAGCTCACTCAGCCCGCTGGCCATTTCCTTCCTGCAGGATATCAAGCCCGGGACGCCGAGCTTGCCGCCGCCCGCAAGGAGACCCCGTGCCCGAGTCCAAGCCCCGCAAGAAGAGCACTGACAGCAGCACCCGCCCCGCTGCAGCACAGGCCTACAAGCCCAACCCGGTGTGGTTCAAGCCCGTCATGTTCGGCCTGATGCTTATTGGCCTCTTTTGGATCATCACGTTCTACATCAGCGAAGGCCAACTGCCGGTCCAGGCGTGGGGATCATGGAACATTGTGGCGGGCTTTGGCATCGCCATCGTGGGCTTCCTGATGACTACCCGCTGGCGCTCCTAGCCAACCCCTCGAACAGACCCGCTCATGGAAGCTGCAGGCGCCGGCGTGGTGGTGGGTCCTGACGGGCTGGCCCGCCCCGCCTGGGCTGCCACCGACCCGCTGATGCGGGAGTACTACGACACCGAGTGGGGCCTGCCCGTCACGGACGAACAGGGCCTTTATGAACGGATCTGCCTGGAGGGCTTCCAGGCAGGACTGTCTTGGGCCACTATCCTGCGGAAGCGTCCCGCGTTCCGCGCCGCTTTCGCGGAGTTCAGCCCGGACGCCGTGGCCAGGTTCACCGAGGCGGATGAGGCGCGCCTGATGGCAGACGCCGGAATCGTCCGCAACCGGCTGAAGGTCCGCGCCGCCATCACTAACGCCCGTGCAACCCTCGCCCTGCGGGCCGAGGGCGGGCTGGTGGACTTCGTCTGGCAGTTTCGCCCGGACGCGACTCCCCGGCCGCTGACCTTCGCAGACGTGCCCACACAGTCGGAGGAGTCTGTGGCGCTCTCCAAGGCGCTGCGCAAGAAGGGCTTCGCCTTCGTCGGGCCCACCACCATGTTCGCGCTGATGGAGGCCATCGGCATGGTGGACACCCATCTTGTCGACAGCCACCGCCGCGGATCCTCCGGGGTTTGGGCAGACGAGGTTGGGTCCGCTTCCCCCACCTTGGGCTCCAGCCGCTGAACTGGCGGCGGCCGGAGTGCCGCCCGCACTTTTCCCCAGTTGTTGGGAAAGTTATCCACAATGGGGATAACTTTCTCGATGAGGGGATTTAACGCCCTGCAACTGGCTTCGAGGCCAATCTTGCGCACCGAATACGGTTATTAACAGTGTGGAAAAGCACTGTGGATAGCCGCTGGGAAGAGCCTAACGCTCGGCGCGCACCGGGTGATGGCTGGTGATCGAAACTCGGTTAAAGGCGTTCATGGTGATGGCGAGCCAGCTCACCACGCTGTACTCCTCCACAGTGAGGTGATCCCGAGCGTACGCTTCCTCGTGCTCCATTGAACGATGGTCCGGCAGGTCCGTTATCGCTTCCGCCAGCGCGAGGGCCGCACGCTCCCTCGCTGTGAACAGTGCCGTTTCCCGCCAAGCCGGCAGCACGGCCAGGCGCTGCGGTGTTTCCCCTGCCTTGACGGCATCCCTCACGTGCAGATCCAGGCAGAAGGCGCAGCCGTTGATCTGGGAGATCCGAACGTGCAGGAGCTCGATCATGCGCTGGTCCAGGCCCGCCTCATCGGCCGCCTCGCGGACCTTGAGTCCCAGGCCGTTCAGGGCCCGCCACAGGACCGGATGTTCCTTGTCGAGAAAGATGTGCTTGGTATTCGCGGCGGTCAAAGGTCCTCCCGGCATCGTTGGGCGCGCATGCGTCAGCTGCTTCTCGAAGCTTATCCACTCCCCACACTTATGCACTTACCAACAGCACGATACCCACAAGTTATCCACAGTTGTGGAAAGATGTCCTCGCCGGATGGCCCGGCGCCCGCTGAGACGGCCCTGCTGCACGAAAGCTGTCCTATGAATTACATGACTGTGAGTTATTAACAGTGTGCAAAACCCTGTTGATAGGCGGCTCAGACCGCCCTCCCCACGGCCTTGTTCAGGCTGGTGGACGGAGTTTGTGCACATCCGTGGCTCATGAGGGGGAGTTGTCCACTTACGCACAGGAGTATCCCCAAGAGTTATCCACAGTTGTGGACGGGCAGCCTGGCCCCTCGCCGACGGACGCCTTGTGACACGGAAAATCCGGAAGAGGCACCCTGAACTACAGGTGTGTAAGTTACCAACAGTGTGGATAAGGGCTGTGGAAAACATCTTTAGCGCAAGAGATCCCACCGTCCGCCTCGAGGAGGCTTGGACCATGGGATCCTTCCGAGCGCTGTCCTGCTACAGCGAGATGCGCACCCAGCTGCTGGCGATGAGCATCAGCAGCACAGCGGCGAGGCCGGCCGCCTGCACCAGGCGCTGGCGCGGGCCCCGCGGGGCATAGGCCAGCACGGCAGCACAGAGTGCGCCGGTTATCAGGCCGCCCAGGTGCGCCTGCCAGGCGATCTGCGGAACCATGAAACCTATAACGCCGTTGATGGCGATAAGGACCCACAGCTGCCGGGTATCGCCGCCGCGGTGGCGTTGGACCAGAAGCATCGCTCCGAACAGGCCAAAGATGGCCCCCGAGGCACCGACCACCCCGACGGGCCCACCCGGGGGAAGAATCGGGGTTAAGGCGAGGTAACCGACCGAGCCGCCGATCGCGGAGATCAGGTAAACGGCCAGGAACCTGATGCGCCCCAGGAGGGGCTCCAGCGCCTGGCCGAAGATCCACAGCATGTACATGTTAAGCACTACGTGCAGAATGAAGCCTTGGGAGTGGAGGAACGCCGCCGTGAGCATGCGCCACGGCTCAAAGGCCCCGTATTCCGGGGTGGCGTATACCGAGGCGAACGCAAAGTTTCGGAATACCGCGTCGCCTGGGATGATCCACTGGAGTACGTACACCAGGGCGCACGCCGCGATGATCCCGAACGTCACCTTGGGCGAGCCGGTCGCAACGGCACCGCCGTAGACCGTCCGCACCTCCGGCGTCGTACGTTTTGTTTCGTTGACGCAGTCAACGCATTGGAATCCGACGGCGGCCGCCCGCTGGCATTCGGGGCAGGCAGGACGCCCGCACCGCTGGCAGCGCACGTAGGATGGCCGGTCCGGGTGCCGGGGGCACACCGGGACCTGCGCGGACGGCTCTGCCGCCGGAATCCCGTAACTCATGGCGCGGTATTACAGCTGTTCGATGTCGATGCTGTTGATGGTGACGTCCTCAACGGGGCGGTCACCCATACCGGTGCGGACACCCTCGATGGCGTCGACAACCTTCTTGGATTCTTCGTCGGCAACCTCACCGAAGATGCTGTGCTTGCCCTGCAGCCAGTCGGTGGGGATGGTCGTGATGAAGAACTGGGAACCGTTGGTGCCCTTGCCCATCTGGATGCCGGCGTTGGCCATGGCCAGCTTGTAGGGCTGGTTGAAGCTCAATTCCGGGTGGATTTCGTCGTCGAAGCGGTAGCCCGGACCACCGGTGCCGCGGCCCAGGGGATCGCCGGCCTGGATCATAAAGTCCTTGATGATCCGGTGGAAGATGGTGCCGTTGTACAGCGGCGTCCCGGTCTTCTCCTCGCCCGTCTCCGGGTGGGTCCAGGCCTGCTCGCCCGTGGCCAGACCAATGAAGTTCTTGACCGTCTTGGGGGCGTGGTTGCCGAAGAGGTTGACGACGATGTCGCCCATGCTCGTGTGGATGGTTGCTTTTGCGGTTGCGATGGCAGTCATGGGGTCTATTCTTTCACGCCGCTTCGCGGGGCAGGCGGCCGGGCAGACAGTTCCGCGCTCGGTGAAATATGCCCAAAATCAGCGCTGGGAATAGCCGGTGGAAGGCAACACACGTAGGCTAACCACAGAACCGTCACATTAATCGGGAGGTAGTTGTGAAGAAGTCAGACCGTATTGCCCGTGACCTTGAGCTGTCGGTCACCCACGCTGTGGAAAACGCCCGCGACTGGGCGACGCCGCGCGTGGAAGCGGCTGTTGACTGGGCGGTCCCCCGCCTCCAGCAGGGCATCGATACTGCATCCCCCAAGATCCAGGAAGGCCTGAAGACCGCAGCGCACAACCTCGCTGACGGCGTCGCCACGGTTACCCCTCGGATCCAGGACGGGCTGGCGCACCTCGCCCCCAAGATCAACGACGCCGTTGAGGGCGCCTCGCCCCGCCTGCACGAGGCCCTGGACAAGGCCACCCCTGTCATACTGAATGCCCGGGACCGCGTTGTTGTCGAATATCTGCCGCGGCTCTCCGACCAGATCGGCCAGGCCTCCACCGTTGTGCACCGCACGCTGGAGAACACACCGGCACACGTCGATGCCGTGGCACAGAAACTGGGGGATGTTGGCCTGATCCACGCTCTCCAGGAGCAGGCACACGCAACCGGCGCCCAGCTCAAGGCAGCCGCCACGGAGGCGGGCCGCGCCGCAAACCTGCAGCTGGCCGAACCGGCGAAACCCAAGAAGCGCGGCTGGCTGGTCTTCGGGGTCATCGCCGCCGCGGTGGCAGCCGGGGTAGCAGCCTGGAAGGCATCGAAGCCCGTCGAGGATCCCTGGAAGACGCCGTCTCCCGTGAAGCCCACCCCGGCTCCTGTTCCTGCCGCCACGGTCAGCGAAGCCAAGGCCGAAACTCCGGCAGCCGCCGTCGGCACCGCCGCTGCCTCTCCTGCCACTACCGCCGCGTCGGCGGCCGCGGGAGATAAGGCAGGCGCTGCAAAGGAGGTGGCTTCCGCGGAAAGCACCGACAAGGATGCTGCCGAGAAGGACTCCAGCGAGAAGGCCAAGCACGTGGCCGGGGATGCCCCCGCCTCCGCGGCAGCGACCGATGCCAAGACCGCTACGAAGAACATTGCAGCGAACATTGAGGATAAGGGCAAGGGCAACGTCCAGGCCTGACCGCCGCCGATTGCCTCAGGGGCCCCGTTCATTCACGAACGGGGCCCCTTTTGTGCGCCACGCAAGGCTTCCGCGCAGGAGTCCCCGGCCCGGAAACTGAGCCGCCATCGGTGCTAGATTTGAAGTGATGTCAGCCGATCAATCCTCTGGGGATGCCTTGAACGACGCAGCCGTGCTGCCCCGCGTGTCCATCGTCATTCCGGCCTATAACGAGGAAAGCGTCATCCAACAGTGCCTGATAGCGGCCATCTACCAGTCAGTGCCCGCGCACGAGATCATCGTGGTGGATAACCTGTCTAAGGACCGTACCGCGGCCATTGTGGACCAGATGCAACGGGAATACCCCGAAACTCCCCTGCTGCTGCTCAGCCAGGACCGGGAACAGGGCCTCATCCCTACCCGCAACTTCGGCCTGGACCAGGCTACCGGGGACGTCCTGGGCCGGATCGATGCCGATTCCGTCGTGGAGCCGGACTGGGTGGAGCAGGTGCAGAAGGCATTCCTGGACCCGTCAGTGCAGGCGGCCACCGGACCCGTCGTGTATTACGACATGCCCATGCGCCGCTTCGGTCTCAAGGCGGACGACAAGATGCGCCAACTCATGCTCAAGCTGGCCAAGCACCAGTACCATTTCCTCTTTGGTTCGAACATGGCGCTGCGGGCGTCCGCCTGGGACACCATCCGTGCCGAAACCTGCCGGGACGAGAAGGACGAAATGCATGAGGACATCGACCTGTCCCTGCACCTGGCTGAACATGGCCTTAAGATCCAGTACTGCCCGCAGATGGTCTCCGGAATGTCCGCGCGGCGTCTGGAGGATTCGCCGCGGGACTACCGGTACTACGTCACCCGCTTCGACCGGACGTACAAGGCCCACAACGTGAAGAAGATGGCCCTAAAGGCTCCCATGGTGGTGTTCTTCTCCGTCTACTTCCCGGCCAAAATCCTCCGGGCGATCCACACGGTCAACACCGCCCAGCCCGTCCGGCGCGGGGGCCAGTAGGCGGGCACGCCGCCCCCGGATCAGCCGCCAGCCGGAAGCCTGACCCAGGACCACCACCGCCAGTCCCACCAGAATCATTCCCAGGCCCGCATAGGTTCCTGCGGGCAGCGTCTCGCCAAGAAACACTGCAGCCAGCAGCGCCGCGCCGGGAATCTCGAGCAGGATGATCATGGACACCACCAGCGGGCTCATAGTGGCCAGGAGGTGGTTGAAGGCCGTGTGGCCCACCAGCTGGGCGCAGACCGTGATGGCAAGGATGCCCAGCCAACCTGCCGCCTCAAAGCCTACGAGCGGCTGCCCCGCCACGAGCGCCAGGACGGCCACCAGTGCGGCGCACATGCCGTAGCACAGCGTGGTGTAGGCCCCGGTGGTCATAGTTTGCCGGGCCTTGCCGCCGGCCAGGGTGTACAGGCCCGCCAACGCACCGCCGGCCACGGCCAGCAGGTCCCCCACGAGGGCCTGCGGCGACGCTCCCATGTCGAACCCCGTAATGGCTACCACACCGCCAAAGGCGATCCCCAGCCCCGCCAGCACGCGCCACCCGTGGCGTGCGCCGCGCAGGAGCTGGAACACCGCGATCCACGCCGACTGCAGGCAGACCAGCGCCGTGGCTGCGGCGACCGACGTCAGCTGCAGCGACGTGATGAAGCAGGCAAAGTGCAGGGCAAGCGCGACGGCGGCCGTCAGGGACCAGCGCAACTCACGTCGGGTGATCCGTCCGAATTGGGCAGGCTCCCGTATCAGGGTGGGCCCGGCCATGACCACGGCACCAATGGCATTACGCCAAAACGCAATGGCCAGGGCGGTAACGGAGGTAGCCCCGAGGGTGGCAGCGATGAGTGGGCCGGAGGAGGCCACACCCAGGACACCCAGGGCCGCGAGAAAGAAGATCACTTCACACCCCTTTCAGCGCAGCGAGGCATGTGCCTCCATCCATCTGACATAGTTCGCTGCTGGTTAGAAAATGCTGGTGAAGTATTGCCAGCCTGAACCGATCTTTACCCGCGGTTTCCAACCGCCGGTCCCGTTACCGGGATACAGGTAGAGCACTCCATACTTGTCCCGGGCCATGACGTCGACGTTACCGTCGCCGTTGAAATCACCCCCGGCACTGATGCTGGTGAAGTATTGCCAGCCTGAACCGATCTTTACCCGTGCTTTCCAACCGCCGGTCCCGTTACCGGGATACAGGTAGAGCACTCCATACTTGTCCCGGGCCATGGCGTCGACGTTACCGTCGCCATCGAAATCGCCGGGACCGAGGATGGTGGTGAAGTTCTGCCAGCCTGAGCCGACCTTCACCCTAGGCTTGAAGCCGCCTGTCCCGTTACCGGGGTACAGGTACAGGGCGCCATACTTGTCCCGGGCCATAACATCGGGTTCGATATCGCCGTTGAAGTCGTCCGGGGCGATGATGGTGTATCCGGTCCAGCCGCTTCCAATGAACCCGCCGGATGGGCCGTCGGACATCCACAACTTTCCCCAGGCGTCCTGGGCGAGATAGTCAGGGAGTCCGTCGCTGTTGAGGTCGCCCGGCCTGACGAGCCCAACGTAGCCCTCGTGTCCGTCCTGCAACCGGTAGCGGGGTTTCCATCCGCCGGTTCCGTTGCCCGGGTAAACCCAAACAATGCCGGCCTTGTCACGTGCCAGGACATCCGACTTATCGTCCCGGGTGAAGTCCATGAAAGCCCGGGCGTCGAAGCTCGGCGCAATGGGTTTAGATAAGGCTGTCGTGCTGTAGTAATAGTGGGTGCGGTGGTATCGGGCACGCACCGTGATCCTGTGACCTCGGTCCTCCCGCGTCACTGTGTACGTCGGGTCGGTGCTCCAGACGGCGAGCTTCTGATCATCCCGGTACCACTCGTACATGACCGTCTCAGCAACAGGTGTGGGGATGCCGGGGACGGCGGTGAGAACCTGGCCAGGTAGCGCCGTACCTTTGATGGTCGGGGCGGTGACTCCCGTGAAGCTACCCCAGATGTACGGTCGCAGGTTGGATGTGACGCCCCTTGTCCGACCCGTGTAATGAGCAGCGACTGGTGTCACGCCGACGTTAATAGTCTTGCCGATGTATTCCGGAGCAGCGATGTACTCCGGCCCCGTCGCCCCGGGAATCGCTTGGCTCCACCAGCCGTCCGAGGCATACCACTGGTACGCATAGCTCAGGTCAGCCGGCGCGGTCCCGGTGACCGGCGGCGCGGAGGCCCGCAGCACGGTTCCGGTGGGGACGTTGTTGGATTCGGCAGTCCTGTTCCAGGTGATCGTTGGATCGGATGCCAAGGTCAGGTAACCGCGGAAACCGGTACCATGCGATGCCGTGTGACGCCATGTCAGATATTCCGGCGCCGACAGGGTAACCGTGCTGTGGAGTTCTGCGCCCAGGTCCGCTTCAGTGACGGTGTAGGTCTCTGCATCCGCTCCCGGGATCGGAACCCCGTTTCGCGACCACACGTAGGAACGCTCCGGCGCGGTGGCTAGGGCTGGTCGTGCACCCACAGATGGAATGCCGGCCGATATGGCTTGGCCCAACACGGGTTCCCCGGCGGACCCCCTGGCAGCGTCGAAGTAACCACGGACCGGAGGTGTCTCCTCAGACACGTACACGACCGGATCAGCGCCGAATTCCTTCATGGTCATACGAACCGAGATACGGCGCCCGAACATCGACTCTTCGAGCGTCGTGTAAGTACCAGCCCGGGAGTAGACCTGGCCGTCAGCCAGCCATTCATAGTTGATCCACTCCCAGGACTTGCTCCGGTCAATGTCCGCGACGAAGTGCAGGGTCCGGAACACCACGGCCTCGCCCTCAAACCTCATCGACGGCGCTGTCGCGGTCTCGTTTACCGAGGACGGATCTGCAGTGGTGGCGCCAGCGGGAACCACCGGCGAGAAAAGGATTACCGTCGTGAATACCGCGCACAAAGCAGCAAGTACCTGACGCGAGCGTCCGGGCAGGATAGAAGAATTGTTCACCGTGCGTGTCCCCCTGGTCAGCGTGGACCAATCACCAGTCGCACGTTTCTACTGGAGAAGATATAGCACCCAGGAACCCACCACCAAGACTGGCCCCGCACACGGCCAGAAAGGTGAGACGGCAACGAAGAAGCCAGGCGGGTAGCCGCCTGGCTTCTTCGTTTTCAATATGGTGGAGGCACGGGGACTCGAACCCCGAACCCCCTGCTTGCAAAGCAGGTGCGCTACCAATTGCGCCATGCCCCCATAAGAAGCAACCCGTCCATCATACCCTAAGAACCTGGGAGCCTTTGACCGGCTCCGGTCCGGGTTCCGGGCTAGTCCACCGTGTCGGTCGACTTGCTCCAGAGTTCTTTCCGGGCTTCGGATTCCTGTGCTTTCTTGTAGACCAGGACGCCTGCGATTGCCGCTGCCAGTACAAGCAACTTCTTCACGTGCTCCCCGTTCCGGCCTGTCCGCAGAGCCTGCGAACCAACCTTCAACTTGAACCTGCACAGGTTCCGTGGGCGTACCAGGACTTGAACCTGGGACCTCTTCGTTATCAGCGAAGCGCTCTAACCGCCTGAGCTATACGCCCCGATGCCTCATCGGGCCGAGACATGACTTTACAGCACATCCCGGCCCGATCTCAAATCGGGCCCTCCTGCCCGGTTTTACGGGGCGAAAGGAGGATTACTAATCGTCAGTGAGGGTCACGCCGATGCCGCCCACCAGGGTGGCAGAGATGTTGTAAAGAACCGCCGACAGCATGGAGAGTGCCGTCAGCAGGACCACATTCACCACCGCAATGATGGTGGCGAAGGACGCCACCTGGCCCAGTGAGGCAACCTTCTTGAGTTCGAAGCCACCGCCTTCGGACCCGGACAGCGTACCCAGCAGGCTGTCCACCTGGTCGAAGATACCTGTGAGGTCCAGGACCGTCCACAGCACGATGGCAGCCACCACCGTAACGATGCCCAGTGCCACGGACAGCAGGAACGCCATCTTCAGCACGGACCAGGGATCCACCTTGCTGACCAGCAGTCGGGCCCGGCGGACCTTTGCCTTGGGCGCAGGCTTGACCAGGCCGGGAGTACCCTGCTGGGCAGGACGCTGGCCGGGCGATGAGGGGCGTGGACCGGAGATGGGCCGCTGACCAGGAACTGCAGGCCGCTGGCCGGGGGTTCCGGCGCCGGCGGGACGCTGCTGGGGGCGGACGGGAGCGTTCACCCGCGGCGCCGCAGAGGCCCGCCCGGGGCCGGGGGCGGTGCTGTTCGGCTTGGGAAATGAGTCGGAATTACTCACTCGTTACCTCCGTGTTGTCTTCGTTCGGCTCAGCGTCGCCCGAGGCGTCCTCTGACTCAACGGCCGGTGATTCTTCTGCCACTGCTGGCTCGGTGGAGTCCACAGGGGCTCCGCCGTCTTCAGCCAACGTTACGTCATCCTCCGCGGATTCCTCGCCCTCAAGGCCGCGTTCGCTGTTGCGGGCCACCTCGATGATGCGGTCGTTCTTATCCGGCTTGGCGAAGATGACGCCCATGGTGTCACGGCCCTTAGCCGGCACGCCGGCCACCGATGACCGGACTACCTTGCCGCCTTCCATGACCACCAGGACCTCATCCTCTTCCTGAACGATGAGGGCACCCACCAGGTCACCGCGTTCCTCGGCCAGCTTGGCCACCTTGATGCCCAGGCCACCGCGGCCCTGGAGCCGGTATTCCTCGACAGCGGTGCGCTTGGCATAGCCGCCCTCGGTCACCACGAACACATAGGAACCGTCAGTGACCACATTCGCAGCAAGAAGTTCGTCGTCCTCGCGGAACTTCATCCCGGTCACGCCGGAGGTGGCGCGACCCATGGGGCGGAGCGCTTCTTCTGAAGCGGTGAAGCGGATGGACTGGCCCTTGCGGGATACGAGCAGCAGGTCGTCTGTTTCGGAGACCAACTGCGCGGACACCAGTTCGTCGCCGTCGCGCAGGTTGATCGCGATCACGCCGGCGGAGCGGTTGGTGTCGTAGTCCTCCAGCCTGGTCTTCTTCACCAGGCCACGCTTGGTGGCCAGGACGAGGTAGGGAGACTGCTGGTAATCCCTCAGGTCAAGGACCTGGGCGATGCGCTCATCCGGCTGGAACGCCATCAGGTTGGCCACGTGCTGGCCCTTAGCGTCACGGCCCGCTTCCATCAGCTCATAGGCTTTCGCCCGGTAGACGCGGCCGAGGTTGGTGAAGAACAGCAGCCAATGGTGCGTAGTGGTCACGAAGAAATGTTCCACGACGTCGTCACCGCGCAGCTGGGCGCCCTTGATTCCCTTGCCACCGCGCTGCTGCGACCGGTAGTTATCGCTGCGGGTCCGCTTGACGTAGCCGCCGCGGGTGATGGTGACCACCATTTCCTCTTCGGGAATGAGGTCTTCCATGGACATGTCGCCGTCGAATCCCATGAGGATCTTCGTGCGGCGGTCATCACCGTGCTTGTCCACGATCTCACCGAGTTCGGTGCTGATGATTTCGCGCTGGCGCTGCTCGGAGCCGAGGATGGCGTTGTACTCGGCAATCAGCGCCTCGAGCTCTGCGTGGCGGTCCTGGATCTTCTGTCGTTCCAGGGCGGCCAGCCGGCGCAGCTGCATGTCCAGGATGGCCCGCGCCTGCAACTCGTCGATGTCCAGCAGCTCCATCAGTCCGTCGCGCGCCGCCTCGGTGGTACTGGAGGCGCGGATCAGGGCGATGACCTCGTCCAGCATGTCCAGGGCCTTGAGGAGCGCACGGAGGATGTGGGCTTCTTCCTCTGCCTTGCGGAGGCGGTAACGCGTCCTGCGGGCGATGACGTCCATCTGGTGCGTGACCCAGTGGCGGATGAAGGCATCCAGGCTTAGTGTCCGGGGCACGCCGTCCACGATGGCCAGCATGTTGGCGGAGAAGTTGCTCTGCAGTTCGGTGTGCTTATAGAGGTTGTTCAACACCACCTTGGCCACGGCATCGCGCTTGAGGACGATGACGAGTCGCTGGCCGGTGCGGCCCGATGTTTCGTCCCGGAGATCCGCGATGCCCTGGATCTTGCCGTCCTTCACCAGTTCGGCAATCTTGATGGCCAGGTTGTCCGGGTTGGCCTGGTACGGCAGTTCGGTGACCACCAGGCAGGTCCGCCCCTGGAGCTCCTCCACGTTGACCACGGCCCGCATGGTGACGGATCCCCGGCCTGTACGGTAGGCGTCCTCAATGCCCTTATGGCCCAGGATGGTGGCCCCGGTGGGGAAATCCGGTCCCTTGATCCGGAGCAGGAGCTCTTCCAGCAGCTCCTCACGGCTGGCACCGGGGTTGGCCAGGTACCACTGCACGCCGTCCGCCACTTCCCGCAGGTTGTGCGGCGGAATGTTGGTGGCCATGCCCACTGCGATGCCCGATGAGCCGTTGACCAGCAGGTTGGGGAACCGCGCCGGCAGGATAGTGGGTTCTTGGTTCTTCCCGTCGTAGTTGTCCTGGAAGTCGACCGTTTCCTCGTCGATGTCCCGGACCATTTCCATGGCCAGCGGGGCCATCTTGGTCTCGGTGTACCGCGGTGCAGCGGCGCCGTCGTTGCCCGGGGAGCCGAAGTTGCCCTGGCCAAGGGCCAGCGGGTAGCGCATGGTCCAGTCTTGGATGAGACGCACCAGGGCGTCGTAGATGGCTGTGTCGCCGTGGGGGTGGTACTGGCCCATGACCTCGCCCACAACGCGGGCGCACTTGTTGAAGGAACGGTCAGGGCGGTAGCCGCCATCGAACATGGCGTACAGCACGCGGCGATGCACCGGCTTGAGTCCGTCCCGGACATCCGGCAGGGCACGGCCCACGATCACGGCCATCGCATAGTCAAGATAGGACCGCTGCATTTCGGTCTGCAGGTCCACCTGTTCGACGCGGTCGATCAACACATCGCCTTCAAGAACGGTGTCCGGGTTCCCGGCCTCGGGGGCGGGCGTCTCGGGAGTTTCGTCACTCATGTATATATTTTCCGTTTCAGGTATATGTCAGTCCGGGAATTCGTAGCGGGAGGCCTAGATATCCAGGAACCTGACATCCTTGGCGTTCTGCTGGATGAAGTTACGGCGGGATTCAACGTCTTCGCCCATCAGCACGGAGAAGATCTGGTCCGCGGCCAGGGCATCGTCCATGGTGACCTGCAGCAACGTCCGGTTGTCCGGGTCCATGGTGGTATCCCACAGTTCCGTGTAATCCATCTCGCCGAGTCCCTTGTACCGCTGGATGCCGTTTTCCTTGGGAATGCGGCGTCCAGCGGCTTGGCCGGCGACGAGTTTGGCGTCGCGTTCCCGGTCGCTGTAGACGTAGTCGTGCGCCGCGTTGGACCACTTGATGCGGTACAGCGGAGGCTGGGCCAGGTACACATAGCCGTGCTCAATAAGGGGGCGCATGTAGCGGAACAGCAGGGTCATCAGCAGGGTAGTGATGTGCTGGCCGTCCACGTCGGCATCAGCCATGAGGACAATCTTGTGGTACCGCAGCTTGGAAAGGTCGAAGTCCTCACCGATGCCGGTGCCAAAGGCGGTGATCATCGACTGGACTTCGGCGTTGCCCAGCGCCTTGTCCAGGCGGGCGCGCTCCACGTTGAGGATCTTGCCGCGCAAGGGCAGGATGGCCTGGGTCTCCGGGTTGCGGCCGCGCTTGGCAGATCCGCCGGCGGAGTCACCCTCCACGATGTAGACCTCGCACTTCTCCGGGTTCTTGGAGGAGCAGTCCGAAAGCTTTCCGGGCATGCCGAAGGATTCCAGCGGGCTCTTGCGGCGGGCGTTGTCGCGGGCCTTGCGGGCCGCCATGCGGGCCTGCGCCGCCGAGATGGCTTTGCGGATTACGTCGCGGGCCGGGCCCGGGTTGCGTTCCAGCCAGTCACCTAGCCCATCCGTCACCACGCGCTGCACGAAGCCCTTGACCTCGGAGTTGCCCAGCTTGGTCTTGGTCTGGCCTTCGAACTGCGGCTCGGAGAGCTTCACCGAAATAACGGCAGTGAGGCCTTCACGGATGTCATCACCGGTGAGGTTGTCCTCTTTTTCCTTGATGATGCCCTTCTCGCGGGCGTACCGGTTGATCAACGAGGTCATCGCCGCGCGGAAGCCCTCTTCGTGGGTTCCGCCCTCATGGGTGTTGATGGTGTTGGCGTACGTGTGAACGCTTTCAGAGTAGGCGTTGGTCCACTGCATGGCCATTTCCAGCGCGATCCGGCGCTCGGTGTCTTCGGTTTCGAAGGCAATGACGTCCTCGTGGACGACCTCCACCTTCTTCCCCGAGTTCAGGTGCTTGACGTAGTCCAGCAGACCCTCGTCGTACTGGTAGACCACGGTGCGGTGTTCGGCGGCCACTTCACCTTCGATGGCAACGCCATCCAGATCCAGGTCTGCGTCGGCTTCGTTGGCCTCGGTCTCGCGTTCGTCGGTGAGGGTGATCCGCAGGCCCTTGTTCAGGAAGGCCATCTGCTGGAAGCGGGCGCGGAGCGTCTCGAAATCGAACTCAGTGGTCTCAAAGATGGCTGGGTCCGGATAGAACGTCTGGGAGGTTCCGGTACGGTCCGTTTCCTCGCCCTTGACCAGGCTGCCCTGCGGCTTGCCGCCGTCCGCGAAGGACATCCGCCAGACGTGGCCCTGACGGCGAACTTCGGTATCCACCCTGCTGGAGAGTGCGTTGACGACAGAGATGCCAACACCGTGCAGGCCACCGGAGACGGCGTATCCGCCGCCGCCGAACTTGCCGCCGGCATGCAGGATGGTCATGACTACTTCCACCGTGGGCTTGTGCTCGGTGGGATGCATGTCCACGGGGATGCCGCGGCCGTCGTCGACAACCTTCACGCCGCCGTCCGCCTGAAGCACAATCTCGATATGGGTGCAGTATCCGGCCAACGCCTCATCCACGGAGTTGTCCACCACTTCGTACACCAGGTGGTGCAGGCCGCGCGGTCCGGTGGAGCCGATGTACATGCCCGGACGCTTCCGGACAGCCTCAAGGCCTTCAAGGACCGTGATGTCGCTGGCACCGTATTCCCGAGGTGTCACAGCATCCGGGCTTTCTGGGGTGCGGCCGTCCCCGGCTGCGGATTCGGCTGCCGGAATGTCTGTATTGTCGTTAGCCACAGGCGCTGTCGACTCCTCTGTTCTCGATGATGGCCGGCTGATTCCCCCTTGGTTTCCACCAGGGAAGCACCCGCCAACAGGCACAAACTTATGGCGCCGATGAGGTACTGACGGAGGGGACCCATGCTCCGCGAAGAGGAATTCGCGGAGAACGGACCCGGTCAATGTGTCACCCGCGCCCAGTTATCTCCGTCGATTCTACCGCGACACGCCCTATTTCCCCGCATTCCGAGGCCGTGGGCGAAGCCCAATATGGCTGTGACTGGCCATTGACCGCGCCTAGGGCGGTCCAACAGCATGGCCTCCGGGGGCCTATACACCCATGGGGCTCTAGCGGGCTCTACATGGCGTTAAAGGGATTTTCAAGACCTGTGGCACTGCTTTCGGCGGAACTATCCATAGGTGTCCCGCGGACCCCGACCATTGACGGTCCGTCCGCCTTTGCGCCAGCTGGGGGCCGCCGGTCCCAGGACGTGGATGCTGGTCACCACGCCGTCGCCCAGTTCGGTCCGGAACTTCTCGAGCAGGCTGGCGCTGAGCAACCTCAGCTGGGTGGCCCAGGCGGTGGAATCGCAGCGGACATGGAGGGTGGTGTCAGTGAAGCTCTCGGGCGTGCAGTGCGCAGAAATTTCCGGCCCTACAAGGGCAGGCCACTCTGCCATCACCGAACCGACCGCCACCGGCGAGGTCCAGCCGCGTTCCGCCACCAGGCGGCCCACCACTTTTCCTAGGCCCAGCGGATCCCGGCCGGTTGCGTGGAACTGTCCGAAACCCCGGGTGTCCCGGATTCCCTTCTTGGCCTTGGCTGAGCCGGGACGGACCGCTTTCCTTCGGATTTCGCCCCGGGCCGCGGCCGCCTCCCGCATCCGGTTCAGTGCGGCCTGGGCGGCATCGATCGCGTCGGGATCCCGGCCGGGCTGCAGCCCGCCTGGACCTTCACTGTCCCTGCTCATCGATTCCTCCCGGGATGACCTTCACCCGCCGCCCGGCGAGTTCTTCCGGAATATCAGCGTCGACGGCGGCGGTCACCAGGACCTGTTCCGCGCCTGCGACTATGGCGGCCAGTTTACGCCTGCGCTGGACGTCCAGTTCGGCGAACACATCATCGAGGATCAGGATCGGAGCGGACCCGCCGGTCCGTGCGTCATCCAGCATGACGTAGTACGAAGCAAGCCGCAGCGAAAGACACATGGACCAAGTTTCGCCATGTGAGGCGTAGCCCTTGGCCGGTGCCTGGCCCAGTATCAGTTCCAGATCGTCCCGGTGCGGGCCGACTAGCGAAATGCCGCGTTCGAGCTCCTTCTTGCGCGCTTCGGCGAAGGCCCGTACATACCGTTCGGTGAGATCTTCAACCGAAAGCGCGCGCAAGTCCTCCCTTCCCCCTGCCGCACCCGGCACCCCGGCCGCGCCGGCCCCGGCGAGGGCAGCGCCGTCGTCGTCCATCTGGTCCTGGAGGGTGGAGCGGTAAGTGGCGTCCGCAGGCTTGGTCGCATCCGTCAGCCCCGCATAGGCGTGGGCCAGGTGCGGGCGCAGGAGTTCCACCAATGCCAACCGGGCATGGAGGAGCTCGGCGCCGGCCCTGGCCATGTGCTGGTCCCAGACATCCAGCGTGGCCTCGTGCCCCGCAGTGAACTTTCCGGCACGCGCGGACTTCAGGAGGGCGTTGCGCTGTTTCAGCACCCGGTCATAGTCGCTGCGGGTCGCTGCGTGGTGCGGCACCAGACTGGCCAGAAGCTCGTCCAGAAACCGGCGGCGGTGCGAGGGATCTCCCTTCACCAGCGCCAGATCCTCCGGCGCGAAGAGGACTGTCTGGCAAATGCCCAGCAGATCGCGGGCCCGCACAGGATTGCTCCGGTTGATCCGTCCCCGGTTGGCACGTCCCGCATTGATCTCCAGTTCCAGCACAGTGACCTGGCCGCCGCGGACCAGGCGGGCCCTCACCAACGCGCGTTCCGTCCCGAACCGGAGCAGCGGAGCGTCCGTACTGACGCGGTGGGAACCCATCGTGGCCAAGTAACCGATGGCCTCCATCAGATTGGTCTTGCCAATTCCGTTGGAACCCACCAGGACCGTGACGCCCGGCTCCAGGGCAAGGTCCACCTGGGCGTAGCTGCGGAAATCGGTCAGGGAGAGGTGTTCCAGGTACACGCGGAAATCGGCAATTCTGGGACCCGTACGGGTTCCCGGTGGATGTTACTTGGCGGGGCGGGTGGCATGCCCGCCGAACTGGTGGCGGAGCGCGGAAACCATCTTCATGGCAGGCGAGCTGTCCTCGCGGGATTCGAAACGGGCGAACAGGGCTGCCGTGATGGCCGGAGCGGGGAT
Organism: Pseudarthrobacter sp. NPDC058362; assembly: GCF_042723515.1. Lineage (NCBI taxonomy): Bacteria > Bacillati > Actinomycetota > Actinomycetes > Micrococcales > Micrococcaceae > Pseudarthrobacter > Pseudarthrobacter sp. NPDC058362. The sequence goes on along the minus strand of NZ_JBHXIW010000005.1, from coordinate 200,055 downwards.
GGCATTGGCGATGGCTTCTTCAACTGTCCACCGTCCCTCGCCCGAGTCCTCCACGTAGTCGTCGATGTTCTGCAGGCCCGGATCCTCGTCAAGGGCCTTGACCGCGAGGTCCAAGAGCCAGGACCGGACGACGGTACCTTTCTGCCATGCGCGGAAGGTCCCCGGCAGGTCCGTGATGATGTCCTTCGAAGCCAGCAGCTGGTAGCCCTCGGCGTAGGCCTGCATCAGGCCGTATTCAATGCCGTTGTGCACCATTTTGGCGTAGTGGCCTGCGCCGATGCCGCCCACGTGGACGAAGCTGTCCGCCCGATCGCCTTCGGGGCGCAGGGCGTCGAAGACGGGAAGTGCGTACTCGATGTCCGCGGCATCCCCGCCGGCCATGAGGCCGTAGCCGTTCTGCAGGCCCCACACTCCGCCGGATACACCGCAATCCACAAAGCGGATGCCCTTCGCCGCCAGTGCTTCTCCGTGCTTCTGGTCCTCCGTGAAACGGGAGTTCCCTCCGTCGATCACGAGGTCGCCCTCGGCGAGTTTGTCGCCAAGCTCAGTGATGACTGCATCCGTAATGCCACCTGCAGGGACCATCACCCAGACCAGTCGAGGGGCAGGAACGGCGGCAATCAGGGCATCCACGGACGCCACGTCAGTGATGTCGGGGTTGCGGTCGAATCCCGTCACCTCGATGCCTGCCGTGCGCAGGCGTTCGCGCATGTTGAAACCCATTTTTCCGAGGCCGATCAATCCAATGTGCACGTGGATCCTCTTTCCTGCGCTGGGGAAGGGTGGCGGTGTGGATTAGTTGGGCAGGCGGACGGGCATGACGAGGTAGCGGTAGTCGTCCTGGTCCTCGCCGTCCGCATCCGTTTGTGCCGTGATCATCGCGGGTTTCGGGGCGGTGGTGAAAGAGAACCGGACGAATTTGGTTTCGATAACGCTCAGGCCCTCCACCAGGTAGTGGGGGTTGAATGCGACGGTTATGTCCTCACCGGAAAGCTGGGCTTCGAGTTCTTCGGAGGCCTGCGCGTCCTCGCCGGTGCCGGCGTCCAGGTTCAGCTGCCCTTCGGTGAAGGCGAGGCGGACCGGGGTGTTCCGTTCAGCCACGAGCGACACACGGCGTACTGCTTCGACGAGTTCCTGGGTCTGGACCGTGGCATGGATAGGTGTGCTGTCCGGGAACAGCGAACGGATCTTGGGGTAATCGCCGTCCACCAGCAGAGAGGTGGTGGTGCGGCCGCCACTTTCGAAACCGATCAACCGGCTGTCGTCATCCGAAAGCGCCAGGTTGATATCACCGCTGTTGCCAAGGGTCTTGGCTACTTCGTTGAGCGTCTTCGCTTTGACCAGTGCGCTGGTGGAAATACCCGGAGTTGCCGGCTTCCAGGGGACTTCGCGCATGGCAAGCCGGTACCGGTCCGTTGCGAGGAGCGTAATGAGGTCGTCTTCGATCTCCATCCGCACGCCGGTGAGGATGGGCAGTGTGTCGTCTTTGCTGGCGGCAATGATCACCTGGGAGACCGCCTGGGCGAAGGCATCTCCGGGGACGGTGCCGCTGATGGCCGGTAGGGCAGGAAGCGGGGGGTACTCAGCCTCGGGCATGGTGGCCAGATGGAAACTGCTTCGCCGGCACGTCAGGGTGACCTTGTTGCCGTCGGTTTCGACATCGACGGGGGCAGAGGGCAGGCTGCGGCAGATATCTGCGAGCAGTCGGCCGGAAACCAGGATGGTGCCTTCGTCCCGGATATCCGCAGCGATCTCCAGTCGTGCGGAGGTTTCGTAGTCAAAGCTTGAGAGGCTGACAGTGCCGGCTTCGGCTTTGAGCAGGAGGCCCGACAGGACGGGAACCGGCGGCCGCGGAGACAAGGACCGGGCTGTCCAGGTAACGGCTTCTGCCAGGACGTCCCGATCGACTCTGAACTTCACGGAAGGGTGCCGCCTTTCATTGCTGCTATCTGAACTGCCATGTGATACCGGGATCCCTAGGAAGGAAGTCCCTGCCAAGGATGCAGCGCCCGCCCCGGACTTGCATGGTCCGCGCTGTGCGGAACCGGGCTGGAACCCAAGGATGGGAGCGCTGCTGACAGCTTAGCCGGAAGATCCGCGATTAACCCATCCCCGGGATTGCATCAGGGCGGCCCGTTGGCCGGCCGGCCCGTATGGAGCGTGAGTCGGATCGATCTTGTTGTTTGAGGGATTTCAATTTTTTGGGATTAGTAGTGTTAATAACTGCTGTGGAAACTGTGGATAACCCTGTTCCAGCCCGCGATCCGGCGGTTAAGGCCTGTTCATGGGCTGTGGGCAGACCTGGTTTTAAACAGGGTGTGGATGGGGACAAGATTTTTCGTGATTTTGCTGATCCACAGACGCCTTAAGGGTTTTAAGCCCATTAACCGCGGTTGTCCCCTTAAGTATCCACAGGCTTATCCACATGCACCTGTTAATAAGGTATGGAGCAGGCGGATCAGGAGTCGCGCTGCTGCTGCTTGATCCGGTTTGTCAGCTCCGTAACCTGGTTGTAGATCACACGCCGTTCCGCCATCAGTTCGCGGATCTTCCGGTCGGCGTGGATGACTGTGGTGTGGTCACGGCCGCCGAGCTCCTGGCCGATCTTGGGCAGGGACATGTCCGTCAGTTCACGGCAGAGGTACATGGCGATCTGCCGTGCGGTCACCAGGGTTCGGGTACGGGACTTGCTGCAAAGTTCGTCCATGCTGAGCTTGAAGTACTCTGCAGTCTGCTGCAGGATCTGGGCGGACGTGATTTCCTGTGCGCCGTCGTCCGTGATCAGGTCCTTCAGCACCATCTCGGCCAGGGCAACATCGACCGGCTGGCGGTTCAGGCTGGCGAACGCCGTGACACGGATCAGGGCGCCTTCGAGTTCGCGGATGTTGCTGGAGATCTTGGAAGCGATGTACTCCAGCGCGTCGTCGGGTGCGGACAGCCCCTCACTCAGTGCCTTCTTGCGGAGAATGGCGATTCGGGTTTCGAGCTCCGGGGGCTGGATGTCCGTCAGCAGGCCCCACTCGAAGCGGGACTTCATCCGGTCCTCGAATCCGGCGAGCAGCTTGGGCGGCTGGTCCGAGGTGATGACCACCTGCTTGTTGTTGTTATGCAGCGAGTTGAACGTGTGGAAGAACTCCTCCAGCGTCCGATCCTTGCCGGCCAGGAACTGGATGTCATCGATCAGCAGGACATCCACGTTGCGGTAGGTGGTTTTAAAGCTGGCGCCTTCGTCATCGCGGATCGAGTTGATGAAGTCGTTGGTGAACTCTTCGGAGTTGACGTACCGGACGCGGATCCCGCTGTACAGGCGCCGGGCGTAGTGGCCGATGGCGTGCAGCAGGTGGGTTTTTCCCAGGCCTGAGTCGCCATATATGAACAGCGGGTTGTAGGCCTTGGCTGGAGCTTCGGCAACGGCAACGGCGGCGGCGTGCGCAAAGCGGTTGGATGAACCGATCACGAAGGTGTCGAACACGTACTTGGGGTTCAGCCGGCCAAATTCATGGGAGGTGCTGGGCAGCATGGGCTGCGGCTTCTGCTCGATTGGCTGGTCACCCTGGAAGGAAGGTTCGACGACGGGTTCGGGCTCCGCGTGCACGGGCACCAAATCAGTGTCGACGTCGATGGCGCAGCGGATATCTTCGGAGAATACGCTGTGGAGGGCGTCGTCCAGGGCGTCCTTGACCTGCGTTTGGAGCACTTCGCGGGTCAACTCGTTGGGAACGGCCACCAGCAGGGTAGAACCAATCAGGCCCTGGGCCTGGGCCAGGATAACGAAGCCACGCTGCCGCGGCGTGACGCGGTGGTCCTCTTCCAGCAGGCTGATGACCCGCCGCCATGAACTTCCGACAGTATTGGCGTGGTTGGCTTCATCTACTGTCATCAACGGGTTCCCTCAAACTTACTTATGCCTGCATTGCCTGCAGCCCCATGCCGGGAACCGGAGCGCCGGTCCCCCGGTAATCCACAGGTTATACACAGCCCGTGGATAATCGGCTACTGAGCCACTCTAGGGGATGGAATGGCCAGAAGATAGCTGGGAAGTTGGTTGTGGATAATTACACTGTTGTGGTTCTGAAAACGGCCCTGTGAGCCACTTCATCCACAGGTCGCCGAGGCAGGTTAGGCACAGCTGTGGACAGCTCTTCGGCACCTGCCCGGTTTGACTGGGGCGCCTGATTTGCCCTAACGTTGTGAAGTCCTTTGTGTCCGCTTTTTGACCCCATCTGATTCTCCCAGCCGCACCGCGTCTGGGCAGCCGGGGGAAGCGTGCATATACAAAACTTAGCGTCGGCCAGTTCTTCCCCATACTGATCGGGTGGACGCACCTTTGATCCACTGGAGTAACTAACGTGAGCAAGCGGACTTTTCAGCCGAATAACCGCCGTCGAGCCAAGAAGCACGGCTTCCGCCTTCGTATGCGTACCCGTGCCGGCCGCGCCATCCTGGCAGCCCGTCGTGGCAAGGGCCGTACCGAGCTTTCGGCATAAATAACTGACTTGTCGGCAGACATTTCTTTGCGAGTTTAAGGTGCTGGCCACCCGTAACCGACTGAGGACTGCAGCCGATTTTTCAACAACTGTACGTTCCGGTGTCCGCAATGGACGCCGGAACGTAGTGTTATATGCGGCAGCCATCGCTGCCGACGAGCCCAGCCGGATCGGGTTCATCGTTTCCAAGAGTGTTGGGAACGCTGTCGTCAGGAATCTCGTTAAACGAAGACTGCGCGAAGCCGGTGCCGCCTCGCTGAGCGAGTACGGTACAGGCCTTGCCATCGTTGTCCGGGCGCTTCCTGCGTCCGCCTCCGCCAGCTGGGCCCAGCTATTGGCAGACTATAACGCCGCACTGGATTCGACAGTGGCCCGGCTGGCAGCCCGTGCCCGGGCAGCCGATCCGGGCCCCGCCGGGACTACACAGGAAGGGACACCGCGTGCCTGACGCAAGCGCCGCCGTCGTCCGTTCCCTCCACAGTGCCGCTGTGGCGTTGGGACGCTTCCTCTGGAACGTACCCCGGAACATCCTCATTCTTTTCCTGAAGGCATACCGCAAAGTGGTATCGCCACTGTACGGCCAGGTGTGCCGTTTCTTTCCCTCCTGCTCGGCGTACGCGCTTGAAGCCGTCACCGTCCATGGTGCCGTGAAGGGAAGCTGGCTGGCCGTGCGCCGACTGGGCCGCTGCCACCCTTGGAATGCCGGCGGTGTGGACCACGTCCCCGCCGGTTCGCGTGAATGGCCTGCCGGCCGCACCCCCATAATTGTTGTGCTGAACAACCCGGATAAGTACCTGGCTGCTCGGACTGATGAAGAAGGCCGCAGTGCGGCCTGACGAATAGGGATAAGTATGGACTTCTTTGAAACAATCATGTTTCCGTTCAAGTGGCTTGTGTCCATCATCATGGTGGGCTTCCACGAGGGACTGACGGCCATTGGGCTGCCGGAAGCATCGGGCTGGACGTGGACGCTGTCCATCATCGGTCTGGTGCTGGTGATCCGTGCCGCCCTGATCCCTGTGTTCGTCAAGCAGATCAAGGCGCAGCGCGGCATGCAGCTGCTGCAGCCGGACCTGAAGAAGCTCCAGGACAAATACAAGGGCAAGACCGACCAGCTGTCCCGCCAGGCCATGGCGCAGGAACAGATGGCCATGTACAAGAAGCACGGCACCAACCCGTTCTCCGCTTGCTTGCCCATGCTGATCCAGATGCCGTTCTTCTTTGCGCTGTTCACGGTGCTCTCCGGCATTTCCACAGCCCGGGACAAGGGCGAGGGCATCGGTGCGATGAGCCACCAGCAAGTGGAGCAGTTCGACGAATCGACCATTTTCGGTGCGCCGCTCTCCGCGACCCTGCTGCACGGCACGCCTCCGGGCGGCAACGTTGTGGCGGTGTGGGTCCTCTCGATCATCATGATCCTGGCCATGACGGCTTCGCAGTTCATCACGCAGAAGCAGATCATGGCCAAGAACATGTCTGAAGAGGCCATGGCCAGTCCTTTCATGCGGCAGCAGAAAATGATGCTCTACATCCTGCCGATCGTCTTCGGTGTGGGCGGCATCAATTTCCCCATCGGTGTCCTCATCTACTGGACCACCACCAACCTTTGGACTATGGGCCAGCAGTTCTTCGTCATCCGCCGCATGCCGACGCCGGGATCCCCCGCAGCGAAGGCCCTCGCCGAGCGCCGTGCCGCCAAGGGGCTTCCACCCCTCTCCGTCCTTACCGGTAAGAAGGACACCGCGGCCGACGTCGTGGAAACCCCCATTGAGCCCAAGGGCCAGCGTGTCCAGCCCCAGCGCAAGAACAGGAAGAAGAAGTAATGTCAGCCGAGAGCACCGAACAGGCACTTTCCCAGGAGACCCTCGAGGACGCCGAGACCCTCGAGGACGCTGCAGCCAACGAAGACAATAAGGGTTCTGCGTCCAGCCGCCTCGAAGAAGAGGGCGACGTCGCGGCCGACTACCTGGAAGAACTCCTGGATATTGCCGATATTGACGGCGACATCGATATCGAAGTGCGCAGTGGACGCACCTACATCTCGATTGTGGCCGAAGAAGAATCTGCAGCGTTGGACGGTTTGGTTGGGGAAGACGGCGAGGTGCTGGAAGCCCTGCAGGAACTAACTCGCCTGGCCGTACTCTCCGCAACGGATAACCGTTCGCGCCTGGTCCTGGACATCAACGGCTACCGCCAGGAGCGCACCGGCCACCTTCAGAAGATCGCCGAAGAAGCGGTTGAAACCGTCAAGAAGACCGGGGAAACCGTTGCCCTGGAGCCCATGAGCGCCTATGAGCGGAAGATCGTTCATGACGCCGTGGCGGACCTCGGCCTGGTCAGTGAGTCCGAGGGCGAGGGCGCTGGACGGCACATCGTTGTATCCGCAGACTAGGGAATTGTGGATCCGCTAATCATGGTTGACATCACGCCGGCTGAGTCGCTGGCCGCTGAAAAGGTTTTCGGGGACCGGTTGGACCTCGCCAAGCGCTATGTTGAACATCTCGCCACGTCCGGGACTGAGCGAGGGCTGATCGGCCCCCGGGAAATCCCCCGACTGTGGAGCCGCCACGTCCTGAACTGCGCGGTGATCGAAAGTGAGATCGCCCAGGGTAGCCACGTGGCCGACGTCGGAAGCGGCGCCGGCTTACCGGGCCTCTGTTTGGCGATTGCCCGTCCGGACTTGGAACTGACCCTGATTGAACCACTGGAACGCCGGGTGATCTGGCTGCAGGAAGTGGTTGACGACCTTGGCCTGGATAACGTGACGGTGATGCGCACCCGGGCCGAACTGGCCGTGGGACATGTAGACGCGGACGTTGTAACGGCACGCGCGGTTTCAGCCCTGAGTAACCTGGCCGGACTGACCATTCCCTTGCTTGGCGGGCACGGCGAAGTAGTTGCTATTAAGGGCCGGAGCGCCGCGGAGGAAATCGAGAAAGCGTCCAAGGTCATCCGAAAACTGGGTGGCGTTGAAACCTCCGTGGTGATCGTTGGCTCGGAACTCCTCGAGGAGCCCACCACTGTGGTCCGCATCGTCGTAAACAAGTCCCAAAAGAAGGCCTAGGCAGGGGCCGGTTGGCCATTGGCCACCGGGCCGAACCGTTAGGCTAGAGAACGGCATCATAATTGGCCGAACGAGAGTGAGTGTGCCCCAGTGACCAGTAGCGAAGCCTCCGCACAACGGATCCCGCCGTTTGTGTCCTTGGGGTCTGCACGTTCAGCTGCTGGTCCTTTCGGTATGTCTATTCGTGCCGGTATTCATCCGAACCCGGTTGAAGATGTAGCTTCTGCCTCTCTCGTTTCACGTGAAACAACCGCATCCGGTCGCTCCAACGTTATGGATTCCATGGATGACGCAAGCCCCATTGCCCGTGACCTTGCGCATGAAACGCGCCGCCGGGAGCGTCTGATGGGACGCAGGCTCCCGCGCCCTGAGAAGACCCGCGTCTTCACCGTCTCCAACCAGAAGGGCGGTGTAGGCAAGACCACCACCACGGTTAACATCGCTGCGGCCCTGGCTGCCGCCGGGCTGAATGTATTGGTCATTGATATCGACCCCCAAGGAAACGCCTCCACTGCGTTGGGCATCGAGCACCACGCCGATGTGGACAGCATTTATGACGTGCTGATCAATGACGTTCCTTTGGCTGATGTCGTCGCCCAGTGTCCAGATATCGCCAACCTGGTCTGCGCGCCCGCCACCATCCACTTGGCTGGGGCGGAGATTGAACTTGTGTCCTTGGTTGCCCGGGAACAGCGTCTGCGCCGGGCCATTGACGTCTACGCCAAAGAGCGGGAGAAAAACGGCGAAGAGCGGCTGGACTACATCTTCATCGACTGCCCGCCGAGCCTTGGCCTCCTGACAGTTAACGCCTTCTGTGCCGCGGGTGAAGTCCTCATTCCTATCCAGTGCGAGTACTACGCCCTGGAAGGTCTGAGCCAGCTCCTGAAGAACATTGAGATGATCCAGAAGCACCTTAACGCCGAACTGGAGGTCTCAACCATTTTGCTCACCATGTACGACGGACGGACAAATCTGGCTGCCCAGGTTGCTGCCGAAGTGCGCCAGCACTTCCCGGAGAAGGTCCTTTCCGCAGTGGTGCCGCGTTCGGTCCGTATTTCTGAGGCACCCAGCTACCAGCAGACCGTCATGACCTATGACCCGTCCTCCAGCGGCGCGCTGTCCTATCTGGAAGCCGCTGCCGAAATAGCGGAGCGCTAGAATCTTGGAAACTGCAACGACCGGAGCTTGGCATGTCCTAGCTCCGTCACTGAGGGGATTACTGCATGAGTGAGAAGAGACGGGGCCTGGGCCGCGGTCTTGGCGCACTGATTCCAAGTTCCGCTGCCGGTAACGGTGCTGCGGCTCCTGCCACCGCGTCGCGTCCCGTGGATCTCTTCTTCCCTGAAGGCCGGAAGAAGTCTGAACCGGCGGCAGCCGCCGAGGCACGGCCCGCACCTGAGCCGACGGAGTCCGGCTCCGATTCTTCAGCACCGCGTGCCAGCAAGGTTCCTTCTGACAAGGCTCCTGCCGCCAAAGTTGCTGCTCCTAAGTCCCGGACAGCTGCTAAGGCGAAGCCTGCGGCCGCCCGTGATGCAGGGTCGGCCGATTCCGGCGCCGGCTCCGCGCAGGACGCCGGGGCGCCGGACGCGAAAGCAAAGCCTGGGATGGAAGTCCAGCCGGCTTCAGCAGCGTCTGTCACCGGATCGACAGCAAAGGACAGTGACGACCTTAGCGGCGCGGACACCGGCGTTGATCTCGTAGAGGTACCCGGCGTGCACTTTGCGGAGATTCCAGTCACCGACATCCACCCGAACCGCAAGCAGCCCCGTTCCGTCTTTGATGAAGATGACATGGCTGAGCTGGTGCACTCTGTCCGCGAAATTGGCGTGCTCCAGCCAATCGTAGTCCGTAAATCAACGGAAACCGGTGGAGAACCCTTCGAACTGGTCATGGGTGAGCGTCGCTGGCGCGCAGTACAGGCGGCAGGTCTGGAAACGATTCCGGCCATCGTGCGGGAAACGACCGATGATGACCTCCTGCGGGACGCGCTGCTGGAGAATCTGCACCGAAGCCAGCTGAATCCGTTGGAAGAGGCGGCCGCTTACCAGCAGCTCCTCGAAGACTTCGGTACGACCCATGAGCAGTTGGCCGACAGGATCGGCCGATCGCGTCCACAGGTCTCTAACACGCTGCGTCTCCTGAAGCTCCCTCCGTTGGTGCAGCGGCGGGTGGCTGCAGGTGTCCTGTCCGCCGGCCACGCCCGTGCTCTGCTGTCCTTGCCCGACGCTGCGTCGATGGAAAAGCTGGCCCAGAAGATCGTGGCAGAAGGTATGTCGGTGCGTGCCACAGAGGAAGCCGTGACGCTGCACCAGGATCCCGCGAAGGCAACCAAGAACAACATTCCGCGGCCCGGGGCACGACACGAACGCTTGGACTATCTGGCATCTTCGTTGTCCGATCGACTGGACACGAACGTCAAGATTTCTTTGGGCGTGCGAAAAGGCAAGGTAAGCATCGAATTTGCCAGCGTTGAAGACTTGAACCGCATCATGGACGTCCTCGCTCCGGGGTCCAACAACTAGTTTCTCGGCCTGCTCGGTGCCCGCATGGAAGGCCCGGTCCCTAGGGACCGGGCTTTTTCGCGTTCGTGCCCATGCCCGATTGTCGCCCGACAGGGCTGCATGATCCGGAGCTTTGATGGTCTTTTGGATCTTCATCTCACGATAGCGCGCAAATCTCATAGCCCTCGGGCCCGCTGCGAGTTTCTCAGACGACAGTTTCACGTGAAACAACTCAGCGCTTTGTTTAGGCGCCTGCACAGTCTCCGGAAGTGAGCGCACTTCAAGAGCCAGGTGTCTCCGTTCCTTGGTTCACCTATGAAGCTCCGCAGTACTAGGTTCCTGCCCGTTCACTCGTTCGGGAAGTGCGCTGCGAACTCCTCTTACAGACGGCGTTTTGTCGGATGACATGATGATCCGGCGTGCTGTTTCACGTGAAACACGGCCGCCGGGGTGTGAAATTTGTGATTAGACAGGCGCCATACAGTGGCCGTCGCACTACATGCGATTGCTTTCACTGTGGTGGTTCTGTCCATGGGCTAGGCCTATCGTCGCTCCCCTTTTCGGTAGCGCTGGTGCCCTGAGTACGTCGAAATACACCTACGTGCAGGCTCCGAGAACCTGCTTTGCACGTTCGGCGGATGGTCAAAGACCAAGTGCCGTTCCGAATTCCACTGAACGCATTGGCGGGCGATGGACTCACGGGGAGGTCAGAAATTTCACCAGTCTGGCGCGGTTCCCCTTCCTGAAGTGGCCCCCTTGTTGGGCCCGCGAGCTTCCCCAAGGACGAATGACCGCGGGTGATGGGAGACGCCGCAGCTAGCTGTATTGACCACGGACGTTGATGACGCTCGGCGTGGTTTGGTGACATGAAGAAGACCTCCGGGTGGAGTGGGGCTTGTCTAGAGTCCAATTCCACGCACGGAGGTCTTCGTGTCCCATCCTAATGCTCTTCTGACCCCTCGTGGCCGTTTGCAGCTTGTGCAATGTGTCGTTGATCAGTGTTGGAGTCTGCGCCGGGCCGCGGAACGCTTCCAGGTCTCAGTCCCGACTGCTGCTCGTTGGGCGCGGCGCTACCGCGAGCACGGCCCGGCTGGGATGGAGGACCGTTCCAGCCGCCCGCATTCCTCGCCCCGACGGACAGCAGTGCGGACGGAGCGGCGGATCATCGCCCTGCGCGTGAACCGCCGGTGGGGCCCTGCCAGGACCGGTTACCTGCTGGGCGTCCACCCCTCCACGGTGCACCGGGTCCTGTCCCGATACCGGCTGGCGAAACTGGCTTGGCTTGACCGTGGCACGGGGCGGGTGATTCGCCGCTACGAACACGAGAAGCCCGGGGACCTGGTCCATGTCGACATCAAGAAACTCGGCCGGATCCCGGACGGGCGCGGACACCGTGTCCTGGGCAGGGCCAGCGGGCGCCGGAAGAAAGCAAGGACTCCATTCAACCACCGGCCCGGCTACCACTACCTCCATAACGCCGTCGATGACCACTCCCGCTTGGCCTACACCGAGATCCTCACTGACGCGACAAAGGAAACAGCAGCAGCCTTTTGGCAGCGCGCCAACCGGCCAGCCGCGTCACCAACCTCTCAGGGCAATACAGCTAGCCTGCTCCTCCCCTGCTGCACTCACAGTACTTTCCGGCCCGGTAGCTGTTTCACGTGAAACCCCGCTTCGTCACCGGGGTGGTTAGCGCGGGGAAAGGCGATCAAAAATGGACTGGATATCTTGCTGGGCAAAAACAAGGAAGGGCTGCGACACGTTGGGGACGAGTCCGCCGAATATTGTGTTGCTGCTAATACCGCCCTGAAATGCTTCCCTTGGATACCGTCGTCGAGCCTACCGAACGAACCGCTTTTTCGCGCATGACCGATAACATCTGATGGCACATGCGGGGTGTCTTGGGGTCTCTTGCTAGCATCGCGGAATCTCGGCTGGCCTGGCCAATTCTGGTGGCCGACATCATTGATGCACGGTCGTCGAGGCACGTTGCTACAGACGGATTGCACGGTGACAGATGAGCCTGACTTGGATGATCCTTTCAGCCTCGAGACGGGCGCGCGAATAGTTCCATAAGTTAGCTCCTCCCGTGCGTGTCACGCCACCACCCCTTCCATCCGGGGCTTGTGGATGCGCCTGTGGATAACTCTGTGCATAGCTGTCGGCCTCGCCGCCATTCAATGCGTCGTCTGTACCGGTAGCCAAGCACCTCCGAACCGCGGGCACCGCCCATAATCTCCGTCCTACTGTTTCACGTGAAACAAGTGCAGTCGGGGCCAATCACTCATACACGTCTCTGAGTGACTCATGAGGGGCAAATCAGCCGCTTCTGGTGAACTTTCCCCTGCCGTAGAGGCCCCTCCTCCACGCGGCACGCGGTGAAGCGCGACTGCGCATTCGCGAGGATCGGTGCGCAGACAGCTCCGCTGCCCCGGGACGACCACGTATGAGCACGATCGCGTCGTTCTATGCCTGTGGATAAACTTGTGCATAAAACGGCTCGCGTGGTGTGGATAAGTTGTGGATATCAGCAGGCTTGCGTCCAAGAGTTCCGGACTTCCGCATCGGCCGCACGCCTAGCGCCAGGCCCAGGCGGGACGCGCCTCTCCGGCCACTGGAGGTATGAGTTATGGTCGTATGCGCCAACCTGCGGCAGACCATGAGTTGCTGTTCGCGCTTCCCTATTTGATAACGCTGCAAGGTCTCACGGATTGGGCTGCCGGAAATTCAGGGCGGTCATAGCCAGGGCGGCGTGGGTAGGGGTGATGACCAAGGGACTGCTCGGCTGCTACCACGTCCATCGGCGGTACTGGAAGGTACGTTGCCGGAATCCGCAGGCAGGGCGGGGACGCCCGTGTGGATCGTTTCCTGCTGTGCGGCCAGTCAGGCTTGCCGTTTTGCTGAGAACAGTACGGTGTATCTTGTCGAGAACAGTACGGTGTATCGAGCCGTTGCGCGGAGGTCGGTTGCTCGTCAGTGTTGCGGCTGATGACGGGACCCGAAGGGCGAACTTCCCTTTCCCAATACCCACCCTGTTGTTGGCCGAGTGCGGGTTTGGTAGGTGGTCGCCCCCGAGCCTCAAAGACGTTGTTGCCGTGATAGCCCGGGGGCCTTCTCGTGTTCCGTTGTGCCTTGTCGCTGCTCGACCCAAAGGTCGCGTCGATGACATCTGGTTATGCACGGTCAGGTGCAACTTGGAGGACCGCAGGATAGCCGGTCGTTATTTACGTGAGTCGTCTGCGGGCCCGAGAAGCGCGCTCACGTAGGCACCAGACCGGACGTCCCGGTCCTCGCCGGCGCTACCCCCGATGTAGGTATGTTTCACGTGAAACGAACGGGTGGTCGGCTCTGTCCACGGAATCGCGAGGCGCGGTAGTTCACTCGGTTCTACCCACGGGACGCCGCTGCAGCATCCATGCAGGGCCGATGCCATCCGAGATCTCGTAGTGGTTTCTTGAAACCACCACTGCCTTGGCGCGTGGTTGAGAGTGTCCCTTCATCCGAAGTTGAAAGGGCTCCCGTACTATGGTGTGGCGCTCGAGCACCCTACGGCGGCAGGAACTGCGATGTTGCTGCCCATCGTCGAGGCATCATCCTGCAGGCGCCTACCCCCTGCGTTTGATGCGCTGGGAGGAAAACGAATCTTGAATTGAGAAAAAACGGTTTCTGAACTGGCTTGGTTTCAGGGTCAGGAAGGTCAGCGTCATTCGAGCTGAGGCGCAACTCTCGTCAACCCGATGTATGCGTCGACAGGAAGTGAGAAACCGTCTTCAGACAGATTGCCCGGGTCGGCCAGGGACGCTGGCCATGGAATACGTGCCGCTGCCACCCATTTCACGCTAACGTCGCTTCAGTTCAGCCGGTGTAACAGGGGCCGCTATGTTTCACGTGAAACGCCGAGGAGGCAGTCGGTGAGAGACTGATGCCTACGTGTTTCACGTGAAACGAAGACATTCGCTGGACCTTACAGAATCAGTACGGGCCTCAAATGTAGGAGGTCACCATCCGCTTGGATGGTGACCTCCTATAAACTGAACACTGGGCCGTTAGGACAGAACGTCCGCGAACTCCTTCTCGAAGAACTGCTTAGGCTTGGCGCCAATGACCGTGTTCTTCACTTCTCCGCCTTCGAAAAGGTAAACGGCGGGAATAGAGGTGATTCCATACTGCGCAGCGATCGAGGGGTTGTCGTCAACATTGACCTTGACGACATCCACCTTCTCGGAGTATTCCACCGAAATCTCGTCCAGGATGGGTCCCAGTTTGCGGCAGGGGCCACACCATTCGGCCCAGAAGTCCACGATGACCGGCTTGTCCGCCGACAGGACATCAGTACCAAAACTTGCGTCAGTTACGTCTTTCGCGTTGCTCATATCCTTTGTCTTTCTCTTCAGGGTGTCTTGGAGGACTTAGGCAGGAAGGTCTGCCAAGTAGTGTTCGACGTCGATGGCCGCGGCGCAACCAGACCCGGCTGCGGTAATGGCCTGACGATAGGTGGCGTCCACCACGTCGCCGGCTGCGAAGACCCCGGGAATGCTCGTTCTGGAGCTCCTCCCCTGGACAGCGATGGTTCCCTCTGCCGTGATGTCCAGTACGTCCTTCACCAGGTCGGTCCGGGGATCGTTGCCGATAGCGACAAATACACCGGTGACGTCCAGGATCATGGTGGTGCCGTCCACCAGATTTTTCAGCGTCAAACCGGTAACCTTGTCCTCGCCGAGGACGTCCGCAACGGTGCTGTTCCAGATAAAGTTGATCTTCTCGTGGGCTAGCGCGCGGTCGGCCATAATCTTGGAGGCCTTGAGGGTGTCGCGGCGATGCACCACCGTGACAGATTTTGCGAACTTCGTGAGGAAGAGTGCTTCTTCCATGGCGGAGTCTCCGCCGCCAATAACCGCAATGTCTTGATCCTTAAAGAAGAAACCATCGCAGGTTGCGCACCAGCTCACACCGTGGCCAGAGAGGCGCTTCTCGTTGGGCAGCCCCAGCTCGCGGTATGCGGAGCCGGTGGAGAGGATGACGGCCTTCGCCTGGAAGGTCTCCCCCGAAGCGATGGTCACTGTCTTCACGGGTCCGGCGAGGTCCACCTCAGTGACGTCCTCGAACTGGATTTCCGTCCCAAAGCGCACGGCCTGTTTCTCGAAGTTCTCCATCAGGTCCGGACCCATGATGCCTTCGGGGAAACCGGGGTAGTTCTCCACATCAGTGGTGTTCATGAGTTCACCACCTGCAGTGACCGATCCTGCCAGCAGCAGCGGCTTCATGTTGGCGCGGGCCGTATAGACGGCTGCCGTGTAACCTGCCGGGCCTGAGCCGACGATGATGACATCACGTACTTCAGACGCGGTGTTTTCTGCAGTGGTCACTGACGTGAACCTCTTCCTTATTCGACGCGCCTCCCTTTAGAGGCCGGCCACATGGCACAACTATTACCCCACCCCGATTATTCCGGGGTGCATTCGCGGGCAGCCGTCCAGCCCTGGCGGGTTGGACGGCTGCTCAGTCAGTATTATCCGAAAACTACTGGACCTTCACCTCGGCGAGTCGCAGTCCGTAACCATACCGGGTCTTAGGCGCCGCGAGCTTGGGCAGGGAATTGATAGACACGATGACATACTGTGCTTCCACCGGTTCGGCGAGGGGCATGTTCAGATCGGTGGACGTGAAGCTATTGGTCCCAACGGCCTTGGCACCGTCCAGGGAGGGCCGGTCGTTGGTGTACACGGTGATGTTTCCACCCGATCCGCCGAGTTGGGTCAGCGTGATGGACGATACCGTCGCAGGACTCTTGAGCTTGACCACCAGCGGCACACCGTCGGGGGCCAGGCCGCCCCAGGAGTCAGTAGCGAACTCCATGTCGGACCAGTAGCTGGCGCCGTTGCCGTCGAAGGCCTTCACGAGGTCGCCGTCGAAGTTGGCTGCGAACTCGAAGTCGCCCTGACGGCTGATGGAATCGATGGCAGGAGGTACGGCGGGCGCCGCAGTGGTGGGTTCCTCGGTTGCGGTTGCCGAAGCCGAGCCCTCCCCCGTTGTGGCCCCTGAAGTGGTGGCGGGTGCGACAGCACGAGGTTCCGGAGTGAACAACCCGCCCAGGTTGGTCAGGGCGAAAATGAGACCGGCGATCAGTACAACAGCGAGCAGTCCCCCGACCAGCCAACGCATCGAACGCGGTTCACGCTGCGGCTCGTCATCCTCGTAATCGTCCTGGCTCGCAAAGGCTGCTCGCGCCGCAGCGGCCGGAGCAGCAGCCCGGGCAAGGATTCCGGGCCGTTTCCGGTCCTGCGGCTCGTCATCCACGTCCTCGTACCGTGCGTCGGACTGGTCGTAGTCCTCATCGGACCACAGTGAAACCTTGGGTTTCCCGGCGTCACCGTCCCGGGGCCCGGCCGCGGGAACGTCCGCGCGCTCTACGGGACGGGTGTGTGCATCGGGCCGGCCACCGGCAGAGGCGGAAGCTGCGGCAGCTCCTGCTCCCGCGGCCCCGGCCGCACCGGCGACGCCACCGGCGACGCCACCGGCGACGCCACCGGCGGCGGGTGCCGCCGTCGGACGTACCGGAGGCTTGGGCGGGACGGCCGGCGACATGCGCGGCTGCGGAACCCGCGGAGGATTCACCTGCCGCGGCTGTCCGGTGGAGTAGTCGATGTAACCGGCGTCGACGTCTTCGTCGTCATCATACGGTTCCGGTTCGTTGGAGCGTGCCTGGCCAAAGATCTCGCTGCCGAGGGTGTCGGTGAAGAACGGTTCAACGTACGGCGGATTGGCGGCAACCACCAGGTCCAGCAGGTCGGCCGCGGAGGTGTGGTTGGTGATCAGGTAGGTGGCATCCTCGGTCACGCCAAGGTCAAGCACCTGGACTGATCCCGGACGCTCACCGGTGGCCACCTCCCGGGCGCTCTGGGCGACCTGCTCGGTGTTTTCCGGGCCGGCAACGAGGATGCTGACAGGCCGGTTCAGAACCTGGTCCACACCGTCCAGCACCAGATCGTGGTCGTGCGAGGTCAATACGGTGGCCGTGACCTTGTAGCGGCCGCCCAGTACTGATCCGACATCGATCGGGTTGGACACGTGTTCCTCCTCATGCTGTCCGGGATTGCCGGCATTTGATTCGCGGGCTGGCCAGCGGCCGGCTTTGCGACTGCAACTACCCCCTGTACCTTTCCGATCCTAGCCGATCGAGCCTGCCCCGCCTTGAAGAAGCGGGGCGCGAAGGTGCGCCTGCGTCACTTTTTACGCGGCCGCCGATTCTTGAAATACGGGTTTTCTCCGGCTTTGCCCTGGAAGGTACGCCGGCCAGGCAGCGGGATCTGCTCGCGCAGCAGCCCGCCGCGGGCGGTGCCCGGCTGGTCCTCAGCCGGCAGGTAGGGGCCCTTGGACGGCACGTTCGTGCCGCCGTCGTCAGCGTTCCTGCGGGCCGAACGACGCGACGGATCCGGCCCGGCACGGAACGAAACGGCGTCGAATTCCCCGGAAATCCGCGGAATGAGACCGGTGTCGACGGACGTGGTGGCGCGCTCCGGGGTGTACTTGGGGGAGCCCGACGGCGGCGTCCCAGCCCCGCCGCGCGAATCCTCCGCGGAGTCCGGGGTATTGCCGCCGTGGTCACCGGGGTAGCCATCCCGCGGCTGGGGCTGCGGGGGCTGTCCGTCCTCATCGTCAGTCCCGCCACCGCGGCCCAGCCGGCCCAGGAGCGGACGGAGGAGATCCCGGAGCTCGGAAACCCGGAACAGCCTGAGGAGCAGGAGGTAGGCCACCAGCATGACGGGGCCCACCACAATCACGGTGACCAGCGCCGTGATGCGGTCGCGCCAGGCGAACCCGTCCGGGCTGTAGCTGCCCAGGAGCCAGAGTGCGCCGGCCCCGGCGACGGCCGATCCCAGTGCCGCGTAGCCCATGCGGATATACGAGTTGGCAATCCGCGGACCATCGAGGTGCCCCAGGAGCCGCCGCAGGAAGATGGCGCTGATGATCACGGAAAGGACATTGCCCACCATATACAGGACGGCGATGGCGTAGATGATCTGGTCCACCGGCAGGAACTGGATGGCGAACGCGCCCGCAACGTACACCAGCGCCAGCAGCAGCTGGATGTAGAACGGGGTGCGGGCGTCCTCATTGGCGTAGAACACGCGGGACATCATGAAGTTGGCGCTCATGAACGGCGTGCTCAGGGCCAGGATGGTGAGCGTCTGGGCCAGCATGACGCCGTCCTGCCGCAGGCCTCCGGAGAAGAACATGCCCAGCGGTCCGGCTAGTGCAAAGAGCGCCAGCGCTCCGAAAACGGTGGCCACCGCCATGGTGCGCAGGCCGTGTGACAGGGCGTCCCGGAGCTCATCCCGGTCTCCGTCCTGGGAAGCGCGGGTCATCCGGTTGAACAGGACGGTCGCCAGCGAGAGCGCAATGATGGAGTGCGGCAGCAGGTACAGCTGGCTGGCGACTTCGAGGACGGCGTTGCCGGGCAGCATGGCCGCGGCCGGGTCCCCCGCCTTTTGCAGCCGAAGCCGCTCCGCACCGGGGATGGTGGCAATGCGCATGACGTACAGGAACGCCAGCTGTCCGACGGCGGCAGTCAGCAGCGTCCAGACGCTCAGCTTCGCTGCCTGGCCCAGTCCCACTCCGCGCCAGCCGAAGCGCGGCCGGAGTCCAAGCCGTAGCCGGAAGACGGGGATCAGGAGGATGGCGGTCTGCGATACAACGCCGATGGTGGAGAATCCGGCCACGAACAGGGTCTGGGTGGGACCCCAGTTGTCCAGCGTGTGGGGCGACAGTTCGTTGGTGCCAAAGATCCAGATGAACATGCCCAGCCCGGCGATGGCCACCAGGTTGTTCAGGATGGGTGCCCACATGGCGGGACCGAAGGCGCCGTTGGCGTTCAGGACCTGGGTGAGGAGCGCGTACAGGCCATAGAAGAAGATCTGTGGCAGGCACCAGAAGGCGAACGTTACCGCCAGGGCCTTCTGCTGGCCTGAATAACCCTGCGTGGTCAGTTCGATCACCCAGGGCGCCGCGAGGGTCACCAGGGCCGTGAGTCCAAGCAGAAGCAGCACGGCGAGAGTCAGCAGGCGGCTGATGTAGTCCGCTCCCCTGTCCGGGGCCTTGCTTGCTTTGATGATCTGGGGTACCAGGACCGCGTTGAACACGCCGCCGGCTACCAGGAGGAAGATCAGGTTGGGCAAGTTGTTGGCGTTGATGAACGTGTCATTGACCGTTGAACCGAGGCCAAGGGCGGTGCCAAGCATCCACGTCTTGCCAAAGCCCAGGAAACGGGACACCAGCGTGCCTGCAGCCATGATGGCACTGGAACGGGTTTCACTGGCTGTGCCGGGCTGGGGCGCAGGCTGAGGGGCTGGGCCGGGGTTTCCTGAGGTGCCCGGGGAGGAGTTGGTAGCTGACATCGACTTCATCGTCTCACCCGGCGGCGATTAACACCGCAACGGGCACGGAGGCCGGCGGGCCTAGAGGTGGCCGGGGAGGACTTCCCTGGCCAGATCCGCGATGCGCCGCTCGTTGGGGAAGGACAGTTTCCGTGCGAGTTCCTGGATGGGCACCCAGGCCACATCCACGGCTTCCTGGTCGGGATCGTTCTCGATGGTGAGTTCTCCGCCGGTGGCGCGCAGCAGGTAGTGGTGCACGGTCTTGTGGACGCGGTGGCCGCTGACCGTGAACCAGTAATCGATACTGCCCAGCGGCGCCAGGATGTCGCCCTCAATGCCGGTTTCCTCGGCAATTTCGCGAACCGCAGCCTGCTCGTTCGTCTCCTTGCCCTCCGGATGGCCCTTCGGCAGGCACCATTCGAGCCGCCCACCGCGGTTGAAGCGGGCAATAATCGCAACGCGCAGTTCGGCGTCGGACGCGTCAACCACGACGCCGCCGGCCGAAACTTCCTCCACCGTCGGCAGCGACGCCGGCGCCGAGTGCGGAGCAGGGGCGACATGCGCCCCGATTGCCGACGGCAACGGTGCGTTTGTCCTCCTGCCTGGAGCGCTCGGTACTGGATGGGCCATGCAGTCCACTCTAACGACTGTTGCCCGTTCGTGATGACCGGAACATGACACCAACATGGACGGCATATGACGCCAGCCGCCGGGGCCGGGCGGATAAGAGAGGATCTTCCGCGCATTTTGGCCTGACGGGCGCGCGGTTTCTGACAAGCTTAAGTAACTATGGCGCACGCACATCACAAGATTGAATCCCACACCGTCGATTTCCAAGTGGACCCGGTGGTCCTGGAGCTCGGCCAGCGTTTCGTGGATGCCGGGCACGAGCTGTCCCTGGTGGGCGGGCCTGTGCGTGACCTTTTCCTGGGCCGCACCTCCCCGGACCTGGACTTCACTACGGACGCGACGCCGGACCAGACCGTCGCGCTGATCAAGAAGTGGGCTGACAACTTCTGGGAGATCGGCCGCGCCTTCGGGACCATCGGCATGCGCAAGGCCGGCTTCCAGATCGAGATCACCACCTACCGCGCCGAGGCCTACGACCCCGACTCCCGCAAACCGGTGGTGGCCTTTGGATCCTCGCTCACCGATGACCTGCTCCGCCGGGACTTCACCATCAACGCGATGGCGCTGAAGCTGCCGTCTCTGGAACTGGTGGACCCCTTCGGAGGGGTCCGCGACCTGCACGCTTCGGTCCTGTCCACGCCCGGCGCCCCGGAAGCATCATTCTCCGATGATCCGCTGCGCATGATGCGCGCCGCCCGGTTTGCCGCGCAGCTGGGCGTTTCGGTGCACCCGGACGTCCGTTCCGCCATGGAACAGATGGCCGAACGGATCAACATCATCTCCGCCGAACGTGTCCGGGAAGAACTGGTTAAACTGATCTGCGGGGCCCACCCCCGCGTCGGCGTGGACCTCCTGGTGGACACCGGCCTGGCGGATCTCGTGCTGCCGGAGGTGTCCGCCCTGCGGCTGGAATCGGACGAACACCACCGGCACAAGGACGTCTACCAGCACTCACTGCAGGTCCTGGAACAGGCCGCCGAACTCGAAACCGACGCGGATGGCCCCGTCCCGGGTCCGGATTTCGTGTTGCGTTTTGCTGCATTAATGCACGACGTCGGCAAGCCGGCCACGCGGCGCTTCGAACCGGGCGGCGCGGTGAGCTTCCGCCACCACGACATGGTGGGCGCGAAACTTACCTCGAAGCGCATGAAAGCCCTGAGGTTCGACAAGGACACTACCAAGGCGGTGGCCAGGCTGGTGGAGCTGCATATGCGCTTCTACGGATATGGCGACGCCGGCTGGAGCGACTCCGCCGTGCGCCGCTACGTCACGGACGCCGGACCGCTCCTGGAGAGGCTGCACCGGCTTACCCGCTCCGACGTCACCACCCGAAACCAGCGGAAGGCCGAACGGCTGGCGTTCGCGTACGACGACCTTGAGGCCCGGATAGCCGCCATCCGCGAACAGGAATCCCTGGACGCGGTCCGCCCCGACCTGGACGGGGCCCGCATCATGGCCCTCCTGGACCTCAAGCCCGGCCCGGTGGTGGGGCGCGCCTACAAGTTCCTCCTGAATGAGCGGATGGAACACGGCCCGTTGCCCGCCGAGGAAGCCGAGGCGAAGCTCTTGCGCTGGTGGGCGGAACAACCTGAATCCGCACCTGCCGAAACCAGGGCGGAAACGCCGCCGGCCGCCGTCGACCGTTCCCCGTCAGAGGAGTCCCCATGACCAGTCCCGCCCTTGCCCCCCGCCCCCAGCTGTGGATCCTGCGCCACGGCGAAACCGAATGGTCCAAAAGCGGCCAGTACACGGGCCTGACCGACCTGCCGCTGACCGTTGAGGGCGAGCAGCAGGCCGTCGAAGCGCGCAAACTGTTGGACACGGTGGACTTTGACCTGGTGCTCACCTCGCCGCTGCGCCGTGCACGCCGTACGGCTGAGCTGGCAGGGTTCCCCGATGCCCGGCACGAGCCGCTTGCCGTGGAATGGAACTATGGGGAATATGAGGGCATCAGCTCGGACCTTATCCGCAAGGACAACCCCGATTATTTGATCTGGACCGACGGGGTGCCCAACGGTGAAACCCTGGACGAGGTTGCCGCGCGGGCGGACAAGATCATCGCGCGGGTGCTGGAGTCCGGGATGGACAACGTGCTGATCGTGGCCCACGGGCACTTCTCCAGGATCCTGACCGCGCGCTGGCTCGAACTGCCCGCGGTGGAAGGCCGCCACTTCATCCTGGGGACGGCAAAGATCTGCACGCTGGGCTGGGACAAGCGGACACCCGCCATCGTCCGGTGGGGACTGTAACCGTCCGGTAACCTCCCCGGGTAAGGTCGAAGCCATGCAGGAGACGCAGCCGCAGAAGCACCCGCCGCACGCCCGGCTGGTGGTGCCCAGCCGCAGCGACCACCTGCTGCGGAACTTCACGGAAGTGGTCGGCGGGCCGTTGGGAACCCGTGCCGAGCCGGGGGTGGTCTCCCCCGGCGTTTTCAGCGTGGAACGCGTGCTGATCCTGATGACCGTCCTGGCCGCTTTCGCAGGACTCCTGCTCAAGGGCTACTGCCGGGCCAACGGCTGGGACACGCCCTCGCAGTTCTATTCCACCTGCTATTCGGACCTCCCGGACCTATTCCGCAGCCGGGGGCTGGCGGACGGGGTGTTCCCGGTTGCCGCCGGCCAGTTAGAGTACCCGGCATTGACCGCGCTCATCGCCGGGATCACCGCCTTGCTGGTACCGGGCTCCGGTGCGACGGACCCCCGGATACTGGCCTACTTCGACCTCAACGCCGTGCTCCTGGCCGGCGCAGCCATGGTGGCTGTCCTTGCGACGGCCCGACTGGCGGGGCGCCGCCCGTGGGACGCAGCCTTCGTGGCCCTCGCGCCGGGCATAATCCTGGCGGGAACCATCAACTGGGACCTGTGGAGCGTGGCCCTGCTGGCCGTGGGGATGTATTTCTTCGCCACGGGACGGTTGGTGGCGTCGGGACTGCTGGTGGGACTCGCTGTGGCGACCAACCTGTATCCGCTGTTGTTCCTCGTGGCCGTTGCGCTGCTGGCCGTGCGCACCGGACGTTACCGGCCGCTTGCCGTGACCGCAGTGGCGGCGGCTGCAGGGTGGCTGGCCGTGAACCTTCCGCTCATGGTGGCCAACCGGGCCGGCTGGGGGCACTACTTCGGCTTCCTGGCGGACCGGGAGGCCAGCTACGGCTCGCTCTGGTTTGCCTATAACCTGTTGGCGGAACGGCTCAACCGGCCTACCCTGAGTCCCGAATCCGTCGACGTGTTGTCCTCCGGGCTGTTCCTCCTGGGCTGCGCCGCGATTGCACTGGTGGCGCTCTCAGCGCCACGCCGGCCCCGGCTGGCACAACTGCTCTTCCTGCTGGTGGCGGCGTTCATCCTCACCGGCAAGACCTATTCGCCGCAGTACGTCGTGTGGCTGGTTCCGCTGTTCGCCCTGGCCCTGCCACGGTGGCGTGAATTTCTGGCGTGGCAGGGAATCGAGGGCCTCCACTGGGCGGCCGTCTGGATGTACCTTGGTCAGGTGACCAGTGCAGGCTCAACCCAGCACAACCTGGACATGCCCTACTACGTCCTCGCCGTCGTCGTACATATGCTCGCGGTGGCATATTTGATGGTTCGCGTGGCGGGGGATATCTATGATCCTCGGCGGGATCCGGTCCGGCGGCAGCATGCGGATGATCCACCGGGCGGACCCTTCAACGGGGCGTCCGACGCATTCCGGCTGGGCCGGCCACGCAAGCGCGCGGAGGCGGGTGCCGATGCCTGACGTCGCCGTTGTTGGAGCAGGTCCCAACGGTCTTGCCGCAGCTGCCGTCATGGCGCGGGCCGGGCTGTCCGTCGAAGTTTTCGAGGCATCGGGGGCCATTGGGGGCGGGACACGGACCACGGAGCTGATGCGCCCGGGGTATTTCCATGACGTCTGCTCGGCAGTGCATCCCATGGCGGTGGCGTCTCCGTTCTTCCGTGCCTTCGAGCTGAACCGCAGGCTGGAGCTGATTACGCCGTACGTGTCTTACGGCTCGCCCCTCGATGGTGGCCGGGCCGCGCTGTCCTACACGTCATTGGAGCGGACCGCTGCCGAACTGGGCAGGGACGGGGCCGCCTACCGGCGGCTGATGGCCCCGCTGGTACGCCACGTTGGCGGCATCATGGATTTCACGCAGAACCAGCTGTTGCGGGTACCCAGGACTCCCATCGCGGCTGGCATCTTCGGGCTGAGGACGCTGGAGCAGGGAACCGGGCTGTGGAACGTCCGGTTCCGTGAAGAAGCGGCGCCGGCCATGCTCAGCGGGGTAGCCGCGCATGCCGTCTCGCACCTGCCCTCGCTGGCTTCATCCGCAGCAGGGCTGATGCTCGGCGCCCTGGGACATGCGAAGGGCTGGCCGATCCCTCTCGGCGGCTCTGCCTCGATTGCCGGTGCCCTGGCCCGGGACATCATCGACCACGGCGGCTTGATCCACACGGGCACACCTATCGACCGGCTGGAGCAATTGCCGCGCGCCCGCGCGACCCTGCTGGATGTGGCTCCCCGGGGGCTGTTGACCATGGCCGGAGACGCCCTGCCGCCCCGCTACCGCCGCGCCCTCCAGCGGTTCCGGTACGGAAGCGGGTCCTGCAAAGTGGACTTCATCCTGGCCGGGCCCGTTCCGTGGCAGGCCAGGGAGCTGGCGGATGCCGGGACGGTCCACGTAGGAGGCACCCGCGCTGAACTTGCCCGCGCCGAGAATGAGGTAAGCGCCGGGCGGCATCCGGAGAGACCCTACGTTCTGGTGGCACAGCCGTCCCGCTTCGACCCTTCCCGGGCCCCCGCCGGCAAGCACACGCTGTGGACCTATTGTCACGTTCCGGCCGGTTCGACCAAGGACATGACCGGGGCCGTCATTGCCCAGCTGGAGCGCTTCGCTCCGGGCTTTCGCGATCTGGTGCTGGAATCGCACGTCGTCACCGCGGCGGGCCTGGCTGAGTACAACCGAAACTACGTGGGCGGCGACTTTTCCGCGGGCGTCATGGACCTCAGAGGGCTCGTCCAGCGTCCTGTCGTATCTCCGGTTCCGTGGCGGACCCCCGTCAAGGGCCTGTATCTGTGCTCGTCCTCCACGCCGCCTGGGCCCGGGGTTACGGGAATGCCCGGACTTCATGCCGCAAGATATGCCCTGAAAGACATATTTGGCCTGGAGGTCCCACACCTCGGGCTTAAGGCGTAAAGCTGGCGTAAAGCTCCGGATGAACAGGCGATAATGGCGCCATGGGGATAAAACAAAAGCTTTCCGCCGGGGCCGCTGCCGTCATTCTTGGAACTTCGCTGGTTTCCTGCGATGACGGGCGCGGCGACGCCGAAGCCGCGGCACAGAACTTTGCCTCTGCTCTGGCCACGCTTGACGTCAGCTCCGTGGCGTTCGACGGCAAGGATGCTGGCGCCGCCAACGAACAGCTCCAAGCCGTCTTCGCCGCCCTGGAGCCGCAAAAGCCGGCTGTGGAGGCCGGGGAGCTGGCACTGGACGGAGACAAGGCGTCCGCGCCGATGAGCGTCACCTGGGCATTCGGAGACGCAGAGTGGAAATATTCCTCAACGGTGAACTTCAAGAAGTCCGACGGCGAGTGGCTGGCTGTCTGGGATCCGGGCACCCTTGCTCCCGGACTGGCAGACAGCGAGATCCTCACCAAGGGCACCAGGACACCACCCCGGGCAGACATCCTCGGCGCCGGTGACGCGCCCCTGGTCACCTACCGACCGGTCGTCAACATCGGCATCGACAAACCGCGCCTTGGCACGGCGGATCCGGCGGCGTCAGCCGCCAAACTGGCCGCGCTCGTGGGTGTGGACCCCGGCGACTACGCGAAGCAGGTGGAGGCTGCCGGCCCCGAGGCGTTTGTCCGGGCCATCACGTTGCGCCAGGACGGCCGCACCATCACGGACGAGCAGCTCGCGGCGGTCCCCGGAGCGCGAGCCATTCCCGACTCGATTCCGCTGGCACCGACCCGGACCTTCGCCCGCGCTGTGCTCGGCACGGTGGGCGAGGTGTCCGCAGAAGAGATCGAGGCATCCGAAGGCGCCCTGACAGCCGGGGACGTCATCGGCAAAGGGGGCCTCCAGCAAAGGTATGACGAACAGCTGAGGGGAGCTGACGCCGTCGTCATCCGGGCTCAGCGGGCAGACCTGACGCGGGAGGAAATCGAGTCCTCCGGCAGTGACCCCCGGCGTGTCCTGTTCGAGGTGGAACCGACTCCCGGCGAGCCCCTGAAGACCACGTTGGATCCCACCTTGCAGACGCTCGCCGAGACAACCCTGGAAAAGGTGGGCCCGGCCTCCGCTATCGTTGCGCTGCGGCCGTCCACCGGAGCTGTCCTTGCTGCTGCCTCCGGCCCCGGCAGCAATGGATACAACACGGCGATGCTGGGGCAATACGCCCCGGGCTCGATCTTCAAGATCGTGGACTCGCTGGCCATGTTCCGCAATGGATTCACGCCGGATTCCAAGGTCCAGTGCACCCCGACGCTGACCGTGGACGGCCGCCTTTTCAAGAATTCAGAAGGCTATCCGGAAGGTTCGCTGGGATCCGTCACCCTCCGGGATGCGTTCGCGCATTCCTGCAATACGGCGTTCATCGCCGCGCGCGATTCCGTGTCCCAGGCCCAGCTGGAGGCCGCGGCGACGGCGCTGGGCATTGCGGTGGACGCGCCCTCGCTCGGTGCGGACGCCTTCCTGGGTTCGGTGCCTGGCGAGGCCGCAGGAACGGAACACGCGGCGTCCATGATCGGGCAGGGCAAGGTTCTTTTGTCGCCACTGGCCGCGGCCGTGATGGCGGGGTCGGTGGCCAAGGGCGCCCCGGTTTCCCCGCAGCTGGTCATCGCGAACGCAGCCGATGCCACGGCGTCGGCTGCGCCGTCGCCCTCGCCCGCTGCCGCGGGTGAGCCGGTGACAGCCAAGGAAGCTGCGCTGCTAGCCGACATGATGCGGGCCGTTGTCACTTCGGGCCATGCCGGCTTCCTGGCTGAGGTTCCCGGGGAGCCGGTGGGCGCCAAGACGGGAACCGCGGAATTCGGTGACGAAAACCCGCCCAAGACGCATGCCTGGATCGTGGCGGTGCAGGGAGACCTCGCCGTCGCCGTGTTCGTGGAAGACGGCGGCCTGGGCGCCACGACCTCCGGCCCGCTGTTGAAGCAGTTCCTCACAGCCGCCGGCTAAGCCCCTCCCCGGGAGGCCTGCCGGCGGCCACCGGGGTCAGTCCGCGAAACCGTCGGCGATGTCCAGAACCTCGTCCAGGATGGCCAGACCGGCTTTGGTGTCTGCCACGCTGGTGTTGCAGGGCGGCACGACGTGGATGCGGTTGAAGTTGGCGAACGGCAGGAGCCCCCGGGTCTTGCAGGCGGCGACCAGCTGGTTCATTTCCGGACTGGAACCCCCGTACGGGGCCAACGGTTCGCGCGTTTCGCGGTTTCTGACCAGCTCGATGGCCCAGAACACGCCGACGCCCCGAACTTCACCGACGGACCTGTGCCGCTCCGCAAAGCCTTCGAGCGCAGGGCCGATGACCGTTTCTCCCAGTGCCGCTGCGTGCTCCACCATCCGCTCATCTTCCATGGCGTTGATGGTGGCCACAGCAGCGGCGGCGGCCAGCGGATGACCGGAGTACGTCAGGCCGCCCGGATAAGCCCGCTGCCCGAAGGTGGCCGCGATTTCGGGACTGATCGCGACCCCGCCCAGCGGGACGTAGCCGGAATTGACGCCCTTGGCGAAGGTCAGCAGGTCCGGAACCACATTGAAATGCTCCACGGCGAACCATTTGCCGGTCCGTCCGAAGCCCGCCATCACTTCGTCCGCGATCAGGACGATGCCGAATCGGGTACAGAGCTCGCGGACCCCCTCGAAATACCCCGCCGGCGCCATATAGATACCCGCAGTTCCCGGTATGGATTCCAGGATGAGTGCTGCAATGGTGGACGGGCCCTCCAGGCTGATCAGCTGCTCCAGGTGGGCCAGTGCACGCTCGCTTTCCTCTTCCGGGGTGCTCGCATGGAACGCCGACCGGTACAGGTAGGGCGGAAAAAAGTGAACGGTCCCGGTACTGCCGCTGTCGCTTGGCCAGCGCCGTGGATCCCCAGTCAGATTGACTGCCAGATGGGTTCCGCCGTGGTAGGAGCGGTAGGCGGAGAGGACCTTGTGTCGGCCGGTGTGCAGCCGGGCCATGCGGACTGCGTGTTCATTGGCATCGGCGCCGCCGTTGGTGAAGAAGATTCTGTCCAGTTCTCCAGGGGTCCGCTCAGCGATCAGGCGCGCCGCTTCCGAGCGGGCGTCATTGGCGTAGCTTGGCGCGATCGTGCACAGCTTAGTGGCCTGCGCCGCAATGGCGGAGACCACCGCCGGGTGCTGGTGGCCGATGTTGGTGTTCACCAGTTGGGAGGTGAAGTCCAGGTACTTGTTTCCGTCCCCGTCCCAGACGTAGGAACCCTCGGCGGCGGAGATGACCATTGGATCAAGCAGATCCTGGGCGGACCAGGAGTGGAAGACGTGCTTGCGGTCCAGCTCATAGGCCCGACGGGCGCTGTCGGAGTCAATGTCGGGAACCGGTCCGGACTCAACGGTGGAGGTCATGGCAGTTTCCTTTCGAGGTTCCGGTCTTAGGCGTTCTGCGGGAAGCCGAGGTTGATGCCCCCGTGGCTGGGATCCAGCCAGCGGGAGGTGACGGCTTTGCCCCGGGTGAAGAAGCCGACGCCTTCCGTACCGTGTGCGTGGGTGTCGCCAAAGAGCGAGTTCTTCCAGCCGCCGAACGAGTAGTAAGCCATGGGCACGGGCACGGGCACGTTGATCCCCACCATCCCTACTTCCACTTCGTTTTCGAAGCGCCGGGCGGCCCCGCCGTCATTGGTGAAGATGGCTGTGCCGTTGCCGTACGGGTTGCTGTTGATGAGGTTCAGTGCCTGCTCATAGGTATCTACGCGCACCACGGACAGGACCGGGCCGAAGATTTCGTCCTGGTAGATGGACATGTCCGGCGTGACGTTATCGAAGAGCGTGGGCCCGACAAAGAAGCCGTCGCCCTCAGCGTCGGCGGCGATGTTCCGGCCGTCCACGACGACAGTGGCGCCGGCTGCTTCGCCGGCGTCGATGTAGCCGGCCACCTTGTCCCGGTGCTGGGCGGTAACAAGCGGTCCCATGTCACAGCCGCGAAGTCCGTCCCCGGTGCGCAGTCCGGTGGCGCGTTCAGCGATCTTGGCAACCAGTTCGTCTGCTATGTCACCGACGGCAAGGAGGGCCGAAATGGCCATGCACCGTTCGCCAGCTGAGCCGAAACCTGCATTGATTGCCGCGTCTGCCGCCAGGTCAAGATCGGCGTCGGGGAGGACGATCATGTGGTTCTTTGCACCGCCTAGGGCCTGGACACGCTTCCCGGCGGCCGTGGCGGTCTGGTAAACGTACTTGGCGATCGGAGTGGATCCGACGAAGGAAACGGCCTTGACATCCGGGTGGTTCAGGAGCGCGTCAACCGCCACCTTGTCACCGTGAAGGACGTTGAAGACGCCGTTCGGAAGTCCGGCTTCTTTCCACAGTTCAGCCATCCAGTTGACAGCGGTGGGGTCCTTTTCGCTGGGCTTGATGATTACCGTGTTGCCGGCCGCGATGGCCAGCGGGAAGAACCACATGGGGACCATGGCCGGAAAGTTGAAGGGGCTGATGACGGCCACGGGACCCAGCGGCTGGCGGATGGAGTGGACATCGACGCTGGTGGAGGCGTTCTCCGTATAACTGCCCTTGAGCAGGTGCGGGATTCCGCAGGCAAACTCGACCACTTCCTGGCCGCGGGTGACCTCACCGAGGGCATCGGACAGAACTTTGCCGTGTTCGGCGGTGATGATTGCTGCGAGCTCATCCTTGCGTGCATTGAGGAGTTCACGGAATGAGAACAGGATCTGGGTGCGGCGGGCAAGGGACGTGTCCCGCCAGGCCGGGAAGGCGCCTTTAGCGGCAGCCACAGCCGCCTGACTGTCCTGAGCCGTGGCCAGGGCAACCTGCCCGGTGACTTTCCCCGTGGCGGGATTGGTGACCGGCGCCGTGTTCTCCCCAACAGGGACATAGCTGCCGTTGATCCAGTGCTCGATGATGTTCAAAGTGTCTCCTTAAGGTCGCTGCGTTTGCGTCCAGTCTTACCGTCACGCAAGGGCAGCGTTAGAGCCGATGTGTAAGGTAAATCACAGGCTCGTTTACACTTTGTAAATGCTCCCCTCGGTCCGCGACGTTCTCGCCCTCCCGGTCCTCCAAGCAGCTGCACCGCAGCTGCTGGGCGGCTCCGCGCGTTTGGATGCTCAGGTCCGCTGGGTACATGTCAGTGAACTGCTGGACATCTCGGGCCTGCTGGCCGGCGGTGAACTGGTCCTCACCACCGGACTGGAGCTGGAAAAGCATCCTGACCTCACGGTCGGGTTCGTCGCATCTCTTGAACAGGCTGGCGCGGCGGGCCTGGTGGTTGAGCTCACGGGCAACCGTGAACGCAGTATGGCCGCGCTTCACGCCGCCGCGCAGCGCACCTCGCTTCCGATCGCCGTGGTTCAGCGGCGGGTACGTTTCGTGCAGGTCACGGAGGTCGTACACCGCATGATCGTTGCTGAGCAGCTGGAACGCGTGGAGCGCGCGCGCGACGTCCATGAGGCGTTCACGCTCCTCAGCCTGGAGAATGCCGGCACGCAACTCGTGGTGGAAAAGGCAGCCGAACTGATCGGCGCCCCGGTCATCCTGGAAGACCTGGCCCACCTGGTGCTCGCGTTCTCGGCCCACGGGAGGTCCGCCGCGGAGCTGCTGGCGGACTGGGAACGCCGCTCCCGGACCACCCCATCGACTGCCGGGACATCCCGGGCGGGCGCCGAGGCCTGGCTGCAGACTCCGGTGGGTGTGCAGCGCCAGCTTTGGGGACGGCTGGTGGTTCCCATGGAAATGGACGACGATGGCCCGGCGGCTATGGTCCTGGAGCGCGCCGCGCAGGCGCTTGCGATCAACCGGCTTGCCGAACGCGATCGGCGCGAACTTAGCCAGCAGGCCCAGGCGGGACTGCTCAACGCACTGCGACAGCCCCGCGGCCTTGACGAGGCCGAAGCGCTGGCACGGGCGGCTGCACTGGGCCTGAAACGGTCACCGTTCTACGTCCCGGTCGTTTTCCGAAGGACTGGCCATACGGCCGCTGCTGAGGCAAGTGCCGGACCAAGGCCGGGCGGGGCCTCCCGGGATCCGCTTGCCGGCCAGGAGGAGGAAAGGATCCTGCTCGAGCAGCTGGGGCGCGCACTGAAGACAATCTCCAGTACCGCCCTGTCAGCAAGTATCCAGTCAGGTTCCGTAGGCATGATCCTGGCCCTGCCGGCAAGGCAGCTGGAGGACCCTACCTTGCACCGGCTGACCGATGCCTTGGGCCGGGAGCCCGACAGCGTGTCGGCGGAGTGGACCGTCGGCGTCGGACATCCGCGGGGAAGCCTGCTCGAAGCCGCCGCCGGAGTGGATGGAGCCGCGCACGTAGCGGAAACTTCGGCAACCCTGCGCGGGGTCCGCAAACCGTTCTACCGGGCCACTGACGTCCGGCTGCGTGGACTGTTGGCGCTCCTGCGAAACGATCCGCGCGTCCAGCAGTTCGTGGAGTCGGAACTGGAGGCCCTGCTGCAGGCTGAAGCCCAGGGCCGGGGCGGTCACCTCGAACTACTGGCCCGGTACCTGGAATCGGGCGGCAACAAGGCAGCAATGGCGCGCAGCGGCTACTTTAGCCGACCCACGCTGTACGCCCGCCTGGCGCGGCTCGAGGAACTTCTGGGCGTTGATCTTGATGACGCCGAGTCCCGAACTTCGCTGCACGTGGCGCTCCTGCTCCACAGGCTCCGGGCTCTTTGAACCCGATGAGGACCCCAACCGACCGGACATCCGTAACGGCACCTGCCGTAGAGAGTGGACGTTGACCGATGGCAAAGCCCTTTACCCTTACCCAGTTGCGCTACTTCGCTGTGGTCGCCGAACTGGAGAACATGACGGCGGCGGCGGAACGCCTGCTGGTCACCCAGTCCACCCTTTCAACCGCGGTTTCCCAGCTGGAGTCAAGCCTTTCAACGCAACTGTTCGTGCGGCTCCCGACCCGCGGGCTGAGGCTCACTCCGTCCGGCCGACAGCTTTCGCAGGACATCAAAGTGCTGCTGGAGCATGCGGACGCGTTGTACGAATCTGCCCGGGGACTGTCCGCCGGCCTGGTCGGGGAGCTGAAGGTGGGAGTTTTTGCGCCCCTGGCTCCCTTCAGGCTGCCCGCGATCCTGCAGACCTTCGAGGTCCAGCACCCCGGCGTGGAGGTGTCATTCCTGGAGGCCGATCTCGCCACACTCCAGAGCGCCCTGCTGGACGGGCGGTGCGACGTTGCGTTGATGTATGGCCTGGGCCTTGGGCGCGGCTTTACCTACAAGGTGCTGGAACGCGTACCGCCGCACGTCCTGGTACATGCCGGGCATCCGGCCGCAGCACGCCCCGGCCGCAGCATTGCGCTCAAAGAACTCGACGGCGAACCGTCCGTGGTGCTGGACCTCCCCCACAGCCGCGAATATTACGAACAGCTCTATGCACTTGCCGGCATTGTGCCCAACGTCCGGCACCGCTTCGCGGGATATGAGACGGTCCGGTCCTTTGTGGCGAAAGGGCACGGTTACGCGATGCTCAACCAGCGGCTGAACAGTGACATGACGTATTCCGGCGGGAAGGTGGTGGCGTTGACCCTGCAAGACGATTTCCCGCCCATTGAGGTGATGCTGGTCCGGCCGGAAGGCGTACAGCCCACGCGGCGTACGCTCGCTTTTGAAGAGACCTGCCGCCGAATCTATACGACTGCCGTCGGGGGCCAGCTGCCCGGGTCTGTCGTACATTGATGAAATCTATCGATGGCACCAAATCAATCAATTGGACACATGTGCTGCAGATCACACATGGTTATTGCAGCGCGGATGTCGGCGGGTCCCGGGAAGGGAAACCCCTCTAACCACGGCGCACACCCCACCTCCCCGGCGGGACAACCATGTTGATCAAAGGAGATTCTGTGGTTCAGATCCATCCCCAACCCCAGCAGGCACCCGAAGTTGCACCAACCCCCGGGCTGGGGGCACCCGTTCTCGAAACGGAGGCCCTGAGCGCGCGTCCCGGCGTTACGAAGATGCAGAAGCGGGTGCTGGCAGGCGGAAGTATCGGCCAGTTCATTGAGTTCTACGACTTTACGCTTTACGGACTCACCGCGGTGATCTTCTCGCAGCTCTTCTTCCCCGCGGCCAACCCCGTTGCAGCGATGCTGGCCACATTTGCCACGTTCGGCGTCGCGTTCGTGGTGCGGCCCATTGGCGGGCTCTTCTTCGGCGCGCTTGGTGACAGGATCGGCCGACGGCGGGTCCTCACCATCACGCTCATCGCGATCGGCGCAGCCACCGCCCTCATGGGCATCCTGCCCACCTATGGCCAGATCGGCGCATGGGCACCGGCCCTCCTGGTCCTCTGCCGGCTGGTCCAAGGCTTCTCGGCAGGCGGCGAGTCCGTAGGTGCCCCGTCCTTCGTCTTCGAGCACGCACCAGTCAAGAGCCGCGGGTTCTGGCTGAACATCACTATCGCCGCAACCGCGCTGCCTTCTGTGACTGCCGGAACCATGATCCTCATCCTTAGCCAATCCATGTCCAACGAGTCCTTCATGGCCTGGGGATGGCGCATCCCGTTCCTGCTGGCCCTGCCGCTTGCACTCTTCGGAGTCTGGATCCGCAGCCGCACGGTGGAGAGTGAAGCCTTCAACGAGGCCAAGGCCAGCCGGACGAAGGAATTCAGTCCCGTCCGCGAGGCCTTCCGCGAAAACAAGCTCCGGATGGTCCAGGTCATCTTCGTCATGGGCCTGACCGCCATGGGGTTCTACTTCCTTTCCGCTTACTTCGTCTCGTACGTCCAGACCTCGGGCGGCCTCAGCCGCGAGCAGTCCCTGTTGGTCAACGCTGCCGCACTGGCGCTTTACGCCGTACTCCTGCCATTGGGCGGCCGCATTGGTGACCGCGTGGGCCGGAAGCCGATGCTGATCGCAGGCTCCGCTGTCCTGGCACTCGTTTCCGTACCCTGCTTCATGCTGGTCACCAGCGGCAGCCTGCCGCTCGCGCTTTTGGGCCAGTCACTGTTCGTTGTGGCGCTGTGCATCTACGGCGGCGGCTGCTACACGTTCTTTGTCGAGATCTTCACGACGAAGACGCGCTTCACCTCGGCTGCGATCAGCTACAACGGCGCCTACGCCCTGTTTGGCGGCACCGCACCGTTCATCGGCACCGCCCTGGTGGGAAGCAGCGGCGTGCCGCACGCGCCGGGCTTCTACATGGCCGCGGCAGCCGCCGTCGTGCTTCTCCTGGTGCTCTTTACCCGGGTGCCGGAGACGCGCGGCCGGATGGGCTAGAAGCCCCCGCCCTCTTTCCTCTCCACAGCCAGACCTAAGGACTTCTCCCATGAATTCAGCAGCTTTCCTGTCCGACTTCCACCACGTTGCCACCATCGGCGCCACAGCGAACAACGGTGTGGACCGGCAGGCCGCAACTGCCGAGGATGCGCTCACCCGGCAGTGGTTCGCGGCCTGGGTGAACGACGCCGGATGGGAACTTCGGGTGGACGGAATCGGCAACATGTTCGGGCTGGTGGAGTGGGTGCCCGGGGCTCCTTACGTCATCATCGGATCACACCTGGACAGCCAGCCGCTGGGGGGCCGTTTCGACGGCGCCTACGGTGTCATCGCCGCGCTGCACGCGGCCCGGCGGCTCCAGGAGGAGGTGGTTGCCGGCAGGGCGGTGCCCCGCTTCAACCTGGCGGTGGTCAACTGGTTCAACGAAGAGGGCGGGCGCTTTGCCCCGAGCATCATGGGCAGCTCGGTGTACGCAGGCCTGCTCGACCAGGGGCAGATGCTCGACGTCGCCGACCTGCAGGGTGTCACTGTCCGCGATGCCCTGGCCGGCATCGGGTACCTCGGCACGGCCGAGGCGCCCGATGCCGCCGCCTACGCTGAAATCCACATCGAGCAGGGCCGCATCCTGGAGCGCGAGGGGATCACGATCGGACTGGTGGACAGCAGCTGGTACACCCAGAAGCTGGATATCGAAGTACTGGGCGAACAGTCGCACACCGGCGCCACGGCGATGGCTGACCGGCACGACGCCCTGGTGGCTGCCTCCAAGATCATCCTCATGGTTCACGATGTCACGAAGGAATTTGCCGACGAGGCGATTGTTTCCTCTGTGGGCCAGCTGACCTTGGAACCGAACTCACCGATCGTGGTGGCCCGTCGGGTGCACCTCGTCGCCGACCTGCGCTCGGCCGACCCGGACATCGTCACGGAAGCGCGGGCGAAACTCCTGAAGGACATCGACGTCCTGGCGCGTGAACACGACATCAAAGTGAACGTTAAAGACTTCGACATCCGCCCCATCCGGCGCTTTCCTGAGGCTGGCCTGGAACTTGCGGACAAGGTTGCTGCTGATCTGGGTCTTTCAGCCCGGCGCATCCAGACCATGGCGGGCCATGACTCCGTGGCCATGAACACGGTTGTCCCCTCCGTCATGCTGTTCATCCCCAGTGTGGAGGGCGTATCACACTGCGAGCGGGAGTTCACCACCGACGCCGACATGGTGGCCGGCGTGGACATGCTCACTGGGGTTGCCCGCGAGCTTGTGGCGGGCGCCTTGACCGAGGCCCCGGCCCGCGCCGCGGCGGCGCTGGCATGACGGACCTGCACTACCTTGATGCCACAAGCGCGCTGAAGTTGTTCCGGAGCCGGGAGCTGTCACCGGTGGAGCTCCTGGACGCCCTGATTGCGCGGACCGATGCGGTCAACGGGGCCATCAACGCTCTCACCGAAACGCTCTTCGCGGAAGCACGGCTGGCCGCCCGGCAGGCTGCAGCCCGGTACGCGCGCGGCCGGGACCTCGCTCCGCTCCTGGGTCTTCCGGTGGCCACGAAGGAAAAGCACGGGCTCCGTGGCCGCACACTCTCGCAGGGTCTCCTGGCGCGCAAAGGCGATATCGCGATGGCCGACCATCCGGTGATCGAACGCATCATAAACGCAGGCGGCATCATCCATGCCCGCACCACCACCCCCGAGTACAGCTGCGCCACCGTGACCCACAGCCCGTTGTGGGGCGTGACGCGCAATCCATGGAACCTGCAGTACTCCCCCGGTGGATCCTCCGGCGGTTCCGGAGCGGCGCTGGCAGCCGGCCTGGCACCCTTGGCCACGGCCTCGGATATCGCCGGGTCAACCCGGCTGCCGGCAGCCTTCACCGGGACCGTTGGGTTCAAGGCTTCCTACGGCCGGATCCCGGGGCTGGCACCGCTCGCCGCGGACCACTACCGCGGAGATGGGCCGATGGCCCGGACGGTGGCGGACACGGCGCTGCTGGCCGGTGTCATGGCGGGGCGGTCCCGGGCGGACCATGCGTCCCTGGCGGACCTCCCCGAGGGCTGGCCCGGACCGGGCACTGCGGTTGGAGGGATTTCGGTGGCGGGGATGAGGATCGCCCTGTGCATTCGTCTGGGCAATTACCCGGTGGCAGCAGACGTCGAAGCCAATACCCGTGCCACCGCAGAGGCGCTTCGCCAAGCCGGCGCGGTGGTGGAGGAAATCGAGCTCCCGTGGACCACGGAGAGTATCCGGCGGACCATCTTCACCCACTTTGGCTATCTCCTGGGACCTGCAATGGAGGACGAGACAGCGGCATCCGTGGAGCAGTTGGCTCCCTACACGCGGCAGTTCATGGCGGATGCCCGCCGGGCAGCCGAGGAGAACCGTTACCTGGACGGCATCCGGGCCGAGGCCCAGCTTCAGTCTGAGCTGGCCGAAGCCATGGCGGATTTTGACGCGTTGGTCTGCCCGGCGTCCGCAGTCCCCGCACTGGAGGCGGAGGGTCAGTACCTTGACGGGATCGATGCCGGCGCTGTGCACCTCGAGCACTACTGGCAAGGGCACATGACGGCTCCGTTCAACATCGCAAACCGCTGTCCGGTGCTTGCCGTCCCGAGCGGGATAGCCGACTGTGGAATCCCTACGGGCGTCCAGATCGTTGGACATCCGTTCGATGACGCAACGGTGTTCCGGCTGGGCGCCGCGCTGGAAGCCGTGCAGCCCTGGACCTGCCGGCCCCCGCTCTAGGGAGGGGTTCGTGGGAGTATTGAACGTGTGGCCCATATTGACGTTTCCGGCATAGATTACTTCCTTTCCGACGGCACGCAGCTGCTGAACGGGGTGACCTTCAAGGTCCCGGACGGCACCAAGACCGCGCTGATAGGTCCGAATGGCACGGGCAAGACGACGCTGTTCCGCATCATTGCCGGCGACCTCGCCCCGGATGAAGGCGTGATCGGACGCTCCGGCAACATGGGCATCATGCGCCAGTTCGTGGGCCAGGTCCGGGACGGGTCCACGGTGCGCGACCTGCTGGTCTCCGCCGCGCCGCCCGCCTTGGCCGCGGCCGCGCGCGAGGTGGACGACGCAGAGCTCGCCATGGTGGAGCACGACGACGAGCCAAGCCAGCTGCGGTACGCCCAGTCGATCGTGGACTGGGGAGACGCCGGAGGGTACGACGTCGAGACGGTCTGGGACGAGGTCTGCATGGCCGCGCTGGGAATCCCCTACGACCGCGCCCAGCACCGCCCGGCGTCGACCCTTTCCGGCGGTGAGCAAAAGCGCCTGGTGCTGGAGGCTCTCTTCGCCGGTCCGGATGAGCTGCTCCTCCTCGACGAACCGGACAACTACTTGGACGTTCCCGGCAAGCGCTGGCTCGAAGAGAAACTCAACGAATCCCGGAAGACCGTGTTCTTCATCAGCCACGACCGGGAGCTCCTGAACAACGCAGCCGGCCGGATCGTCACGTTGGAGCCCGGCATCAACGGGGCCTCTGCGTGGATCCACGGCGGCGGCTTCGGCTCCTACGTCGACGCGCGGGCAGACCGCAACGCCCGGTTCGAGGAGCTGCGCAAGCGCTGGGACGAGGAGCACGTGAAGCTCAAGGAACTCGTGAACATGTACAAGAACAAGGCGGCGTTCCGTTCCGACATGGCCAACCGGTACCACGCAGCCCAGACCCGCCTTGCCAAGTTCCTGGAGATCGGACCGCCCGAAGCGCTGCCTGTTGAACAGAACGTGCAGATGCGGCTGAAAGGCGGGCGGACCGCCAAGCGCGCCATCGTTGCCGAGAAGCTGGAGCTGACCGGCCTGATGAAACCGTTCTCCACCGAAGTCTGGTTCGGCGACAGGGTTGGCGTGCTGGGCTCCAACGGCTCCGGCAAGTCGCACTTCCTCCGCCTGCTGGCCACCGGCGGCACGGACCCAGAGCGCGAACACCTGCCCGTCTCTGACGTCGAGATCGCCGAAGTGCCGCACGAGGGCACAGTGAAGCTGGGCGCACGCATCCGGCCAGGCTTCTTCGCCCAAACGCACGTCCGCCCCGACCTGTTGGGCAAGACCCTGCTGGAAATCCTGCATCGGGGCGACGAGCACCGCTCCGGACTGGGCCGTGAGGCCGCGGCCGGTGCCCTGGACGGTTACGGGCTGGCGGGACAGTCCGAGCAGAAGTACGAGTCGCTCTCCGGCGGGCAACAGGCACGCTTCCAGATCCTGCTCCTCCAGCTCTCCGGCGCTACCCTGCTGCTCCTGGACGAGCCCACGGACAACCTGGACCTGCACTCGGCCGAGGCGCTGGAACGGGCCATCGACCACTTCGAAGGCACGGTCCTGGCAGTCACCCATGACCGCTGGTTCGCGCGGACCTTCGACCGGTTCCTGGTGTTCGGCTCGGACGGGAAGGTCTATGAATCCGCGGAACCGGTGTGGGACGAAAAGCGCGTGGAACGGGCGCGCGCGTGAGCGCCAGCACCAGGACAGGCGAACACCACGGGCTGAAGGCTGCCGCCGCCGCGACCTTCGTCGTCTTCGGGATTAACGGGCTTGCCTTTGCCAGCTGGGCCGCACGCATCCCGGCAGTCACCGAAATCCTGCGCATCAGTTCCGGACAGATGG
This sequence comes from Pseudarthrobacter sp. NPDC058362, assembly GCF_042723515.1. Classification (NCBI taxonomy): domain Bacteria; kingdom Bacillati; phylum Actinomycetota; class Actinomycetes; order Micrococcales; family Micrococcaceae; genus Pseudarthrobacter; species Pseudarthrobacter sp. NPDC058362. Next base: position 161,011 of record NZ_JBHXIW010000005.1, on the reverse strand, counting down.
GCACGCTCCTGCTGTGCACGGCGGTGGGATCCCTTCTGGCGCTCCCGACGGCGGGACTGGTGGTGGGCAGGATCGGCACCGCCAATGCGGTACGCACCGGAGGCATCCTGGCCGCTGCCGCGGCGGTGGGCATCGCGGGATCGCTTTTCGCGACGTCAATCCCCGGTACGGCGGTTTCCCTCTTTTTCTTCGGGATCGCGGTGGGCCTCTGGGATGTTTCCCAGAACATCGAGGGCGCGGATGTGGAACACAAGATGCGCCGGACCATCATGCCGCAGTTTCACGCGGCATTCAGTGGCGGCGCGTTTATTGGGGCGATCGTCGGCGCTGGCCTGTCCAATCTCGGTGTCGGGCTGCCCGTCCACCTCGTTGCCGTTGCGGCAGTGGTTCTGCTGTCTACGCTCGTGGCTCCCCGGTACTTCCTCCCCCACCTCACCCGGACGGTCGCCGAGGGTGAACCTAAGCCCGCCAAGGGACCGACCGCCTGGCGCGATGGCCGAACGCTGCTGATCGGCGTCGTGGTCCTCGGCGCGACTCTCACCGAAGGCGCCGGCAACGACTGGATCGCGAAGGCGTCGGTGGACGGGCTCGGTACCTCCAATTCCACCGGGGCCCTGATGTTCGCCCTGTTCGTCCTGGCCATGACAGCCATGCGCTTCCTTGGCGGACGGGTTATCGACGCCTACGGCCGGGTCACGGTTCTCCGGACAAGCATGGCGGCGGCCGCGGCCGGCCTCTGCCTGTTCGTGCTGGCCGGCAACGTCTGGCTGGCCGCGGTGGGCGCTGCCCTCTGGGGCGTGGGCGCCGCACTGGCGTTCCCGATGGGGATGTCGGCGGCGGCAGACGACCCCCAACACGCGGCAGCAAGGGTATCTGTTGTGTCCACCCTGGGGTATGTATCCTTCCTGGCCGGGCCTCCGCTGCTGGGTTATTTGGGCGACCTCACCGGCATCCATCTCGCCCTCCTGGCCATCCTGGCACCCATCGTCCTGGCGCTCCTGCTGGCGGGAGCGGCCCGTCCGTTGCCTGTGCAACCCATGAAGACCGCGGAAACGGGCCCCCGCGGATAGTCGGCCCAATCGGTGGAGTAGGGTGATCGCATGCAGAGCACCTGGCGCCGCAGCCATCGCTGGATCGGTCGGATGGATAAATACCTGGTACGGCATGTTTCCCGTTTCCCCGGCGGCGGGCACGACGACTTCTTCCGCAGGCTCTCGGCCGCAGCCAATCATGGAAAGCTGTGGATGGGGGCGGCCGCCGTCATGGCCGCCTTCCCGGGGAAGCCCCGCCGCGCGGCGCTCCATGGGCTGATCGCACAGGCTGTGGCATCGGCGGTGACCAACATGGGCTTCAAGACCCTTCTTCCCCGGGCACGTCCGCTGCCAGAACACCTCCCGGTCTTCCGCTTCGTCCACCCTCAGCCCACGAGCTCCTCCATGCCCTCGGGGCACTCAGCCTCGGCAGTGGCCTTTGCTACCGGCGCGGGCCTGATCCACCCGGCACTGGGGGCCGTTCTAGCCCCCGTTGCTGCCGGCGTTGCCTACTCCCGCGTGCATACGGGCGCGCACTGGCCCTCCGACGTCGTGTTTGGATCTGCGCTCGGCGCCGGGGCGGCGCTGGTGACCCGTAAATGGTGGCCGGTTAGGCCTCCGATCCCGGATACAGCACGGGCCTGGACTGACGCCGCGGAACTGCCCGGCGGTGAAGGCCTCAGCATTGTGGTGAACACCTTAGGCGGATCGTTCAAAGAGGAAACTGCGGATGCTCTGCGGGAGGTATTCCCCAAAGCGTATATAAATGCCGTCCAGCCGGAGGCGGATCTCCGCCAGGAAATCGAAGCGACGCTGAACCACCCTGGTACAAAAGCGTTGGGCGTGTGGGGCGGTGACGGGACGGTGGGCGCTGCCGCTGCGGCCGCCGTCGAACATTCCCTTCCCCTGCTGGTGCTGCCGGGCGGCACGCTCAACCATTTTGCCCGGGACGCCGGAACCGGGAGCCTCAAGGAGGCAGTGCTGGCCGCTAATAATGGCGAGGCGGCGTTGTCGGATACCGGCCTCGTAGAGGTGGAGAGGGGACTTCCGGACGAGCCCGAAACGTCGCACCTGCTGATGCTGAACACCTCCAGCATCGGGCTATACCCCAACTTCGTCAGGCGCCGCGAGCAGCTGACCCCGGCGCTGGGCAAGCCGCTGGCAGGCGTAGTGGCCATGTTCCGTACCTACGCGGCGGGTACGCCGGTGACCCTCGCGGTGGATGGCGTCCGGCACCGGGTGTGGATCGCCTACCTGGGGCGGGGCCGCTACTATCCGCGGGACCATGCGCCACTGCTCCGCCCGGTCCTTGACGACGGTGTCCTGGATGTCCGGCTTATCACCGCCGATGAACGCTTTGCCCGGATCCGGCTGCTGTGGTCCGTCGTGACGGGGACTGTGTCAACGTCGCGCATCACCCACCTGCGGGAGGCCACCGAGGTGGAGATCGACGCTGGCGGGGCACCCATGGCGCTGGCCGTAGACGGTGAGGCTTTGGCCGGCGTGCGGAGGGTCCGGTACCGCGTGACGCCGAGATCGCTCATCTACTACTCGCCGCGGCCGTTGAAAGGAAACCAACCATGATTGAGGCTCAGGACCTGACGAAGGTGTACGGCAGCAAGACCGCCGTGGCCGGAGCCAATTTCACAGTGGAACCGGGCCGGGTGACGGGCTTCCTGGGCCCGAACGGCGCCGGAAAATCCACCACCATGCGGATGATTATGGGGCTGGACCGGCCGACGTCGGGCAGCGTAACCGTCAACGGCGTGCCCTACGCCCGGCACAAGGCACCGCTGCGTGAGGTGGGTGCGCTGCTGGACGCCAAGGCGGTTCATACCAGCCGCAGCGCCTACAACCACCTGCTGGCCATGGCCGCCACGCATGGGATTCCCAAGGCCCGGGTGCACGAAGTGATCGAGATGACTGGATTGGAGGCGGTGGCGCGGAAGAAAGCCGGTGGATTCTCCCTGGGCATGGGGCAGCGCCTCGGTATTGCCGGAGCCCTGCTCGGCGACCCGCAGGTGCTGATCCTGGATGAGCCGGTGAACGGCCTGGACCCCGAGGGCGTGGTGTGGGTCCGTAACCTGGTGCGCTACCTGGCCGGGCAGGGGCGCACGGTGTTCCTCTCGAGCCACCTGATGAGTGAGATGGCGCAGACGGCGGACCACCTGATTGTGATCGGCCGCGGCCGGGTGATTGCCGATGCTCCCATCCGCGACATCATTAGCGGCAAAGGCCAGGCGCGGGTCCGGGTGCGGACCGAGGAGCCGGAACGGCTGGCGCCGCTGCTCACTGCCGAAGGTGCCGCGGTTGAGTCGCCGGAGCGCGAGCTGCTCGAGGTCACGGGGCTGGATCCGCGAACCATCGCCGCGGCGGCACTGGCGCACCAGGTCATGGTCTACGAGCTCACGCCGCTGGTCGCCAGCCTCGAGGAGGCCTACATGGAACTGACAAAGGACGACGTCGAATACCACTCCCTGCCCGCTGCGGAGGTGAGCAAATGAGCACTACCACTGACCGGGCCATGACCGGCCCGAGCTTCCTCCGCGTGCTGAGGTCTGAAGGAATCAAGTTCCGCACCCTTCTTTCCACGCTGGTCCTGATCGCTTCCACGGCGGCGGTGATGGTGGGCTTCGGCGCATTGTCCGCCTGGGGCACGGGCCAGTTCGCCGATGCGGCCACGAGGGACCCGCAGGCAGCGGCCCGGCTGGCGGCCCAGGGCGGCGATCTGGCAGTCAGCGTGCCCACTTCAGGGATCGCCTTTGCCCAGCTGATCCTTGGGTCCCTGGGCGTGCTCCTCATGAGCTCGGAGTTCTCCACCGGCATGGCCCGTTCCACGTTTTCCGCGGTGCCGAAGCGCCTTCCCGCGTTCGCGGCCAAACTGGTGGTCGTTACAGTGACGTCCTTCGCCGTCACCGCTGCTTCCACCTGGGTGGCCGGCCTGGTGGCAGTGCCCATTCTGGACAACTATGGGCTCAAGCTGGACCTGGGCAGTTCCCAGTCCCTGAAGCTCCTTCTGGTGAGCAGCGTCTACGTTGCGGCTGTTGCAGCGATCGGCCTGGCGCTGGGCACGTTGCTCAGGAACTCCGCCGGCGGCATCATGACCCTGGTGGGACTCTTCTTCGTGGCACCCATTGCCTTCCAGCTGATCCCCGGCGAGTTCTTCGAGGAGACCCGCAAGTATCTGCCAGGCAACACGGTTGAACCGTTGACGGCCGTGGAGCATGTGCCGGAGACCCTGGAGGCATGGCAGGCCGGACTGGTTCTGGGCGCGTGGGTCGTGGTTCCGCTGGTGCTCGCCGCGGTGCTGCTGAAACGCCGGGACGTGTAGGCGGCTGGCTAGACTCGTCACCATGCCCAACCACCGCTCAGCTGCCGCCCACATCCAGGACCTCGGCGCGTATGTCAGCGCGTCGCCGTCGAGCTTTCACGCCGTTCACGAGGCGGCCAGGCGGCTCACTGACGCCGGGTTCACCCGGCTCGACGAGCTGGAGCCGTGGGAGGCAGGAGAGGGATCCTTCTTCGTGGTCCGCGACGGCGCGCTGGTGGCGTGGGTGGTGCCGCAGGGTGCCGGGCCCACCACGGGGTTCAACATCCTGGGCGCGCACACCGATTCGCCGTCCTTCAAACTCAAGCCGAAGCCCACCATGGGCGCGTTCGGCTGGCTGCAGGCGGGGGTGGAGGTGTACGGCGGGCCACTCCTGAACTCATGGCTGGACCGGGAGCTGCAGCTGGCCGGCCGGCTCGTGCTGCGCGACGGCACCGAGCACCTGACCGCCACCGGCCCCATGCTCCGCTTCCCCCAGCTGGCGATCCACCTGGACCGGGCAGCCAACGAGGGTCTCGTGCTGGACAAGCAGCGGCACATGAATCCGGTATGGGGACTGGGCAACCCCGGTTCGGCGGACGTCCTGGCAGTGCTCGCCTCGCACGTGCAGGATGCCGCGGTGGATCCGGCAGACATCGGAGGGTTCGACGTCGTCATGGCGGACACGCAGGCACCCGCGGTTTTCGGGGGTGAGGGGGAGTTCTTCGCGTCAGGGCGCCTGGACAACCTTTCCTCCACGCACGCCGGGCTGGCGGCGATGATCGCGCACGCGGGGTCACTGCTTCCTTCCCCGGGCGCCCCGATCGCGGTGCTGGCAGCGTTCGACCATGAGGAAATCGGTTCCAACTCGCGTTCCGGCGCATGCGGTCCATTCCTCGAGGACGTCCTGGTGCGCATCTCCGACGGCCTCGACGCGACGGCGGGCCAGCGGCGGCAGGCGATGTCGGCGTCGTTCTGTGTTTCCGCCGACGCCGGCCATGCCGTGCACCCGAACTATCCCGAGCGGCACGACCCCGCCAACCACCCGGTGCTCAACGGCGGCCCGCTGCTGAAGATCAACGCCAACCAGCGGTACGCAACGGATGCCCCGGGTGCCGCGTTCTGGGCGCGGCTGTGCGCGGAGTCCGGCGTGCCGTACCAGGAGTTCGTGTCCAACAACGTGATGCCGTGCGGGTCCACCATTGGCCCGCTCACCGCCACGCGCCTGGGGATCCGGACGGTGGACGTGGGCATCCCGCTGCTGTCCATGCACTCGGCGCGCGAGATGTGCGGAGTGGAGGACCCGGCGCACCTGGCGGCAGTGGCGGAGCTGTTCTTCCGGACGGCTGCATAGGGCCAGCCGACTGGGGATGAATGGAAGTTTCATAGATGGCATTGCTATGAAAAGTTGTTTCTTCGTTAACCTTTTAGGCTCTCTCCCGTTCAACCCAGTGGCTAATTTCGAATTGTGACCACGCAACAGCTCAAGCCGGCGCCTCAACACCGGGCGGAGTTTCTCGAGACCGTCCGCGAAAACATGGCGTCGTTTTCAGGAGTGGAGCTTCGCATCGCCCGGGCCGTACTGGCCGGGCCGCAGAGCATCATCAACAGCTCAATCGGCCAGTTCGCGGCCGAAACCGGGGTCTCTTCGGCCTCGACGGTTCGGTTCTGCCAAAGCATGGGCCTGGCCGGTTTCCAGGCACTGAAGCTGGTGCTGACCCGCGAATCACCCTCGACGACCGTGCAGCTGGCCGACATCGAAGCGGGCGACAGCAGCGCAGCCGTAAGCCGAAAGGTTGTCCTGGGATCCGCCCAGGCACTCCAGGCTGCGGCGGAGAACATCGATCACGAGAGCGTGGCGGCCGCCGCGGCGCGGATCGGCGCTGCGAGGCGAACCTTGGTACTTGGCGTCGGAACGTCGGCTCCACTGGCCGCGGATGTGGCTTATCGGTTGGCGCTTGTCGGCGTGGACGCTGTCTTTGCCGCAGATGCACATGTCCAGAACATCATGGCAAGCCGTCTGACCAGCGAAGATGCCTGTCTGATCATTAGCCACACCGGAGCCACCACGGAAACATTGGCCGCAGCCGGTGCGGCAAAGACCGCCGGAGCGGCCACGGTGGCGGTGACCAGTTTTACCGGAACTCCCCTGACGGACCTGGCTGGCCTGTCCATCGTGGCGGGCAGCCAGGAAACGGCGTATCGGGTGGACGCCATGATCAGCCGCGTAGTGCACCTGGCCGTGCTGGACGCGATTGTGGTCCTCCTGACCCATGGATCCCCGCGCCGCATGGCCGCCCTCTCCGCCAGCAACGACATACTCGCCAAACTCCATCGCAGCTAAGCGCATTTCCCGCCCTGTTCGACACTTCTTGACCCAATCATGGAGGCCTCATGCCCAAAATCATCACCGGACGTGTCATCACGACTGAGGGACTGCCCCTCCCGGGCATCGCTGTTACAAACGGCCGCGATGTCGTGGCAACCGGAGGCGACGGCCGTTTTGCCGTGGAACCTCACGGTGCCTTCATCACCCTGACCCGCCCCACCGGCTGGCACACGGACCAGTGGTTCGAGCGGCTTCCGGCGGGCGAGGCAGCGGCCGGAACCGAGCTTGTCTTCCAACTTCAGGCCGTGGAGCAGCCGCTTCCCTACCAGTTCATGCATATCACCGACACGCACATCGACATGGCGGCACCGGACGAATGGGCGTTCGACAAAGGACGACTGACGACACCTGACCAGTTAAAGGAGTTCATCCAGGATCTCCCGCAGCTGTCGCCGGCAAGCCGGTCTGTGATCGTGACCGGCGACCTCGTCGACAATGGAACCGCCGAGGAGTTCGCCGGCCTGCTGGACGCCGTGGCTGGTGCTCCCGTGCCCGTCAACCTGGTGCCGGGGAACCACGACCACATGCATGCCGGACGGTCGGGGCGGATTTCCCGGAACAACTACATCGTCAACGACGGCAACCCGGCCCTGTATGAGTCCCTCGTGGGGCCCCGTTGGTTCTCCTACAATGTGGCGGGGCTGCATGTCGTAGTGATGGACTGGCACACCCACGAGCTCGGGCTGGACCACACTGTCCAGGAGGAATGGCTGCGCAACGACCTCGCTGCCGCGGGGGAGGACGCCCCCTACATCCTGTGCATGCACGACCAGCCCGGACACCCGATCATGGACCGGCTTCCGCGCAAGCCGCTGGCTACTTTCTCCGGCCACTGGCACACATCGCGGGTAGTGGACATTGACGGCGTCCTGCACGTCAACAGCCCCACGCCGTTCTTCGCGGGCCTGGACTACTCGCCGCCGATGTTCCGTGAAGTCACGTGGGACGGCACCGGCCTGGAGCTGAACTCCCGGATCATGCCGGCCCGCTACCTACATAATCCTGACCACGCATTCGACGTCGACAAAGCCACTATTACCGGTTACGACGCCAAGTCCGGCAGTTCCCTGGTCCGCTGGCGCCACCAGCTTGCGGGCGCAGGCCACCGCGCGGGTCCCACCCTTGCCGGGGACCGGATTTACGCCGGCTCACAGATCGAGGACCGCCCGTCAGGCACGGTAGAAGCTCTCGACGCCGTCACCGGCGAGCTCCTGTGGTCCGCCCCAACCTCCTCCGCCGTCAAGACACGGCCCGTCCTGGCCAGCGGCGTTGTGGTGGTGGCCGAAGTGAACGGCGCGGTCACGGGGCTGGACGCCACATCCGGAAACAGGCTATGGACGACGCCCTCTACCGACCCCTATCGGCGGTTCGCATGGCAGTCGCCGGTGGAATCCGAAGGCATCGTGGTGCTCGGGGACCAGAGCGACCTTCGGGCACTGGACGCGGCCACCGGGGAAGTCCTCTGGCGGCGCACGGATCTTTCCCCGCACCACAACATCGTCACCCACTCGAGCCCGGCAATCATCGGCGACTTGGTCATGGTGGGGTTCTGGCCAACGCCCAACTCACCCATCGCCGTCGACCTTCACACCGGGAAGTCCATTTGGCACCTGCCTGAACTGCAGGATGACCCCTGGGACACCGCCCGGAACCTCCGGGTCACCGGAACGGCTGCTTACGACGCCGGCCAGGACAGTTTCCTGGTGCCTGCGATCACCAGCACCGCCAAGCTGGACCGGATAACCGGAGCCGTGCAATGGGCCGTGCAGCATGAAGGCGGCTACAGTCCCTCCACGCCGGTCATCACCCCCGATGGATACGTCGTCACCGTGACCGGCAAGGGCCTGCGCATGCTGGCCAAGGACGACGGCGGGCAGCTCTGGGACGTGCCGGTGGACGGAGTGGCACCCTTCCCCATGACCGCCTACCGCATGAAGGCAAACCCCGTCATGGCGGCGCCTTCCTATGAAGAATCCAGCGCAACGCTGTTGCTGCCGGGGCTCGATGGCGTCATCCGCCGGTTCCGCTTGGACGGTAGCCAGGCGGGGACGTACGACGTCGGGGTTCCCCTCGCCGCGCCCCTGGTCGCCGCCGGAGGTGGCAGCTACCTCACCGTGGGGGTCGACGGCGGGTTGCTATCGCTTGACCTGGGGGCCGAATCATGAGCCTGCTGACGCGCCCGGCGCCGAAAACAGCTGCTCCGGCAAAGGTCCGGCCGCGGCTGTCCCTGACTCCTTACTTGCTCCTGCTGCCCGCCCTGGCGGCCCTGCTGGCGTTCGTCTATGGTCCCGCACTGCTTTCCCTGATTGGGAGCTTTTTCATCATTCCGCTGTCCGGAGGGCAGTGGAAGTACGCCGGCTTCAACAACTACCTCAAGGTGTTTGCCGATCCGCTGATCCATCAGGCCGCCATGAACACGCTGGTTTACGCCCTGGCGACCATCCTGCCGTCCATGGTCCTGGGACTGCTCCTGGCACTCCTGATGGAAAAGATGGGCCGTGGAAGCTGGCTCGCCAAGACGGCGCTCATCCTTCCAATGACGGCAAACATGGTGGCCATGGCCGTGGTCTTCAAATGGATCTTCGCCTTCCAGGGCGGGTTCACCAACCAGATCCTTGGCTTGGCCGGGCTGGCCCCGGTGAACTGGCTCGGTGAAGCGGATACGTCCCTGTTCACCGTCATCCTGCTGGGGCTATGGCGGGCCACATCCTTGTGCATGCTCCTCTTCATGGCCGGACTGACCACGATCCCCTCCTCCATTCACGAAGCGGCGTCGGTCGAAGGCATCAGGGGCTTCACCAAGCTTCGGACCATCACCCTGCCCATGCTCCGGCCCACCCTCGTCTTTGTGACGGTCCTGTCCATCACCGGGGCAGTCCAGGTCTTCGAAATCGTCAACGTCATGACCAAGGGCGGGCCCCTGGGAAGCTCGGAAACCGCCATGACAGCCGCCCACAAGGTGGGTTTCGAGTACTTCCGGATCGGCGAGGCATCCGCCATCTCCTTCATCCTGATCGCTCTGCTGCTGATTGTCGGCATCATCGGCCGTCAGCGGCGTACCAAGGAAAACCAATGACATCACCGAACAAAGTCCGCACAGCCCTGGTCACCGCACTCGGCATCCTGGCGGCCGCGCTGGCCCTGTTTCCCTTCTATTGGATGATGCGGACGGCGGTTGCCCCCGCAGAGGGCCTGACGACCACAGGGCTGAGCCTGATCCCAACCGAGTTCGACTTCTCAAACTTTGGCCGGGCGTGGGAGAAGGCCAACCTGGGCCAGGCCGTCCTGAACGGAATCGCCGTGACGCTGGGAATTCTGGTCCTTCAGCTGCTCACCTGCATTCCGGCGGCCTATGCGCTGTCCAAGTTCCGCTTCCGCGGTGCCGGCGTCATTCTCAGCCTAGTACTGGCGTGCCTTCTGATTCCCCACCAGGCCACCATGATCCCCACATTCGTCGGCCTGAACCTCCTGGGGCTGGGCGACACGCGGCTGGGGCTTGTCCTCCCGTTTGTTACCAGTGCCATCGGCATCTTCATGCTGCGCCAGCAGATGATGGCTGTACCCGACGCCATTATGGAAGCCGCCAGGACAGATGGGCTCGGACCGCTGCGGACGCTGGTCTCAGTGGTGGTCCCGATCTCCGCGCCGTCAATTGCAGCCTTCTCCCTCCTTTCGGTCTTTACGCACTGGAATGACTACCTGTGGCCGCTCCTGGTGGCACGCAGCCCGGACATCATGACGCCGCCGCTGAGCCTGGCCATTTTCCAGAACGCCGATACGGGCTTCGATTACCCCGCCCTGGCAGCTGCCGCCGTCGTAGTCACCGGGCCGGTGGTCATCCTCTTCCTCCTTGCACAGCGGCACTTCGTCCGCGGTATGGCCGGAACTGAAGTGGCCGGCTAACCCCGAAACCTCCCCCCTCCCCTAACTGCAGAACCAATCAAACGAAGGAATCCCCAATGCGTTCCAAAATCCTTGCAACGGCTGCCCTGGCCACCGTTACAGCCCTAAGCCTGTCCGCTTGCGGCGGCGCCGAATCCGGCTCCGGCGGTGCCGTGGCCAGTGCTGCCGCCATCGACCAGTGCAAGCCGGAGGGAACCACGCTCAAGCTGGCGTTCGCCCCCCAGGGCACACCCGCGGTGGAGCATGCGAAGAAGATCATGGAGGAAAAGTACCCCGGCCTCAAGATCGACGCGGTTGCTGCCCAGAGCGGCAACTATTCGGATCTCACCAAACAGGTCGTGGCAGACACGGCCGTGGGAAAGCGGCCTGACCTCATCATGACCGGCCTGGGCCAGCTCCGGTTCTGGACCGACAGCTACAACCCCGCACCGCTTGACCCGGCCACCCTGCCGGAGGGATACCAGAAGCAGTTCCTGACCGCAGGGGAGGTGGACGGCACCACGTACCTGGCTCCGTTCCAGATCTCCACACCTACCATGCTGGTCAACAAGAAACTCCTGGCCGAGGCCGGCATCACCGACCCGTCCTCCATTAAGGACTTTGCAGCCCTCGAGGACGCGGCCCGCAAGGTGACGGCAAAGACCGGCAAGCCCAGCATCAACATCTCCTCGGACGACCTGCCGGACTGGTTCTCGCAGGCACTGGTGCAGTCCTCCGGCGAAAAGTACGTGGCCGAGGACGGCTCGTTCGGCTTTGACACCCCCAAGGGCCGGGAAGCCATTGGGCTGCTCGCCCGCCTTGCCAAGGACAAGACGTCCCTGAACGTGCGCATGGACGACGGCCAGGCGCAGTTCGTCGCCGGCAACCTGGCCTTCCACATGGCCACGACGTCCCGCATCGTCAAGGTCGTCAAGGAGGCTCCGAAGGACCTGGACTGGATGCCGATCGACCTTCCCGGACTGAATGGGCCCGAGGGTGAACTGCCCGCAGGCGGCAACGGCTGGGTTGTCATCTCCGAGGACTCCTGCAAGGCCGCGTTCTCGCAGGCCATGGTCACCGAGATGCTCACCAAGGAAGCCTCGCTGCTGAGCAGCGGCAAGGACTACAGCTACATTCCGGTCAACAAGCTCGCCACGGAAGAGCTTCTCAAGGGCGACAACATTGCTCCCCAGATGCGCTACGCCTGGACCTACGACAAGCCGCTCACCGTATGGGGCGGATTCGAGGGCGCGCAGACCGCCCAGATCATCGACACCGTCCGGAACATGATGGAGCAGCTTGCTACCGGAAAGCCGGCCGACGAGGTCGTGCCGGCCACGGCCAAGTCGATCAACTCGATGCTGGGCAAGTAGCAATGACAGCCATTGAACTGACGAACATCACCAAGCGCTTTGGGGAGGTTGTGGCGCTCGACGGCGTGAGCCTCTCCATCCGCGACGGTGAGAGCCTGTCTATCCTGGGGCCCTCCGGATCGGGTAAGTCTTCCCTGCTGCGAATCATCGCGGGGCTTGAGGATCCCGACGAAGGCACTGTGGAACTGGACGGCAAGGACCAGGCGGGCGTTCCGGCCCATCAGCGCGACGTGTCGATCGTTTTCCAGAACTTCGCCCTGTATCCGCACCTGACATCCCTGGGAAACATCACCCTGGGGCTGCGCCACGGCTTGGGTCTGTCCAAGCAGGAGGCCGAAAAGCGGGCACGCGAGGTTGCTTCACGGATGCGCGTGGAGGAATTGCTGGAACGGCGTCCCAAGGCCATGTCGGGCGGGCAGCGCCAGCGCATTGCCCTGGCACGGGCGCTCGCCCGGCATGCCGGCGTCGTACTTCTGGATGAGCCAATGTCCGGGCTCGATGCCCAGCTTCACATCTCACTGCGGGCGGAAATCCACCAGCTCATCAGCCAGGAGGGAGCCACGGGCGTGACAGTCACCCACGACCAGCAGGACGCCATGTCCATGGCAGACCGGATCGCTGTTATGGACAAGGGACGCATCGTCCAGCTGGGGACGCCGGACGAGCTCTACGATGCACCGGTCTCAGCCTTCGTGGCCGGGTTCATCGGTGCTCCGCCAATGAACCTGCTGGCCTCAACCCGGACGGAGTCAGGCCTGTTGGAAACGCCGTTCGGTCAAGTGTCGCAGGCCGGGGGCCGCGCCAGCCTTGAAGGGGACGTTGTCCTGGGGGTCCGGCCGGAGGACGTCCGCCTCGGAACTGACGGGCACGGCAATGCCTGGACGGCGGAGGGTGAAGTGATCCTGGTGGAACCCAACGGCCCGCTGCGTACCGTCCATATCGATCTGGGCGGTTCCGTGCTGCTGCTGTCCTGCCGCTCGGCTGAGCGCCCGCAGCTTCATTCACGCGTTCCTGTGTGGTCCGATCCGGAGAGCATTCACGTCTTCCATGGTCCCGCCGGACGACGCGCGGGCATGGCATCCGGGCTTGGATTGTCCGCTGCTGCATTGTCGGCTGCCGTATGAAATACCTGTTCGACTGGAACGGCACCATTGCCGACGACGCCGGCCGGGCCTGTGATGCCACCAACGCGGCCCTGAGGCTGGTGGGGGTACCCGAAATCAGCCCGGAGCTGTTCGACCGGTCATTCTTACTGCCGATGGATGAGATGTTTCTGAAGCTTGGGGTGGGCATCGGGGACGTGGCGGCGGCCATTACGGAATGGAACGCCGCGATGGCTGCCCAGGCCGCCCCGCTCCGGACCGGGGCGGCGGGGTTCCTGGCTGACCTAAACGCAGCTGGTGAGGCCTGTGCCGTCATTTCGGCCGCCGGCCCCGGTTATCTGCTGGCCGAACTGCGGTCCTTTGACCTGGACGAGCGCTTCGGTGCTGTTGTCACGGAGGCTGCGGACAAAGCCCAGGTGTTGGCGGAGCTGAGGGACGGGGGCGAAGCTCTCTACTTCGGCGACACCGAGTACGACATGCGCTGTGCAGCCGAAGCCGGGTGCGTCCCGGTGGGTGTGTTGAGCGGATACTGTCCGGAGCAACGGCTTGTGGCCGCGGGGGCCGAACTGGTGGTGCGCGACTTCGACGAGTTCAGGTCAACCGCCCTGGGCCGGAGGCTTTTGCCCTTGTAGGGACTACGAAGCGGGGGGGGGGGGGGGCGAGGGGAGGGCCGCGCCGGGGGGGGGGGTGGTGGGTGAGCGGGTGGGGGGGGCGGGAGGATATGTGGGTGGGTTAGAGG
>NZ_JBHXIW010000005.1:0-147177 GCF_042723515.1 Pseudarthrobacter sp. NPDC058362 | reverse complement strand
GGGGGGGGCTTTTGGGGGGGGGCCTTTTTCGTCGTTTTTCCGTAACCCCCCCGGGGCGGGGTGTTTTGGCCCTTTGTGGGCAATCGCTCGGGGGGGCCCTCCCCCCCCGGCCCCCCCCCGCCGTCGCTTCCTTTGCGAAGGGACCGTAGCTGCGCGTGCCTTCGATAATGTCCTGAGTTCCAGTGCGTCAGCAGGATGGTGGGGCATCGGCCCCTGGCCCCTCCTCAGTGATTGCCCTGCGTGAAAACCTGTACGTCGTTTTCGTGGGCTGGAACGCCCACCCACGTTTCGCCGTCCGGCACGTTGCTTAGAACGGCGGCCCCCATCCCCACCGAGGCGTAATCGCCCACGGACGTGCGGTCACGCACACTGGAATGCATGCCCAGACAGGCGGCACGGCCTATCCGGACGCCGCCGCCCAACGAAACGCCGGCGGCGAAGGTTGCAAAATCCGCTACGTCGTCATCATGCGAGAAGGTCACCGACGGCATCGCGACAACATGGGCGCCCAGCGTCACACCTGCGGTGAGGGTTACGTTGCGGAGGAGGATGCTGCCCCGCCCTATACGGCATCCCTCCGGGTATTGGACAGAGGGGTCAATCGCCGTCGCATACCGGGATTCCTGGAGTCCCAGCCGGGCGAGCCGCTCGACTACAGCCTGCCTTCTCCGGCCGGAACTCATGCACACGAGCAGGAAGGCATGAATGAAGCTGACCGCATCGTCAATGCCGCCCAGGACCGGTGCCCCGTCCACCGTCACGCCGGCCAATTCCTTGTCGTCGTCCAGCAGCCCCACAATGTCGTACTGTCCACTGCTCCGCACCATGGCGAGCACCTCCCGGGCCAGTCCGCTCGCTGAGATCAGGATCAGTTCACTCATGGCGTCACCGGCTTCGCTGCGTTTCGGATGACGTTGACCACGCGGTTGATACTGGCGGAATCAAGCTCGTGGAACATCGGCAGGGCCACGGTGTGCTCGCTGAGCCGTTCGGTGTGTGGGAGCCTGACGTTATCAGTACTCCGCCACCGGAAGGCAGGCTGCCGATGGCAGGCAGGGGAGCCGCGCCGTGCCGATATGCCGGCATCGGCAAGCTTCGACAACAGGCGCTCCCTGCTGGCAGGGAAGCCGGGCAGAAGTTCCAGCCACAGTGTCTGGAAATTAGTGGTGCCGTAGGGTGGGTCGGCCACCAGTCGGAGGAACTTGAGGTTCTCGAGGGCTCTTGAGTAAGCCGCCGCAATTGTCCGTCGCCGGTCCACCATCTCCGGGAGTCGTTTGAGCTGGACAGTCCCAACGGCCGCCTGAAGGTCTGTCATCCGGTAGTCATACCCGACCTCCACGCAAACCTTCCGGGGAGAGAGGAAGGCGTCACGGGAAGGGTCTGGAACGCTGATTGCATGTTCGCGCAGCATGCGTGCCCGGGCTGCCCAGTCCGCCCGGTTCGTGGTGAGCATTCCGCCTTCCCCTGTTGTAAGGATGCTGGTGCGATGAAAAGACCAGACGGCTACTTCGGAGCCGGTTCCGACCGGCCGGTTCCGATACTTGGAGCCTGCCGCGCAGGCTGCGTCTTCAATGACGGTTATTTCGTGCTTGTCGCACAGCAGGCGGATCTGCTCGAGGTCAGCCGGGACTCCAGCGTGGTCCGCCACGATGACCGCGCGTGTATCGATGGTGATTGCGGCATGAATGGTTTCAGCCGTCACATTGCCGGTGGCAGGATCAACGTCGCAGAAGATTGGGCGGGCCCCCACGTAGGTCACCGCATTTGCCGCGGCGATAAAGGAGAGGGAAGGCACCACAACGTGATCCCCTCGGCCAACGCCGGCGATTAGCAGCGCCAAGTGCAGGGCGGCGGTGCAGCTCGAAGTGGCGACTGCGTGGCGGGCCTCCTGTGCCCCCGCGAAAGCGTCTTCGAACTCTCTTACCCGGGGGCCCTGGCTGAGGCGCCCCGAGGCGATGACGGAAGCAAGGGCAAGGCTCTCTTCATGTCCGAGCCAGGGTTTCGTCACGTCGATGCGGGCGAGTGCTGTTTCCACCCTCATGGCTTCACGGCCTTTCCGGCAGCGACGGGCGGTTGAACAGGCGACGCCATGCCCTCCCTGCTGCAGCTGACTGCCACCGCGTCGAGCATGGCGAGCACGCGCAGTGCTGACGCGTCAGGTGATGCGAGTCCGTCCGCTTCGCGGATACGCCGGGCGAATTCGGCTACGAGATGGGTCTCCTGGCCATGGATCGCGGCAGGAAATGATTCCGTATTCCAGGGCTGCCGGGATTCACGCCAGTGACCGGGAAGCGTGCCAGTATCCCACCCCGGCTTCGAGGCGACCACGGAGAGCTGGTTCCCGGGCCGCATGCCATCCCACAAAACAGTCAGCCGGGAACCTGCGATGACCACCTGGTGCCTTATAACGCAACTCAGCCTATTCACATACAAATGGGCCAGGGCGTCATTGCCAAGCCTGAAATTGACGTGGCCCACGCAGTCACGGCCCGTTCCCAGAGGATCTCCTCCAAATGCCGAGACTTCCCGGGAATTCAAGCCCTCGGGAAGCACACGATCCAGGATGGCCAGGCTTTCCGGCGCCAAGTCCCAAAACACGTCCCGTTGTGCGGGGTCGGGAAGTGTCCCTGTCCGTACGACATCGACGAACAGGAGTTCCCCAAGTGAGCCGCTAAGGGTGAGCGTTCTCAGGTGTTGGACCGCAGGGGTAAAGGAATGGGCATGGTTGGCCATGAGGACGACGCTGTTGGACTGTGCTTCTGCAACCAGTTCCAGACCGCGTTCCAGGCTGTCTGCCAGTGGCCTTTCAACCAAGGCATGCTTACCGGCCCGCAGGGCTGTCATTGCCGTTCCGTGGACGAAACGAAGCGGTGTGGCAACCGCAACCGTATCCAGCGGCACGCAGTCCAAGGCTTCGTCGATGGTTCCGAAGTGGGGGGCGCCGCCAAGCTTCCTGGAAAGCTCTGCGGCCCGCATGGCATCCGGATCGCAGATGGCGGCCAGGTTCCAGTCGCGGCTTTCCTGCAGTGTGCGGGCAAGCCTGCTTCCCCGCACACCCGCTCCGATGACGGCAATGCCCAGTCTGCCGGCTTCGGCGGCCCTCCCGATGGACTTTTCAGCGTCCGCATTCATCGTTCGTCCTCCTGCTCCTTGGTCAGTAGGCGCCGGCGGGCCGGAGTATCACGCGGAACGTTCGCCAGACGATCAGCAGGTCACCGGCGATCGACCAGTTTTCCACGTAGTAAAGGTCCAGGCGTACGGCTTCGTCCCAGTCCAAGTCCGAGCGGCCATTGATCTGCCACAGCCCCGTGAGGCCGGGCTTGATCAATAGACGGCGAAGAGCGTGCCGCCCGTAGCCTTCGACTTCGCTGGCGAGCGGAGGACGCGGACCAACCATGCTCATGTCGCCCATGACGACGTTCCACAGTTGCGGCAGTTCGTCCAGCGAGTACTTTCGCATCCACCGCCCGCAACGGGTAATCCGTGGATCGTGATGCATTTTGAACAGGACTCCTGCTCCTTCGTTTTCCTTCTCCAGACCGGGCTTGAGGGCTTCCGCATCAGCGACCATGGACCGAAACTTGAACATCCTGAACGTCCTGCCGTTCTTTCCCACGCGGTCCTGCCGGAAAATGACGGGGCCCGGGCTGTCCAACCGGACAATGACGGCCAGGACCAGGAACAAGGGAGCCAAAGCCACTAGAGCACAGCCCGCCGTGGCTATGTCCATGACCCTTTTCAGGCTGTGCTTCGCACCCGAATACTGCGGGATGTCCACGTGCATAAGCGGCAGGCCTTCCACCGGCCGCCAGTGGATGCGAGGGCCCGCCACGTTGGTGAGAGTGGCCGCCAGAACCATTTCCGCCGCGCATTCTTCCAACTTCCAGCCCAGTTCGCGGATAAAGCTATTCCCGCCCGGCAGCGGTCCGGCGACGATAACTGCGTCAGCCTGAACCAGGCCTGCCGTCCGGGCGATGTCGTCGGTAGATGACAGAACTGACACGTGATGATCGTCAACTCGGAACTTCGCCCCCCGGCGTGCCCCGGGGAGGCATACACCGAGCACCTCATACACCACGCCGGACTTCTTCTCGATCTGGTGGACGACATAGCGGACGTCTTCAGGTTCGCCTACCACGATGGCCCGTGAGAGGTGGTGGCCCTTGGCCTTTTCCAAAGCGAGCCTCCGCCGGAAGACCCAGCGGTTCGCAGTGAGAGCGCAGATGCCCAGTGGAAGAGAAACCGTGATGAGCGCTGCTCCGCCCTCAACGGAAAAAACGACCGAGGCAATGGCCACGGCTGCAAATGTCCGGAATGTCGCGGTGCCGACGAGCTTGTACTCGTGCGCGCCGACACCGAGCACCTTCGAGTCCCGGGTGCGGTGGACCCCAAGGGCTGCCATCCACAGCAGGGCAACTCCGGCGCTGGCAGCGACCCCGATGTCCGTGGTTCCGGTTCCGGTGCCCGTGGGGCCAGCGGGAAAGGACACCGGGCCGGCAGACAGGTAGCCGGCCAGGACCGCCAGCGCGACCAGGACAGAGTCGGTGAGGCGCAGCAGGTTGATGTGGGTGGAGATCCATTCCGCTGATTCTTTTCGACTTAGCGCTGGTCGTGTTTCCGCCCCTACAGACTGGACCGGCCGTATCTCCCGACGGAGGACCTCTTGCTGGCCCCGTGCCACAGATACGCCTGTCATTCTGACCCCTTCCCGAGTGTCTGCCGGCACTGGCACCGTGAAGCAAACTTAGCTTCAGCGCCGCATTAGGGGTCCAATACCAAAGGCAGGCTGTGGGTCCGTTTAAGGATCATTGTGGAAAATGCGGGTGCCCGCCGAAGCCGCCGGCGAACGTCTAGTAGAGCGGCAGTGCGTAGGGCTCCGGGGAGCTCTGCTGTTTGTTTGCCGCCAGGGCGGTCAGCTGCGCCCGCGATTCAACTCCGAGCTTGCGGTAGATCGCTGTCAAGCGCACCTCGACCGTCCTGACGGAAACAAAAAGCGTGGCCGCGATCTCTTTGTTGCGCATTCCACGCGCCACCATCGTTGCAAGTGCCCGTTCATGGTCGGCAAGCATCAGCAGGGCTGGATTTCCCTGGGGGTTGGCAGGTTCGACCCGCTCGTCGAGCAACAGCGCGTCGATGTGCTGGACCCAGGCATACGCCCCTATTTCGTCGAACATCACCTTGGCCCGCATCAGCGCGTCACGCGCCTCCCGGACCCGTCCAAAGGCGTTCAAACGCTCCGCGTAACACATCAGAGTCCGGGCGCGTTCGAGTACAGACTCTCGGCCGGGCCTGGTCTCGAGGGCTTGCGTGAAGAGCTGCAGGGACTGTTCGCCGTCCGCGAGCATGGCCCGGCTCCGGGTTATTGCCATGATGAGCCACGGTGAGCGCAACCCTACTGACCGGCTTTCCAGTCGGAGGAGGGTCTGTGTAGCCTCGCGGTGCCGGCCCAGCCGGATCAGCACCTCCACCAAGTCAGGCTCACATCTCAACAACGAAGGATTGCCGAAGCCCATGCCGATCTCCGTCGCCCGGGACAACTGGGCCAGGGCCTCGGCCAGGTCACCCCGCAGGAGTGCAAAGTGGCCCTGCCAGGCAGCCAATTGGGCGGTGAGGGCAGGGTGGCTTGCGGCGCCAATGTAGCGCTGAGCGTCTGCAGCGCAGATCTGCGCCGATGCCTCGTCCCCCATTGCATGGGCGCGCCAGAGCCGGAAGACGTGCCGGAGCCCGCGGTGATACTTGATCCCATCGTCGCGGCGTTCGATCTCTCCGATGAGATTGACGGCGGCGCGGACGTGGCCGGCCCGGATTTCATTGTCCGCTGCAAGGAGAGCGGCCGTCTCCCGCCAGTTGACCCCATACGCTTCAGTGGAGTTGAGAACCATCGTGAACGCCTCGTTCGCCGGGCCGTAGCGCTCCGCGTAGCTGAGGGCACGACCCTGGACCAAGAGACTGGGCAGCAGCGCATTTCCGGGCGGTTCATGCATCCGGCCGAACGCCCCCGATTCGCCCCTGATGGACTCGACAATCAGCTTTGCCCGTTCGCTGATTGCCAGGCATTCAGGCGACGCCGAGCCTTGGAATTCGGGGTAGCGGAGAAGCTCAACCGCATCCACTAGTTCCCAACGCTCAGCGAAATAAAGGGCCGCAAGGGACAGCAGGGTGGCGGCATAGGACGGGTCGTGCCGGCCGAACTCCTTCACGAGGCGCAGTACCATGCTGGAGCGCACCGGAGCGCCTTGCATAAAGGCGATCTCGAAGGACAGGCCTGTCAACCTCAGGACCAGCGCCGGATTGCGGGTGACCCGCTGCGCCCATTCAAGGTAGCGCTGGGCGTAGGCGAGATGGCCACGGTTAAACAGCAGTTCGGCTACGGTTGTCAGACGTGCCGCTGTCTCCGCTTCCCAGGGGTTGATCGTCAGGGCGCGTTCGACATATTCCAGCGCGAATGGCACTTCTCCAGCCCGAATCAGGTCAATGGCGTGGCGCAGGAGGCCAAAAGCTGTCTGCCGTTCGAGGCCGGTGAAGCTGAGGTGCCACCGCCTGCCGTAGGAATCTGTGTCTTCAGCGGCTTCGGCCAGTGCGCGATGATCCGCAGTCCGGGATGCCGGTGGCGTCGCGGCAAAAACATGCCCCCGCAGCAGTTGGTTGGATATCTGAAGGCAGGACCCGGATCGGCTCACCAGGCCGCTGGTGAGCAACTCTTCCACGCCCGCCCACACGTCGGGGCAGATCTTTTCAAGCGTGGTGATCTCGCTTCGGTAGGAAAGCGACAGCAGCTCCAGCACCCGGCGGGCGATGGGGGAAAGACCGCCCAGCAGCATTGCGAACTCCCCCTCGAAACAGCACTGGCCGGGCAGCGGTACGGGCAGCGCATACTCCCCCTCCGCCTGCCGTTCCAGCAGCCGCTGATAAAGCTCGACGGCGGCAAGGGGGTTCCCCTGGGCAACTGCGGCAACTGCATGGGCGGATGCCGGCGTTGCGTGGTGTGCAGGGATCGCTTCCAGCATCAGGACCAAGTCGTTGTGGCCGAGCGCCTCGAGCTGCAGGACCGGCAAGCCGCTGAACGCGGTGCCCGGAACGTCGGTACGGAGCCCCACGAATAAGGCGATGTCCGTGCCGGCCAGGCGGCGGGCCAGAAATCCGATCACGGCCTGGCTGCCCGGGTCCAGCTGGTCGGCATCATCAATCACGATGACCGTCCGGCATGACGACCGCTGGTGGACTGCGTTGAGGAGCATGGTGGAAACGGTCGCTACGTCCATTGAGCCCGTGGCATCTCTCAGAACTTCCTCGGCAACCCGGTTCAGGACAGGGTCATCCATGCCGTTGAGCAGAGCGGTCAGGCCGGACAGCGGCCACTCGGACTCAGAGGCACTGGCGCCAAGGAATACCGTCCGGCAATCGCATATCGAGGGAATTTCGGCGAGCAGGGCAGACTTTCCGGCGCCCCGCGGACCCGCCACGGCGAGAGCGGAATCCCGAGGCCCTCGAATCACGGCAAGAATGCGGTCCAGTTCCTTGCTTCGACCTACCAACGACATAGGGTCCCCACTCATCGAAGAAGGAGACCGATGCTGTCTTCGTACGTTGTTATGACCCTTGCAGCCATTGGCCTGGCCGTTCGGGCCTATTTGTTCCTGGCCGCTTCGTTGCGTCCAGCGCGGTACCCAGCCGTCACGTCAATATAGTGGGCAAACACATGACGCACCAGCGAACTCCGGGCCCCCGAGTACTCTATTTTCGGCGCTCTACTACTTGGATTCTTGGGCGACCGGGCACGCTTCGGTGGGCGCCAGGAATCCGACGCCGGTGGCTTGCGCCCCGTTATCCACATACCCGCATCCAGGCAGGACGCGGGTCCGGCATGGGAGATAGGCTCGAGTCAAGCGCGAATCGCCTTACACGGTCCACATGGACTAAGATAGTGAAGTCTGTGCTGCGTCCTGCCTCCGTTCCGGTGGCCGGCCATGGCACGGAATCGCAAATGAACCTCCTGTTACGGAAATGCCGTAACCGCTTAGCCCAAAGGAGGTGGGTTCACATATGCGTCCTTACGAATTGATGGTAATCATCGACCCCGAGGTCGAAGAGCGTACCGTTGAGCCGTCGCTTCAGAAGTTTCTGAACGTCATCACCAACGATGGTGGAACCATCGAAAAGGTTGACATCTGGGGCCGTCGTCGCCTGGCTTACGACATCAAGAAGAAGTCCGAAGGTATCTACGCCGTGGTGAACTTCACCGCTACGCCGGAAACCGCCAAGGAACTTGACCGCCAGCTGTCTCTTAACGAGACCATCATGCGCACCAAGATCACCCGCCCCGAAGAGCAGAAGGTTGTTGCTGAGTAGTTCAGCACCATCTTCATTCTTTACTCCCGCAGGAAACGTACTCTTCAACCAGGAACCAAGGAGGCAATAGATGGCAGGCGAAACCACTATCACGGTCGTCGGTAATCTCACCAATGACCCGGAACTGCGGTTCACCCCGTCCGGTTCGGCAGTAGCGAACTTCACCATTGCTTCCACCCCGCGTACCTTTGACCGCCAGTCCAACGAGTGGAAGGACGGGGAAACCCTGTTCCTCCGTGCGTCTGTCTGGCGCGAAGCAGCCGAGAACGTCGCCGAATCCCTGACCAAGGGCATGCGCGTGATTGTGACCGGCCGGCTGAAGAGCCGCTCCTACGAAACCAAAGAAGGCGAAAAGCGCACCGTTATCGAGCTTGAGGTCGACGAAATCGGCCCGAGCCTGCGCTACGCCAATGCCAAGGTCAACCGTACCCAGCGCTCCGGCGGTCAGGGCGGCGGCTTCGGTGGCGGCAACGGCGGCGGTGGCTTCGGAGGCGGCAACCCTGGTGGAAACCAGGGCGGTAACTCCGGTGGCGGCTGGGGTGGCGGCAACAGCCAGCAGTCCGGCCAGGACGATCCCTGGGCTACGCCCGGTGTCTCCAACGCCGGGGGCTGGGGCAACGGCCCCGACTCCGAACCTCCCTTCTAAAAAACCATTATTAAGGCCCGACGCCGGGACCGCCCGGGTGCCTAAGGCACCCAAGGTGGCTGCCGCCGTCGGACCACCACCATCCCGTGGATCAACATCCACGGGCTCCCTAGAATAGGAGCTCCACGATGGCTAAGGCTGAACTCCGTAAGCCCAAACCAAAGTCCAACCCCTTGAAGGCCGCTGACATCACTGTCATCGACTACAAGGACGTAGCATTGCTGCGCAAGTTCATCTCCGACCGCGGCAAGATCCGCGCCCGTCGCGTCACCGGCGTTACGGTCCAGGAACAGCGCAAGATCGCACAGGCAATCAAGAACGCCCGCGAAGTTGCCCTGCTGCCTTACTCCGGCGCTGGCCGCGGCTAAGGAAAGGGATTAACTAACATGGCAAAGCTCATTCTGACCCACGAAGTTACCGGTCTCGGTGCTGCTGGCGACATTGTCGAGGTCAAGGACGGTTACGCACGTAACTACCTGCTGCCCCGCAACTTCGCCCTGACCTGGTCGAAGGGTGGCGAGAAGCAGGTTGAGTCCATTAAGGCCGCCCGCGCCGCCCGCGAGCACGCTTCCCTGGAAGACGCTCAGAAGCAGGCTGCTGCACTCTCCGCCAAGCCGGTCCAGCTGGTTGTCAAGGCAGGTGAGACGGGCCGCCTGTTCGGCACCGTCAAGCAGGCCGACGTTGCTGACGCTGTTGAGGCCGCCGGCCTCGGCCGCATCGACAAGCGCAAGGTTGAACTGCCGGCTCACATCAAGTCGGTCGGTTCCTACCAGGCCAACGTCCGTCTCCACGAGGACGTGTCCGCAGTGATCGACCTCAACGTGGTTGCTGGCAAGTAGTTCTTACTGCTGCACGCCGAAAACCCCCGTCGCCGGATTCCGGCGGCGGGGGTTTTCTCATGTCCGGGAATACTTCCGGCAGGGCGCAGGTTCTCCATGTAGATGCAAATGCATATAAGCCCGAGCAAGCACCAGGAGCGCCCCATGGAAACCCGCCGCATCACCGTTCTGTCCGCCGGCCTCGGCGTCCCGTCGTCGAGCCGCCTGCTGGCTGACCAGCTCGCCACGGCAGCCGAAAGGCAGCTGTCGGCAGCGGGTTACGCCGTGCAGGTGGAGACGGTCGAACTGCGCGATCTTGCCGTGGACATCGCCAATAACTTCGTGACCGGCTACGCGGCATCGAGGCTGGCCGAGGTGATCTCCGGCGTCGAGGCATCCGACGGCATTATCGCCGTGAGTCCGGTCTTCAGTGCCTCCTACAGCGGCCTCTTCAAGTCCTTCATGGACGTTTTGGACCCCCAGGCACTGGACGGCAAGGCGGTGCTGCTGGGCGCTACCGGCGGCACCGACCGACACCAGATGGTGCTGGACTACGCCATGCGGCCGCTGTTCACGTACCTGCGCGCCCGGATCGCCGCCACGGGCGTCTTCGCGGGGCCGCAGGACTGGGGCGCCGCGGACGACGGCGGCTCCTTGCTTTCGGCGCGCATCGACCGGGCCGCGGGGGAGTTCTCAGGGCTCCTGGAAGGGGCGCAGCCCAATCGCAAAAAGGCCCCCGCCGAATCCCTGCCGTTCGAAGAACTCCTGGCAGGCATCAGCGGAGGCCGGTAAGCGGCGCAGGCTGTATGGGCGCTAGGAAACCTGGAGGCCGCCGTTGATGTCGTAGGTGGCCGCCGTGATGAACCCGGCGTCCTCGCCCATGAGGAAGGACATCAGGGCAGCCATCTCGCCCACGGTCCCCACCCGGCCCACCAGGATGTCGCGGGACATTTCCTTCTTGCGCTCGTCCGTGAGGGTGCCGCCCATGATGTCGGTATCCACCGGACCCGGTGCGATGGCGTTTACGGTGATGCCGTGCTCGCCCATTTCGCGGGCCAGTGCGCGCGTAAAGCCGATGATGCCGGCCTTGGCCGAGCTGTAGGCCACCTTGGAGTAGGTGCCGCCGCCGCGTTGGGCGGAGATGGAGGAGATGCTGACCACGCGCCCGAGCTTCCGGTCGATCATGCCGCCGAGGACACGCTGGGTGACAAGGAACGTGCCGGTCATGTTGATGGCAAAGACACGCTCCCAGCCCTCCTTGGTTTCCTCCATGAACGGCCGCGGCGAGCTGATGCCTGCGATATTGGCCAGGCCTACAATCGGCGGCAGCTCGGCCTCGACGCGGCTAATGGCCGCGTCGATGGAGGCCTCGTCGGAGACGTCGGTCCGGAGGCCAATGGCCTGGACGCCGTGGCGTGCGGCAATGTCCTTCGCCGCCTGCGCGGCAGCTTCGCCGTCGATATCGAGGATGGCGATGCTCCAGCCCTCGCTGGCCAGGCGGTCCGCGGTGGCGCGGCCGATGCCGCGCTCTGAGGCTGCACCGGTGAGTACCGCGGTGCGCTGGGCGGGGAAAGTTGCCGTTTCGGTCATGCTGTTTCAGCTCCTGTGTTGGGTTCCTGGTTATTGATGAAGCGGGCGTAGTCGTCGTACGTCTGGTTGATGTGGTCTTCCATCGCCTTGCGCGCCGTTTCCGGGTTACGGGTCTCGATCGCGGCCAGCACCAGGTGGTGGTGCTCGATGGCGTGGCGCTGCACCTCCACGAAGGCGGATGTTTCGCGGCGCGTGGAGTAGAGCAGGTTTCCCAGCTGCCCCAGCAGTGCCGGCAGGAAGGGGTTGGCAGAGGCGCGCAGCACCGCGTCATGGAATGCGAGGTCGGCCACCGTAACGCGGTCCAGGTCGCCTGCCGCGTGCGCGTCCTCCAACTCCCGGATGGACTCGTGCATGGCAGCCAGGTGTTCCGGTCGGGCATTCTTGGCGGCGAGCTCCGCGGAGCCGGTTTCCACCATCCTGCGGACCTCAAGCAGGCGCAGCGCCACCTCGTCCCCGCCAGTGCCGCGGGATGCGGCCCGGAGGATGGCTTCCAGACCGGTCCACTCTTCCACGGGATTCACGAATGTGCCCAGGCCGCGGCGCACCGCGACGATGTTCTGCGCCTGCAGCGTCTTCAGCGCCTCCCGCACGGTCAGGCGGCTGACGTCCGCCTCCCGGGCGATCTCCGGCTCGGACGGCAGAGGCTCGCGGGGTTTGAGTTCGCCGCTGAGGATCCGCTCCAGAAGGTCCTCAAACACCGCAACCGCCAGCGTATTCCGGCTCATCCACGCACCTCCATCGCTGCACTTGTCAGATGTCTTATGTGCAAGTAGTGTGGCACCAGTCACTCGTTGGAGTCAACTCGTTGCAGAAACGTCGCGGCCCCTTCGAGGAGCGGCCGGGCACACCGTCCGGCTGTCCTTTCCCAAGGAGTAAATCAACGTGGATCTACAACTCTTACTTGCGCTGGTCCTGGGCATCGCGACGATCGTCGTCCTGGTCCTGCGCACCCGCCTCGATGCCTTCGTGGCATTGCTCATCGCCTCACTGGTCACGGGCCTGGTGGCCGGCCAGTCCGCCCTGGACATCACCAAGGCCATCACCACCGGTTTCGGCAACACGCTGGCCTCCATCGGCATCGTGATCGGCCTCGGCGTCGCCATCGGCAAGATCCTGGAAGTTTCGGGAGCCGCCAACGCGCTGGCCTTGGCCTTCCTCCGCCTCTTCGGCAAGGGCCGGGAGCCGTGGGCTTTGGGAACGGTGGGCGCCCTCGTCTCCATCCCCGTATTCTGCGATTCCGGCTATGTCATCATGAACCCGTTGGCGCGCTCCATTGCCCGGGTCAAACGTGCCGGCTACGTCACGCTTGCCCTGGCGCTCGGCTGCGGCATGACCCTGACGCACCACCTCGTGCCGCCGACTCCCGGCCCGCTCGCCGTCTCCGGCCTCCTCGGCGCCGACCTCGGCGCAGTGATCCTCACCGGCCTGGCCTTCACCGTCCTGCTGCTGCCCATCGTGGTGGCCTACGCCAAGTGGATCGGTCCCAAGCTGGAGTCCTCCGTCAGTGAGGAAGTGCGCACTGCCGTTTACGGCCGCGCCGCGCTGGTGGGTGCGGGCGAGGGATCCCGCAGCGGTGGTTCGGCAGGGGTCGCAGATTACGACGGCGGCACGGACCATGCAGCCGATCTCGCCGACGATTCCGAAGTTGATCTCGGTACCCGGCCGGCAGGTGCCAAGCCGCACCGCGTAGGCGCATTCCTGGCATCGCTGCCGCTCCTGGTGCCGCTGCTGCTGATCGTGCTGAACACGGTCACCGGCGCCATGGACCAGAACGCCCAGGGCGTTGTGGGCGGTAAGTACGAGCCTTCCGACTGGGTAGTGCCCTTCGCGTTCATCGGCAACCCCGTCATCGCGCTGACCATCGGCGTGCTGCTGGCGGTCTACGTCCTCCTTCCGCGCTGGACCCCGCGCAACAAGGTCCAGCACTGGTTCTCCGAAGCTGCCGCCTCTGCGGGGCTCATCCTGCTGATTACCGGCGCCGGCGGCGCACTGGGCCAGGTGCTGCGCACTTCAGGCGTAGGCGACGCCCTGGCCGAGGCCATCGCTGCTACCGCCCTGCCGGCCTTCCTGGTCCCGTTCCTCGTGGCCACCTTGGTCCGTCTGGCCCAGGGCTCCGGCACGGTGGCCATGATCACGGCAGCCTCCGTCACCGCACCTCTGGTGGGCACGCTCGGCATCGATCCGCTGGTGGCCGCCATCGCCTGCACCGCCGGCTCCATGATCCTGAGCTACTTCAACGACTCCTACTTCTGGGTAGTCACCCGGTTCACCGGCCTGGACGGTACCGCTGCGCTGCGCGGCTGGTCCGGTATCACCACGGCCGTGTGGGCAGGCTCGATTCCGCTGCTGTTCATCCTGAACCTGGTGATGGGCTAGCGAAAACCAGGACTAACGCCGCGGCCCCCGGAACTGCAGAGTTCCGGGGGCCGCGGCGTTCCTAGTCCTCCAGGAGGGAGATGAACTCCCTGGCCTGGACCAGTGTGATGTCCGAGTGCCGGCTGAGGGCCGCCGCAGCGCCTTCCAGATCGCCACTGCGGGCCAAGGTGCGGATCCTGCCGTAGATCTCGTCGTTGAGCATGTTGCTGCTGACTTCCCGGGTCACGTCGCCCTTGCTGGCAATGGCGCGGTACCGGTAGGGGAACCGCTCGGGTTCGTCCTCGTCCTCCTCGACGGCGGGCGGCGAAGTTTCGGGGCTTCGGTAGGGCTGCGGGTGGGCGGCGAGGGCGCCGACGGCGTCCCTGGAGGCGCGCAGGCCGGCTCCGCTGATTTCGTAGTACAGCTTGATGGCCGCCATGGCCTGCCCCTGGGCGATCAGGGCGTACAGCCTTCGGTGCTCGTCCTCAGAGAGCTTGGCGGCAGCGGCCCGGGCCAACTCCACTGCGTTGGGGGCAGGTACCGGCGGGCCCGCGACTGACTTCCGCCTCGCCGCTGCGCGGGCAACAAGCAGTACCCCCGCAGCCACTGCCAGGAGGATCAGGACAGGGACCACAAGCGTTTCACCCATATTCCAAGCTTAGGCCAGCCAGGGTTATCCACAGCAATATTCACTGGGCTGCATGGATGATGGCCCTCCATGCGCCGCCCGGCATCTGTCCGGTCCTCCGAGGGCATGTAGAGGGTCGGGGACTGGCGGAACGACCCGCTGAGGAGTGGTCAGCCCCTCCTTCACACTGTCCGGAGCCGCCTCCGGTTGTGGATGAAATTCCACAGAAGAAATATTTACTCCACAGACTGGAATGGATGTATCCGCAGGTCAGCGCGATATTAGGCGGCAAACTTTTTCCTTGTCCACAGCCTTTCCCACAGACTGTGCACAAGCTATGCCCCGTAGTGCACAGGTTATCCACACGTTGTCCGGCCTTCCGGCTTTGCAGGGCATCGAAGGGCGGCTACCGTTGCGGGGTACCCGTTTTCCACTGCCGTGCGCGCGCCCCACAAAGCGGTCTGCGGCACCTGTGAAGGACCGGCGAAGCGACCCCTGTGGAAAACCTGTGGACACTGGGGATAACCATTCCCGCCTCCGGTCTGCGGCCGTTGTCGGTGCAGGCGGGTATACCTGTGCAGGTAGGGCGGGCGTGGAGAACCAGAGGCGGGGATCCGGGGCCGGCCCGGCAGGATGGACAACTATCGGCGCCCCCGGGGCCGGTACAAATTGAGGACGGCAGCATTGTCAATCGCGCACTTGGATACGGTCGAGACCACCCGGGGATCGGACGCGGGCCGGAAGCCTCCCCAGGATATCGCCGCCGAGCAGTCCGTCCTGGGCGGCATGATGCTTTCCAAGGACGCGATCGCTGATGTGGTGGAAATCCTTCGCGGACAGGACTTCTACCGGCCAGCTCACGAAACCATCTACGAAGCCATCATCGACCTCTACGGCCGCGGTGAGCCCGCCGATGCCGTGACGGTCTCCGATGAGCTGACCAAGCGGGCCGAGATCAACCGGATCGGCGGCCCGGCCTACCTGCACGAACTCATCCAGACCGTTCCCACGGCTGCCAATGCCGGTTATTACGCGGAAATCGTTGCCGAACGGGCTGTACTCCGGCGCCTTGTGAATGCCGGCACCAAGATCGTCCAGCTGGGCTATGGCTCGGACGGCGAAGTGGAGGACCTGGTTAACCAGGCCCAGGCGGAGGTCTACGCCGTGGCCGAACGCCGCACCGCAGAGGACTACGTGGTCCTCAAGGACGTCATGGAATCCACGGTGGATGAGATCGAGGCGTCCGGCCACCGCGGGGAAGGCATGACCGGCGTGCCCACCGGCTTCTATGAACTGGATGAGCTGACCCACGGCCTGCACCCCGGCCAGATGATCGTGATCGCGGCCCGCCCGGCCGTCGGTAAGTCGACGTTCGCACTGGATTTCGCACGCTCCGCGGCCATCAAGAACAACCTCTCCACCGTCATGTTCTCCCTCGAAATGGGCCGGAACGAGATCGCCATGCGCCTCCTGTCAGCTGAGGCCACCATCGGGCTGCAGGACCTCCGCAAAGGCACCATCAAGGACGAGCAGTGGTCCAAGATCGCCACCACCATGGGCCGGATGAACGACGCGCCGCTGTTTATCGACGACAGCCCCAACATGTCCCTCATGGAGATCCGGGCCAAGTGCCGCCGCCTCAAGCAGCAGCATGACCTGAAGCTGGTCATCCTGGACTACCTGCAGCTCATGAGTTCCGGCAAGAAGGTGGAGTCCCGCCAGCAGGAAGTCTCCGAATTCTCGCGTGCCCTCAAGCTTCTCGCCAAGGAACTGCAGGTGCCGGTCATCGCGCTGTCCCAGCTGAACCGTGGTTCGGAGCAGCGCCAAGACAAACGTCCCATGGTGTCGGACCTCCGCGAGTCCGGCTCCATCGAACAGGATGCGGACATGGTCATCCTGCTGCACCGCGAAGACGTCTACGACAAGGAGTCTCCGCGCGCCGGAGAGGCCGACATCCTCGTCGCCAAGCACCGTAACGGCCCCACCAAGGACATTGTCGTGGCCTTCCAGGGCCACTACTCCCGGTTCGCCAACATGGCCGGAGACGCCGGCGGCGGCGGCTTCTAGGCTTCGCCCGCCTGCGCCAGCAGGTGGTTCGGAAGCCTGTTGCCCGGTGCAGTTCCGCGGATTTCCAGCAACTCGAGCGCATGCGCGTGCAGCCGCCTGTCCTCCTCGCTGACCGGCACCCAGGCGGGCACCGGCACTGAGGTGCCTTCGTGGTCGCGCGCCACCATGACGGTGAGGCAATAGGTGGTGAGCTGAAGCTCACCGCCCTTGGGGTCGCCCGAGCTGACATGGACGGCGATGTGCATCCCCTTGGTGCCGGTGTAGACCAGGCGCGCCTCCACCTCAACCACGTGGCCAATTAAGAGGGGCCGGTAGAAGCGGACGCCGCCCGAGAACACCGCAACGGTGTCCCGGCCGCAGTAGCGCGAGGCGCAGACATAGGCGGCCTCGTCGATCCACTTCATCACGATGCCTCCGTGGACCTTGCCGCCCCAGTTCACGTCCGTGGGGGCCGCCATGAACCGCAGGGTCACCCGTTCGGCGGTGCCGGCGTCGGTATATTCCTGACGGTTCATGGCTTCGACGATTTGCTCGCGCACCTTGATGCGCGCCAGGGCATGGTCGCGCTCCTCGACTTCCTGCGGAGTGCGTGGTGCAAACTGGGGGACGGGGACGGGCTTTCCGTCCTCGCCGACAGCAACGAAGATCACCAGGCACTGGCTGCGCATTCTTGCCGGTCCGCCCTTGGGATCCCCGGAGGAGACCACGGTGCGGATGTGCATTGAAGACCGGCCGGTGTAGACGATGGTGGCTTCCACCTCCACCATGTCGCCGCTGTTCACGGGGTCGGCGAAGTGGATATTGCCCACGTAGGCGGTGACGCAGTAGGACTTGGCCCAACCGACCGCGGCGGCGTATGCGGCCTTGTCCACCCATTCGAGAACGGTCCCGGCGTCGACGGATCCGCTGTGGCCCACGTCCATGGGCGCTGCCAGGAAGCGGAGGGTCACGGAGTTGGCCGGGCCGGTCTCAGTCATGGTGCCCACTGTAGAACGTGGTCCCGCTCCGCCCCACTTGTGACGCTCTCTCACTTGATGCGCTTTAAGCCGCAACGCTCTCTCACTTCGCAGCCGAAAGACGGCCGGAAGTGAGAGAGCGTTGGCCCACCACTGCCGCTAACTGAGAGAGCGTCGGGTGTTGGGGGCGTTAAGTGAGAGAGCGTCGGGTGGGGTTAGGCGAGGACGGCCAGCTTGGACTGCGAGCGGCCGAACAGTGCGCGGTCGACGGACACGCGGCCGGCGCCGGTCAGGGCCAGCACGAAGGCTGCTGCGCCGAGGAGGAGGACCAGCTCGTAGCCGCCCTTGTCTGCGTAGACGCCGGCGCCGGCGTGGACCAGGAAGAGGGCGCCGAGCATGTCGGCCACCAGGAGGGCGGCGACAACGCGGGTCAGGACGCCCAGGATCAGGGCGATGCCGCCGGCGAGTTCCAGCACGGCGATGACGGGAGCTGCCACCTCGGCCGCCGGGATGCCCATCTGGGAGAAAGCAGTCTGGGTGCCGGCAATGGTCCATTCGTTGAACTTCTGCCAGCCGTGGGCTGCGAAGAGGAAGCCGAGGACGATGCGCAGGGCGGTAATAGCGGTGGTGGTAAGGCTCGATTGGTTCATACTTCAAGTATTCCACCAATTGTTGAAGTGTCAACTAATGTGACGTGGACACAGTTTAAGCTGGCAGCGTGCCCACCCCGTCCCACACCACAGCGCCGCCCGCCCGCCGCCATGCCCGGGACATCCTGCGGCTTGCCGTCCCGGCCTTCGGCGCCCTGGTATCTGAGCCGCTTTTCCTGCTGGCGGATTCGGCCATCGTGGGCCATCTCGGCGTGGCTCAACTGGCAGGCGTTGGCCTGGCGACCGCGGTGCTGCACACCGCCGTCGGACTTATGGTGTTCCTCGCCTACTCAACCACCCCCGCCGTTGCGCGCGCCGTGGGGGAGGGGCGCATGGACAAGGCGCTCGCGGCCGGACGCGACGGCGTATGGCTGGCCCTGGTCCTGGGCTCGGCCCTCGCCGTGGCCGGCTTTACCGCTGCCGGACCGCTCGTGGACCTTTTGGGTGCCGAGGGGGAGGTGCGGGTCTTTGCGGTGGAGTATCTCCGCTGGTCGATGCCCGGACTCGTGGCCATGCTGCTGGTCTTTGCGGGGACCGGCGTGCTTCGCGGGCTGCAGGACACCCGGACCCCGCTGGTGGTGGCCACCGCAGGATTCGGGCTGAACATTGTCCTGAACTTCTGGCTGGTCTACGGCCTGCACTGGTCCGTGGCGGGTTCGGCCGCCGGCACCAGCGTGGCCCAGTGGGCCATGGCCCTGGTCTATGTGCTAATGGTGCGGCGGTACGCCGCCAGCCAGGGCGTCACGCTGCAGCCCTCGTGGCGCGGTGTCCGTGCGATGGCGGGGGTGGGATCGTGGCTGATGCTCCGGACCCTCAGTCTGCGCCTGGCGATCCTTGCCACGGTCCTGGTTGCCACGGCGCAGGGCACGGTGAACCTTGCGGCCCACCAGCTGGCCCTGACGATCTTTTCCTTCCTGGCCTTCGGACTGGACGCCTTGGCCATCGCCGCGCAGGCGCTCATCGGTAAGGAACTGGGTGCCGGCCGCGCAAAACATGCCAGGCTCCTGACCCGGACCATGACCCGCTGGGGCATCGGCATGGGCATCGTTACGGGCATGCTGCTGGCCGCTGCTGCGCCTTGGCTGGGCCGTCTTTTCAGCCCGGATCCGCAGGTGCAGTGGGCGCTCGCCGTGGCACTGTGGGTTGTCGCGGTGGGGCAGCCCGTGGCCGGATACGTGTTTGTGCTGGACGGAGTGCTCATCGGCGCGGGCGACGCCCGCTACCTTGCCCTCGCAGGCCTGGTCAACGTTGCCGCGTACGCTCCGCTGCTCGGCGCTGTAGCCCTGTCCGGCGCCACCGGCCCGGCCGGGCTGGGCTGGCTCTGGGCCGCCTTCGCACTTGGCTACATGGCGGCCCGGGCCCTGACCCTGGGGTTCAGGGCCCGGTCGGACCGGTGGATGGTCTCCGGCGCGGGCGCACTAAACTGAACCGGTGACACAACCACTGACACCATCCGGTACGACCGCCGGTACCAACCCCCGGGCGGACCTCTGGAGGCCCGTCGTGCTCCGCTCCGCAGCGGCACTGGTGTTCGGCGCGGTGACGATCTTCTGGCCCTCTCCCTCCATCGAAGTGATGGGCTGGGCCGGGGGGCTCTACCTGCTGGCCACCGGCCTGACCGTCCTGCGGGGCGTCCCGGCGGCGGGATTCGCCCCGAAGTCCACCCCGGGGAAGCTGCTGTCCGCCGCCGGTTCCGTGCTCGCCGGAGCGGGCTTCGCCGTCGTACTCCTGAATGGTGACCTGCTCTACGCTGTGATCGCCGCGCTCGGCCTGGGCGTTGCCGGAGCCCTGGAATTGGCGTGTGGCCTGAGGTTCCGCGGCCGGCATGTCCTGACGCGCGACTGGATCGCCTCCGGCGTCATCGGACTTGGAACGGCTGCTGCCCTGCCCTTCTTTACCGCACTGGGCGCGCATGCGCTGCTGGGCGTCACTGGGGGCGGCGCGATCATCTCGGGCGTCCTGTGGATCCTGGCCGGACTGACCCTGCGGCACGATGCCCGCGGCACTGCGGCGAAGCCGTAAACTAGGAAGGGCCCGGTTCTACTTCCTGTAGAAACAATGCCGGGAACCACATCACGCAATCCAGGCTGGCCACGCGCCGCCTGCAGGGAGGAATCACCGTGGCAGACCAGCATCCAGGCAAACCGCGCAACCTGCGGACCTCGGTGAAGGGGCCGCTGATGTTCTCCGCATTCTGGGGCGTTGTGGCGTTCGTGGCCGTCCTGATTTTCGCGTCGGGCGGCAGCGCCCGCGAGCCGCGTTTCGACCTCGCGTTCACCGGCGCCGGCATCGCCTTCATCGTCACCCTGGTGATCGCGGCCATGCTCTCCATGAGCTACAAGGAAAACGCCGAGCACCTGGGCAAGGGCTCTGGCGTGAACCTCTCCTCGAAACGCCCCGCCCACGGTTTCGGCGCCCAGGGCGGACAGGAGCCGCCGGCAGCGTCCGACGGCGGCGCCTCAAGTCCCGCTGACCGCTAACCCTCCCAGCTTCATGGGGTTCACCCCGAGTTCGGCCATGACGTACCACGCTGTCGCGCCGACGTGTTGGATCTGGAAGTAGCCGAACCCGAATCCGGAGTCGATCAGGCTGGAAGCGGCGACGAGCCCTCCCGGCGCCAACGGTGTACCACCAACATGTTGGTTTCCCCCCAGCTCTGCCTGGGCTCTGCGAAGCTCTTGGAGCAGCTGGTTGGCCCGGGCACGGTCCCGCGGGGCGCGGCGGTCAGTCAGCGCGGTGGCCAGCTGCGCGGTGCCTTCGAACCAGACGCCGTTCGGGGCGACCTGGCGGTTGTTGTAAACGGCCGTCGAAGTGAGGCTGGCCGAGCTGAACGTCACTCCGGAAACGGCGAAGCCGGCTGGCAGCTCGGAGAACTCTGATGTCGCAGCGTCCGTTGTGCCGAGTGTCCGCTCCGCCCAGTCGAGGGACCCTGCGAAGCGTTGCTCCTGTAGCGTGAGCCAGCTCCAGGTCTGCGGGTCCAGCGGGAGGGGATGACGGTTGATTGTCGACCCGTCGTTGGAGCCGGTGTAGAAGAAACCCTCCGCCGGTTCCCACATGGCTTCAACCAGGCGTGACGCCCTGTTGGCCGCTTCGAGCCAGCGTGCGTCACCGTCGACCTGGTGGAGCATCGTGAAGAACGCCACCGAGTCGATGTTGTGTTCCGTCGAGACGTTGGGAATCCGCTGATCCGCGGCGTCGACGCCAAAGCTGAATCCGCCAAGGGTGCCTTCGTTGATCGCCCGGGTGGTGATCCAGTCCGCGATTCGCTGAGCGCCCCTAAGATATGACTTCTCTCCTGTGGCTTCGTGGAGCTGTACCAGGGCAATTCCGGGCCAGGCCATGTCCCCGACTGCTGTCCCGAGGAAGCCGAACTGCCAGCCGATGTTGGCCGTCCCATCAGGCTGAACCAGGCCGTGCTCGTTCCGGGTTCCGTCGTAGAAGGTGTACGGCCCAACGTTGTAACCCTGGCGCAGCCGGCCGTCGCTGTGTGCCGGATCGTGGGTCTGTGCATAGAGGAGACCGTCACCGATGGTCCGGGCCAGGTCGAGCCGGCCGGCGGGGATGGCTGCAACGATCGCAAGTGCCGAGTCGTAGACGAAGGCGGTGGAGAACAGCCCCAGCTCGTCGGCGTAGCTCTGCGGAAGCCTGGGCTGGTGGAGGGTCTCCGCGTAGGCACCGGTCATCGAGTCGAGGAAGTTCAGCGCACTGCGGACTGGTGGTTGCCGGTGCGGGCGGGTCCGGGGCAATCCGTTAGCGGCTTGGGCCATGGCTGACGGCGCGGCGAAGGTGGCCAAGCCCGCCGAAGCTGCAATCAGCAGGGTGCGGCGGGCCAGTTGCCGGGGGGTGGGACTGATGGTCATGGGGACTCCGTCGTCGAGATGAATGTCCCGACAGAGCCTAGGTGGAAGCGCTCCCATGGTCAAGAGTCCGACGCTTGGCGGGTGCCAGCGACTCCCCTTGACAAGACGCTGTGAAGTGGGACACGATCTGGTGAGAGCGCTCCCACCACTACGTACTCCCTCGCCAGGCTCCATCCCAGCCATGGCACCTCCACCGTCTGTCCCAGCGGGACCGAAACGAATCTTTGACAAAGGAGTCTTATCCTGTGAAAAATCCCAGCAAGTTTTCCGTGCTTTCGGCGGCGGCCGCCTGCCTTGCCCTCTCCCTCACTGGCTGTGGGTCCTCATCCCCTGAGAAGGCCAGCGCGGACGACGCTACCGGTTCCGAGGCCGTCACCCTCACGGTGGGCACGTTCAACGAATTCGGCTACGAAAAGCTCTTTGAGGAATATGAAGAGCTGAATCCGAATGTCACCATCGAGCACAAGAAAGCAGCCACCACTAACGAAGCCCGGGACAACCTCACTACACGCCTGGCCGCCGGGTCAGGGCTGTCCGACATAGAGGCCGTAGAGGTGGACTGGCTTCCGGAGCTCCTGGAGTATCCGGACCGCTTTGCGGACTTGAAGGATCCTGCTGTCGAAGGGCGCTGGCTGGACTGGAAGGCGGAGGCTGCCACCACCGCCGACGGCAAGCTGCTGGGCTACGGAACCGACTCAGGCCCCGAGGCCGTCTGCTACAACGCCGAGCTGCTGAAGAAGGCGGGCATGCCCACGGACCGCGCCGAGGTCGCCAAAATGCTGGGCACCACCTGGGACAGCTACTTCGAAGCGGGCAAGAAATTCAAGGCCGCAAGCCCCGATTCCGCATGGTTCGACTCGGCTGGGGCGATATACCAGGGTATGAGCAACCAGCTTGACAAGGTCTATGAGGAGGAGGACGGCACCGTCATCGCCACGGAGAACCAGAAGGTCAAGGACACGTACAACCAGGTCCTGAAAGCCTCCACCGAGGACGGGCTGTCCGCCCACCTGAGCCAGTGGAGCGAGGACTGGGCCTCAGGTTTCCAGACCGGCGCCTTTGCCACCACACTCTGCCCGGGCTGGATGCTCGGAGTTATCGAGGGCAACGCGGCCGGGGTCACCGGCTGGGACGTCGCCAACGTCTTCCCCGGCGGCGGCGGAAACTGGGGCGGGTCTTACCTGACGGTTCCCACCCAGGGAGGGAACCAGGCCGAGGCCAAGAAACTGGCAGGTTGGCTGACGGCTCCTGAGCAGCAGATCAAGGCATTCACCGCCAAGGGCACCTTCCCCAGCCAGAAGGAAGCACTGGAAAGCAGCGAGCTGCTGGGCCAGACGAACGAGTTCTTCAACGGCGCGCCCACCGGCCAGATCTTCGCCGAACGTGCCAAGGCTGTTTCGGTGACGCCCTTCAAGGGAACCAAGTATTTCGCCATCAATGACGCCATGCAGCAGGCCCTCACGCGTGTGGACGTTGATAAGTCGGACGACGCCGCTTCCTCCTGGGAGAAGTTCGTCACCGCAGTGAAGTCCCTCTAAGCATGGCTGTCACTGACCGGGTCAAGCCCCGGAAGGCCGGGGGACAGTCCCTGCCTCCGGTAGGGACGAACGATGTCCGGCGCCTGGCCTTCTCCCAGCAGGTCTCCAAGTGGGACGTCAGGCTGTCCCCCTACCTCTACATTTCGCCGTTCTTCCTCCTGTTTGCTGTCACCGGACTCTTCCCGCTGGTGTACACAGCATGGGTTTCCCTGCACAACTGGAATCTCATTGGCGGGCAGGGGAAGTTCACGGGCCTGGAAAACTACGGCTTCGTTGTAGCCCAGCCCTACTTCTGGAATGCGGTGGGTAACACCTTCAGCATCTTCATCCTGTCCTCCGTTCCCCAGGTCGTCATCGCCCTGATGATCGCGGCGGTGCTGGATGCGAACCTGAGGGCCAGGACGTTTTGGCGGATGGGGGTTCTGGTCCCGTTCGTCGTTGCGCCGGTGGCGGTGGGCCTGATCTTCAACAACCTCTTTGCAGACCAGTTCGGGCTGATCAACGAGATGTTGAAGGCTGCAGGGCTGGACCCGGTCCGGTGGCATTCTGATTCCCTTGCAAGCCACTTGGCAATCGCCACCATGGTGAACTTCCGCTGGACCGGCTACAACGCGCTGATCTTCCTCGCAGCCATGCAGGCCATACCGCGGGATGTGTTTGAAGCGGCAACCATCGACGGCGCCGGCAGGCTGCGGCAGTTCTTCTCCGTGACCGTCCCCATGCTGCGGCCGACGGTGATCTTCGTGGTGATCACCTCCACCATCGGCGGCCTGCAGATCTTCGACGAACCGCGGGTCTTTGACCAGTCCGGCCTGGGCGGTGCGGACAGGCAGTGGCAGACGCTGACGATGTACATCTGGGAACTCGGCTGGGGCCAGCGCAACTTCGGCAGGGCTTCTGCCGTGGCCTGGCTGCTCTTCGTGATTATCGTCCTGATCGCGCTGCTCAATTTCCTCATTACCAAGCGCATCGCAAGCCAGGGAGGCCGCAAGTGAGCTCCATTCCCATGATTGAGCAGACGGCCGGAAAGGGGGCCGCCCGGGCGGCAGCACGGCGGGGACCGGGTGCGCGGGGTGCCAAGGGTGGCGGGTCCGGCCACGGCAGTGCCCGCAGGCCCGGCTTCCTTACCTACGGCTTCCTGGGTGCTGTGCTCCTGGCGTCCCTCTTTCCGCTCTATTGGTCTTTCCTGGTGGGCAGCCATGACAACACCGTGCTGAGCCGTGGCATCCCGCTGCTGCCCGGTGGGAACTTCCTGGCCAACGCTGCGAAAGTCTTTGACAGCATTC
The DNA here is from genome assembly GCF_042723515.1 of Pseudarthrobacter sp. NPDC058362. NCBI lineage: Bacteria > Bacillati > Actinomycetota > Actinomycetes > Micrococcales > Micrococcaceae > Pseudarthrobacter > Pseudarthrobacter sp. NPDC058362. The sequence continues at coordinate 122,434 of NZ_JBHXIW010000005.1, read as the reverse complement.
CGTTCTGGAAGGCGATGGGCAACAGCCTTATCGTCTCGTGCGTGACCGCGGCATCCGTCGTCGTGTTCTCCACCCTGGCCGGCTTCGCCTTTGCCAAGCTTCGCTTCCGCGGCAGCAAGGGGCTGCTGGTGTTTGTCATCGCAACCATGGCTGTTCCTACCCAGCTCGGCGTGGTCCCGCTGTTTATCGTGATGTCCAAGCTCGGCTGGACCGGCTCACTCTGGGCCGTCATCGTCCCGGGCGTTGTTACGGCCTTCGGCGTATTCTGGATGACCCAATACCTGCGTGACGCCCTCCCTGATGAGCTCATCGAGGCCGTGCGGATGGACGGGGCGTCCATGATCCAGGCGTTCTGGCACATTGGATTCCCGGCGGCCCGCCCGGCCGCGGCCATGCTCGCGCTGTTCACCTTCGTGGCCACCTGGACGAATTTCTTCTGGCCGTTCATCGTCCTTGACCCGTCAAACCCCACCCTCCCGGTGGCCCTGCAGCTGCTGCAGGCGGCCCACTTCGTGGACTACTCCGTGGTCCTGGCCGGCGCCGTCCTGGCCACCGTCCCGCTCCTGCTCCTCTTTATTGCGGCAGGCAGGCAGCTCGTATCTGGAATTATGCAAGGAGCAGTTAAAGGATGAGTTCCACCCAACTTCCGTTTCCGGAGGGCTTCCTGTGGGGCGCGGCAACCGCTGCCTACCAAATCGAAGGTGCAGCACACGCCGGCGGGCGGCAGGACTCCATCTGGGACGTCTTCGCACGCCAGCCCGGTGCGGTGGCTGACGGCCATAACGGCGACGTTGCCTGCGACCACTACCGGCGCTACAAGCAGGATGTTGCCCTGATGGCCCACATGAACATGAAGGCCTACCGGTTCTCCACGTCCTGGGCGCGGTGTATGCCCGACGGTGTCACCCCCAACCCTGAAGGCCTCGACTTCTACTCCCGCCTGGTGGACGAGCTGTTGGCAGCGGGCATTACGCCCTGGCTGACCCTGTATCACTGGGACCTGCCCCAGGCGCTGGAAGATAAGGGCGGCTGGGCCAACCGGGACACGGCCTACCGTTTCGCCGAGTACGCGGCCCTTATGCACGGCGTCCTGGGTGACCGCGTACGGATCTGGACCACCCTGAACGAACCGTGGTGCTCGGCGTTCCTTGGCTATGCGGCCGGCATCCACGCGCCGGGAAGACAGGACCCTCGGGCAGGGCTGGCTGCCGCCCACCATTTGCTGCTTGGGCATGGACTTGCAGCACGGGAACTCCGCCGGGTGGACCCGGATGCAAACCTGGGCATCACCCTGAACCTGACGGTCCCGGATCCGCGGGATCCCGGCAGTGCGGGGGACAGGGATGCGGCCAGGCGCATCGACGGGCAGTTCAACAGGATTTTCCTGGACCCGCTGTTCAGGGGGGAGTACCCGGCCGACCTGCTGGCTGATGTTGCGCACCTTGGACTGGCTGATCTGGTGCAGGACGGGGACCTGGAGACCATTTCCACGCCCCTGGACCTGCTGGGCGTCAACTACTACCACGGGGAATCCCTCACGAAGGACCCGGTGGACGTGAGAGAAGAAGCCGGCGCGCAGACGACGGCGGCTCCCGAACAGATTGCCCGCCCGGTGTCCTCACCCTTCGTGGCAGCTGACGGCGCGCGGTCGGTACCCCGCGGTCTGCCGGTGACGGGAATGGGCTGGGAGGTCCAGCCGGAGGGTCTGCGGCGTCTGCTCAACCGGCTGCAGGCGGAGTACACGGGTCCGGCAGGGATCCCCGTGTACATCACGGAAAACGGTGCAGCCTACGAGGACGTCCCCGACGACGCGGGGTTCGTCGACGACCAAAACCGGCTGGGGTTCTTTGCATCCCATCTCCAGGCAGTTCATAGTGCCATCGCAGACGGCGTGGACGTCCGCGGCTACCTTGCGTGGTCCCTGCTGGACAACTTCGAGTGGTCCTTCGGCTATCACCAGCGCTTCGGTCTGGTCCGGGTGGACTACGCAACGCAGGAACGCATCCCTAAGGCCAGCGCCTTGTGGTACTCGGCGGTGGCGGCTTCCAATACCGTTCCGGCCAGCAGCAGCGCCGTCCCCCCATCGGAGCCGGGTGTCGTATTGTCGGTGTAATGAACGAAAAGTCCCGCCGGTCCGGCCTCCTGCAGGCCGGGCGGCCCAGTCCGACGCTTGAGGATCTTGCCACGGCCGCTGGAGTCTCCCGCTCCACCGCGTCCAGGGCGATCAATGGCGGGCTGAAGGTCAGCCCGGAAGCCCAGGCCGCCGTCGATGCCGCCATCGTGGCACTCGGATACACGCCGAACCGCGCGGCCCGGAGCCTGGTGACTAAGCGAACCAATTCGGTCGCGCTGGTCATCCCGGAGCCGGATGCACGGGTCATGATGGATCCGTTTTTCGCAGCCGTCATTACTGGCGTGAACGAGGCCCTTCGCGAGACGGACATGCAGCTGGTCCTCCTCATGTCCCGTGCCGGGGACGACTCTGCGCGCACCATACGGTACCTGCGGGGCGGCCATGTGGACGGGGCCATCGTGGTGTCCTTCCACAAGGCCGACGACTGGGCGGAAGCCCTCGGCACGGCCGGCCTGCCCACCGTCTTCATCGGCCGGCCCTGGGCAGTGGGCTTCGGACTCCCGTACGTGGACCTGGACAACTTTGAGGGCGGCCGGCTGGCAGCCAGGCACCTGGCCGCCACCGGTCGCACCCGGCTCGGGACCGTGGCCGGCCCTGCCGACATGACAGCCGCCGTCGACCGTTTGGAAGGATGGCTGCAGGGGCTGCGGGAGGCCGGGCTGCAGCCCGGCCCCGTCATCCACGGGGACTTCACGACGGCGGGCGGCGCCGAAGCGGCACGGGACCTGTTCTCTGGGTCGCCCGGGCTGGACGGTGTTTTCGCCGCCTCTGACCTGATGGCGCTGGGCGTCATTGAAACAGTGCAGGGCGAGGGCCGGAAGGTTCCGGAGGACGTGGCCGTGGTGGGGTTCGACAATCATGCCCTCCTGGCCGCCAATGGGCTGGGCCTCACCACGGTGACCCAGCCGATGGTCGACATGGCCGCCACGGCAGGCCAGCTCCTCATCCGCGCCATTGATGATCCGGAGCTGCACCTGGAACCGGTCATCTACCCGGCTGAGCTCGTGGTGCGCGGCAGCACCCCGCCCCCGGAGGCCTGACGGGCTCGATAGGCCGCGACGTGCACGCGGTTGGCACAGTTCCCGGTGTCGCAGTAGCGCTTTGACCGGTTCCGGCTGAGATCCAGCACTGCCGCGTTGCAGTCCTCCGCCTCGCACCTTCGCAGCCGGTCCATCTCTTTGCCGCGGACCACATCCGCCAAGGCCATGGCCGCCTCCGTGCTCATCCTGTCCGCCAGCGGTGCATCGTGCGTGGTGGCGTGCAGGTGCCAGTCCCAGCCGTCGTGCCGGACCAGCTGGGGGAGTGCGTTGGCTTCCCGGAGCAGCCGGTTGATGATCTCCACGGCGGCAGCCTGGTCCGCGGTCCACAATTCCGCCAGTTGGCCCCTGAGCGCATGCACGCTGGCCAGTTCCGCGGCGTCCCGCGTGCGGGAACCCGTGAATCCCTCCTCCTCCAGAAACACGTCCAGGTCCGCCACGGAAGCAAGCCCTTCGCTGCCGTTGGCTGCGGAGTTAATGAGGTTCACCACGGTGCGCAGCGCCATCTCGGTGTCAGGGGCAAAGACCATCTTGACTCCTTACAGGGAGGAAGCGTAGTGTCAGGGGCATTACCCTACTTTACTCCTGACAGGAGGCGACGGTGCCTGCCGTAAACAACTCCACTTCCGCCCGGCTGCAGCAGGCCCGCGGCGGCTTCCTGGCGTCCGGCCTGGGCATCGCGCTGTTCTCGTCCGCCGTCTTTGGGATCTCCGGCTCCTTTGGGAAGGCGCTGCTGGAGACCGGCTGGTCCCCGGGGGCTGCTGTGACCGCCCGCCTTACGGGGGCAGCCCTGATCCTGGCGGTGCCCGCCATTCCGGCGCTGCGCGGCCGGTGGCACCAGTTGCGGGACAACTGGCTCACCATCGTGCTCTTCGGCCTGATTGGAGTGGCTGCCTGCCAGCTGTTCTATTTCAATGCCGTGGCGCGCCTCTCCGTGGGCGTGGCGCTTCTCCTGGAATACCTGGCGCCGGTCCTCATCGTCCTCTGGCTTTGGGCGGCAAGCCGGCGCCGGCCCAGCGCGCTGACCTTCGCTGGCACGCTGCTCTCCTTGGGCGGCCTGGTGCTGGTGCTGGACCTGACCGGCGCCATCCGGATCGACCTGGTGGGCGTCCTGTGGGGCATGGCCGCCGCCGTCTGCCTGGCCATCTACTTCTTCATCACGGCCAAGGAGAACGACACCCTTCCGCCGCTGGTCCTGGCCTCCGGCGGGCTCATGGTGGGCGCCGCCGTGATGTGGCTGGCCGCAGCCACCGGCCTGCTCCCCATGGCTTTCAGCACAGCCGATACCCGGCTCGGTCCATGGGTCACGCCCTGGTGGGTTTCGGTTGCCGGCCTCGTGGTCCTGGCCACGGTGCTCGCCTACGTTTCCGGAATCATGGCCGCCCGGGCCCTGGGCTCCAAGGTGGCGTCGTTCGTCTCTCTCACCGAGGTGCTGTTTGCCGTCCTCTGGGCATGGCTCCTGCTGGGTGAGCTGCCCGGTCCGATCCAGCTCCTGGGCGGCGTCCTGATTGTGGGCGGCGTGGTCCTGGTCCGCCTGGATGAACTTCGGCGGGCGGCATCCGGGCAGGCCTCACCGCTGGAGCACGCGAACGACGTCGAACCCGTTCCGTAGCGCCAGCCACTGACGCATCAGCCGGCCCGGGCCTAGCATGGGGTTATGTGCCGGAACATCCGAACTCTCCACAACTTCGAGCCGCACGCCACCTCCGAGGAGGTCCACGCCGCGGCCCTGCAATATGTCCGCAAGATCAGCGGCAGCACCAAGCCGTCCAAGGCCAACCAGGAAGCGTTCGACCATGCCGTCCATGAGATCGCGCACATCACCCAGCACCTCCTGGACGCCCTCGTCACCCAGGCGCCGCCCAAGGACCGCGACACCGAGGCCGCCAAGGCCAAGGCGCGCGCCGCGGTACGCTACGGCACGGCCTGACGCGCCGGCCGGCAGCGGCGGACGTGGCTACTTGCCGAAGCTCCGGAGCCGCAGCGAGTTGGCCACCACCAGCACCGAGCTCGCGGCCATCGCGGCACCGGCAATCATCGGGTTGAGCAGGCCCAGGGCCGCCACCGGAATGCCCACGGCGTTGTAGAAGAACGCCCAGAACAGGTTGGTCTTGATGGTGGCCAGCGTGCGCCGGGATAGCTCGATGGCCTGCGCCACCTGGGCAAGGTCGTTGCCCATCACGGTCAGGTCCGCGGCCTCGATGGCCACATCCGTTCCCGACCCCATCGCAATGCCAAGGTCCGCCTGAGCCAGCGCTGCGGCGTCGTTCACGCCGTCGCCCGCCATGGCTACGGTGGCACCGGCGGCCTGGAGCTTCCGGACGGCATCCACTTTCCCCTCGGGCAGGACGCCCGCGTAGACATCCGCCGCAGCGATTCCGACGGCGGCAGCCACCTGGGCGGCCACGGCGGCGTTGTCGCCGGTCAGCAGGATGGGCCGCAGCCCGAGCTCCCGGAGGCGGGACACTGCCTGCGCGGACCCGTCCTTAATGGAGTCCCGGAGGCTCACAATCCCGGCCACGCCACCGTCAATGGCCACCCAGATGGCGGTGGCACCGGCATCCTCGGCGTCGGCCAAAGCCCCGCGCTGCTCCTCGCTGAGTGCCACGCTGTTCTGCTCCAGCCATCCGGTGCGGCCGGCGATGACCAGCTGCCCTTCCACTGTTCCGACCACCCCGCCGCCCGGCGCGGAACTGAACTTGTCCACGGAAGGCAGGCGTCCGTCGTCGGCCGCATTCCGTGCTGCAGCCGCAATGGCGTGCGCAATGGGGTGCTCGGAAGCGGCTTCCACCGCGCCCGCCAGGCGCAGCACCCGGGCGGCATCGAGGCCCCCGAACGCGATGATGCCGTCAACGGCAAGGACGCCGGTGGTGACCGTGCCGGTCTTGTCCAGCAGGATGGTGTCCACCGTCCGGGTGTCCTCCAGGACCTGCGGGCCCTTGATCAGGATGCCCAGCTGGGCGCCGCGTCCCGTCCCCGTCAGCAGGCCGACCGGAGTGGCCAGCCCGAGGGCGCACGGGCAGGCAATGACCAAAACCGCGACGGCGGCGGTGAAGGCCGCGCGCAGCTCACCGGAGGTGATGTGCGGCCCTGCCGTGAGCAGCCATGCCGCGAATGTCACCACGGCGATGGCCAGGACCACCGGAACGAAGACGGCGCTGATCCGGTCCGCCAGCCGTGCGATGGGTGCCTTGCCCGTCTGCGCCTGGGACACCAGCCGGGCCATCTGCGCCAGCGTGGTTTCGCTGCCCACCCGGGTGGCGCGCACCAGCAGCCGGCCGGAGGTATTGATGGTGGCGCCGGTGACGCGGCTGTCCGGTCCCACTTCGACTGGGACCGATTCGCCGGTGACCAAAGAGGCATCGACGGCGGAACTGCCGTTGACGACCACGCCGTCCGTGGCGATTTTCTCGCCGGGCCGGACCACCAGGACGTCGCCCACCCGCAGGGTCTCCGCGGGCACCCGCAGCTCGGTACCGTCCCGCAGCACGGTGGCATCCTTGGCGCCCAGGTTCAGGAGAGCCTTAAGCGCATCGCCGGCCTTCTGCTTGGCATTGGCCTCCAGGTAGCGTCCCAGCAACAGGAACGTGGTGACCACGGCGGCCACCTCGAAGTAGAGGCCCCCGGTGTCCATGCCCTCCATGCCCGGGTGCTCGGTCATGCGGGGATCGGCGAGCAGTTGCCACGCCGAGAACAGGTAGGCCGCGGTCACGCCGATGGAGACCAGCGTGTCCATGGTGGAGGCAAGGTGCCGGGCGTTCACGGCGGCTGCGCGGTGGAACGGCCAGGCCGCCCATGTGACCACCGGCAGCGAGAGCGCCGCGGCGGCCCAGCCCCAGTGCGGAAACTGGAAGCCCGGGACCATCGAGATCAGGAAGACCGGCAGCGTCAGTACAGCCGCTAGGATCAGGCGCGGGCGGAGGGTGCCGGCGGCGTGGGATTCGCCGTGCGCGGTTGGTTCCGTGGGCAGGTCCCCGGCATCGATGGCCGACTCCTGAGGCACCCGGACCCGTGCCTTGTAGCCGGCGGCCGCTACGGTTGCCGTGATCTGTTCATCCGTGATGCCGGCCGGTACTGTGACGTGGGCCGATTCCAGCGGGAGGTTGACCGAGGCCGCCACACCGTCCAGCTTGCCGAGCTTCTTCTCCACCCGCGCAACGCAGGAGGCGCAGGTCATGCCCTCGATGTCGAGCTCTACCACCCGGCTGCCCGGCTGGTTGAGGAGTTCCTGGCTGCTCATGGCATCTCCTTGGGACGGTCCGGCGTCCGCCGAGGCGGTCGCCCAGTGGCGGGTTTTCCTAGGCTTCGTTGGCGACGACGAGGTAGCCGGCCTCCGCCACGGCCTCGCCGATCTCCGCCGGGGAGAGTTCCTTGGCGGAGGTGATGGTCACGGTGGACACCCCGCCGGCGTTGAGGTCCACGTCAACGCCCTGGACGCCTTCAAGGGCCTCCAGTTCTTCGGTAACGGCCGAGACGCAGTGGCCGCAGGTCATCCCGGAAACGCTGACCTCGGTGGTGGTGGGGGAGGTGGTGCTCATGGCATGCTCCTTCGCGGTGTGCCTGCGGTGGCAGGAGGGTTGGGTGGGGGAATGCTTAGCGGAGCAGGCGGCCGATGGCGTCCGCCGCTTCCTTGACTTTGGCGTCGATGGCTTCGGCGCGGGCCTCCGGGTCCGGCTCGGCAGCTGCGCCGACCACGCAGTGGCCGATGTGCTCCTCCATGAGCCCCAGGCTGACCGCATGCAGCGCCTTCGTCACAGCGGACACCTGGGTGAGGATGTCGATGCAGTACTTGTCCTCATCCACCATGCGCGCGATGCCGCGCACCTGACCCTCAATCCGCTTGAGGCGGCGGAGGTAGGCGTCCTTGTTGCCGGAATAACCGTGCTGCGGGGCTGGGCCCCCAACGCCGGCCAGCGTCTCTTCCGTATGCTCCATAGCCACAACATATACCCCTGAGGGGTATCTACGCAAGTACCCCCAGGGGGTATGGCCTCGGGTGGCGACGCACGCACAGCTGGGCACCCAACGGCACCCGGAACGCAAAAAGCTCCGGAGTGCGTTATTGGGGGATACGCACTCCGGAGCAGCTTTGGGGCAGTTCCGGAAACCCTGGGGATCCGGCCTGCTTGGTCCAGCTTACGGGCTGGTATGGCCCGCCGCCAGCACCGCGAATAACTACTTTCGCTTTATTTTTCGCGGCGCTTTTCCGGGCTCGAGTCCCGCTCCGGGCGCGGCGGAACCACCAGGACGGGGCGGTCCTGGTGATGGCTCAGCCATGTCCCTACGGAACCGTTCAACGCCTCCGAGATGCGGTGGGCGAGGCCGCGTTCCGAGGTGCCCACAATGATCATCGACGCTCCCAGTTCTGCGGCCTGCCGGCCCAGGGCGCGGGCCGCGTCACCAGTCAGTGTGTGCAGCGACCACTGCGCCGGAGGTTCTCCTGCGCCAGCCGCCGCTGCGGTGATTGCCTCCTTCAGCCCGGCGGTCAGTGCAGCCATGTCGGCATCGTCCGCGCCGGGGTGCGGGGACAACCGGTGGGCTGAGCGCGCAGGGTCCCACTCGACGACGTAGCTTGCCTCGTCCACATAGGCGCAGGACAGCGGGACTCCCAGCCGTGCTGCCAGCGACGCCGCCGTGGCCAGCACTTCGGGATGCTGCCCGGGGACCACCCCGACCAGCAGGGGCAGGGAAGCGGACTCTTCAGCGGCCATACCTTATTGTCTGCCCGCCCATCACGGTTGAACAGGCCGCACCGTTACGCGGGGGCCGGTGAGGCTATAACCACCACGTTCTTGCCCCACAGGTCCTGCGTGTAGCAGCTGATAAGCACCAGCCGGTTGGGCACAACGTCCCAGACAGGACTGTCCTTGAGGCTGGATTTCAGGTACGTGGTGATGCTCTCCACCCGGTAGGTGATGGTCCCGGAGGCCGTGTCGACGGCGAACCGGTCACCTTTCGCGGCCTGTGAGCTGAGGTGGTTGAAGGGGGCGTCCACGCCGTCCCAGCTGTGGCCGATCACGTACGTCGTGTTGGTGGACCCCTTCCCCGGCGAACCGTACGGGCTGAGCCAGTACCCGTCCTTGGTGGGCGGCGGTTCGATGGTGGTGGCCCGGCTGTCGAGCTTCAGCGGATGCACCGGAACGTTGAAATCCGCGCCGGCGTAACGGACCCGCAACGGTGCCGCGGCGGCCGGAAGCACCGGACCAGGCGGGGGCGTGGAGGCGGGCGCGGGAGTCGCCGTCGTCCGTTGTGCCGCGGTGGGGGACGGTGCAGTAGGAGAAGGCACGACGCCGGCCGGCAACGAGGCGGGCGCCGCCGCCGCGCCGCCAGGCCCGCCGGCGCCCAGCGTCAGGCTGCTGCCGTACTGGACGAGGGGGCCGCCGAAGGTGAGGACAAGGAAGGCCAGGGCGCCGGACATCAGGATGGCAACGTCGGCGCGGTCCCACCGCCACCAGGGCACCCCGCGCGGGGCGGCATGGCGGCTGCGTTCCGTGCGCATGATGCTCCTGGTCCGCTGCGGGAAATTCGGGCAAAGGTGGTGAGATTCAGGCTAGGAACACCGCGGCGGCGCGTCCCGGGTGGGCGGTACCCGACTTTTTCCACCGTGGCTACGGGGACGGCCGCGCAGCTACGCGGAAAACGTCCGCGCCACCTGTCCGGCCATCCATAGCCGGTGGGGGGACCCTTGTCCGGTCCCGCGCCCGCGCCTAACGTGGAAACAAACGAAAGGGTGCGTGACGGCATGCAAATCTTCATGTGGTGGCTGGACCTGGACCTGGCCAGCAAGGAATGGCTGCGGGAGAACCTCCGGGCCGCGGAGATTCCGCCGCCGGTGCTGCAGGGCATCGCCCGGGCCGGAGGCCCCTCCCCGGACCAGGCGGCGGCCGTGCTCTCGGAGGCTGACTGGGACTTCATCGAGACGCAGTCGGAATTTGTTGATTAGCCGTGGCGTCAGCTGAGAGCTACCTCCTGGCGATCGGCACCAAGAAGGGCCTGTGGCTGGCCAGCAGCAGTGACCGCCGCGATTGGTCCCTGAACGGGCCGCACTTCCTGATGAACGAGATTCCCAGCATCGGAATCGACACGCGTGAAGGCCGCACCCGGATCATGGTGGGCGTCCGCAGCGAACATTGGGGACCCACCGTGGCCCATTCGGATGATCTCGGTGCCACGTGGTCCGAACCCCTGGAAGGCGCAATCAGCTTCCCGCCGGACACCGGAGCCGCGGTGGAGCGGATCTGGCAGATCCACCCGGACGCAGCGTCCCGCCCCGGTGTGGTCTGGGCGGGCGCCGAGCCCATTTCGCTCTGGAAATCCACGGACGGCGGGCAGCATTTCGAGCTCAACCGCGGCCTCTGGGACCATCCGCACCGCTCCGAGTGGGGCGCCGGGTACGGCGGTGCTGCGGCCCACTCCATCGCGGTGCAGCCGGACGGGGACACCGTGCACGTCGCCATGAGCACCGGCGGCGTTTACCGGTCTTCCGACGGCGGAGCCTCCTGGGAGCCCAGGAACCGCGGCATTTCCGCGTACTTCATGCCGGATCCCCAGCCCGAGTTCGGCCAGTGCGTCCACAAGATCGCTGCCGACGCGGCCGTCCCGGGCCGCCTCTACGCCCAGAACCACCACGGCGTCTACCGCACGGAAAACAACGGAGACACGTGGGAATCCATCGCCGACGGCCTGCCCGCGGACTTCGGCTTCGTCATGCTGGCACATCCCCGGCGGGCCGGCACGGCGTGGGTTATTCCCCTGAAGGCGGACGGCGAACGAATCCCTCCCGGGGGCGAACTAGCCGTGCACCGGACGGACGACGCCGGGGCCACCTGGCGGAGGCATGATGCGGGGCTGCCGGACCGGGAGTACAACAGCGTCCTGCGCGATGCCGCTTCAGTGGACACCGCGGAACCGGCCGGGGTCTACTTCGGGACCCGCGGCGGATCCGTTTACGCCAGCGCGGACGAAGGCGAAACCTTTGCGGAAGTGGCGTCGCACCTGCCCGATGTCCTGTGCGTCCGTGCCGCCGTGGTGGCCGGTGGCTGAGATCAGCGTGGTCCTTCCCGGCGTCCTGCAGCCACTCGCCGGCGGGCAGTCCATCCTGACTGCGCCCGCTGACGGGCCGGTGACGGTGGGAAAACTCCTGGATGCCGTGACCGGCGACTTCACAGTGCTCGGCCGCCGGTTGCGGGACGAAACCGGAGCGCTGCGGCGGTTCGTGAACATTTACGTGGACGGGGACGAGGTGCGGCGGCTGCAGGGCCTGGAAACGGAGGTCCTGCCCGGGCAGGAAATCCTGGTCATCCAGTCCGTGGCCGGCGGCTAAACGTCCGGGGCGTTACCACCGCGGCTGCGGGCAGTCCCTCCTGACTGCGCCCGCGGCCGCGACCGGCGTGCCGCCGTCGTCCGTCCGCCCGCCACCCTTCCCACGCTCTCTCACTTGATGTCGCTCCCCGGGGGACGCTCTGTCACTGACCGCCACCGGGCCGCCGCAAAGGTGAGAGAGCGTTTTGGTTTCGTGCGCATCAACTGATAGAGGGTTGGAACTTTAAGAGCGTTAACTGAGAGAGGGTCGCGAGGGGCGATGATCAGGCGACCCGCCACACGCTGCACTCGTCCGTATTGACGGCCTTCCGGAGCCCGCTCACGCGGTCCAGGATCCAGACGACACCGATGCCCGGCGCCGTCTCCTGGACGCTGCCGCGGCGCACCACCACGTCGTCGTACGACGGGCCCACGGAGAGGCGGGCCTCAATTTCGTCGCCGCGGTGCAGCTGATCCAAGGCGCGGACGCGAGTAACCTGCGGGGTCGCTTTCTTCAACATGGCGGGGCCTCCTGGCTGGAGCGGGTGCCGGCTCTTGCCTGCACTTCCAGTGTGGCCGGGCGTTATTGCGTCCCTGTTTCCCCGCGGTTAGGGGGCTGTTAGTTCTTGGCGCCCTGCAGGTTTCACGGCGCCAGCCGGTCCCCCTTGCGGTGCAGGCGGAACCACCGGTAGCCGTAGCGCCCAAGCTCCACCGTGAAGGTGCCGTCCGGTTCCACGGCGGCGTTCTCGCCGTCGAACAGGTCAAGGAGCCGGGAATTCCGGAAATCGCCGGCCGGACCAGACTCCGAGGCGACTGAACCCGTGACCTTCACAGTCTTTTCGCTGAAGTTGTGGAGCAGGACGAGGGTGCCGCCGTCGGAGGTGGAGGTGTGCGCGAAGACAGCGGGCTCAGGCTGGTCGATGATGCTGAATTCGCCCCACCCCAGTTCAGGTGATTCGCGGTAGCGGCTGATCAGGGCCGACATGAAATTGAAGAGTGACTCCGGGTCCCGCTTGGCCGCCGCGGCGTTAACGTTCTCCGGGCCGTATTCGCCCTGGACCAGCGGAGCCACAAGGTCCGAGGCCTTGGCGGTGGAGAATCCGCCGTTCTTTTCGCTGGTCCACTGCATGGGGGTGCGGACGGCGGCGCGGCCCTTCTGCCGCAGGTTCTCGCCCATGCCCAGTTCCTCGCCATAGAACAGGACCGGGGTGCCCGGGAGCGAAAACATCAGCGAGTACACCATTCGCAGCCGTTCAGCATCGCCGCCGAGCATCGGAGGCAGGCGGCGGCGCAGGCCCCGGCCGTAGATCTGCATGTTCTTCTCCGGCCCGAAGGCGTCGAAGACCTCCTGCAGTTCCCCTTCGCCAAGTTTGTCCAGCGTTAGTTCGTCATGGTTGCGCACGAACATGGCCCACTGGTTGTCCGGATGGATAGGCGGACGGCTCTTCAGCGTCTCCCCGAGGTGGCGTGCATCCTGGCGAGCCAGGGACAGGTAGATATTCTGCATGGACAAGAAATCGAACTGCATGTTCAGCTCGTTGCCCTCCGGGCCGCCGAAGTACTCCAGCTGTTCCTTGTAGGGCAGGTTCACTTCACCCAGCAGCACGGCGCTGCCGTTGCGGCGGCTCACGAAGCTCCGCAGCGCGGCAAGATAACCGTGCGGATCGAGGTTGGCCGCCTGGTCCTTTGGCTGGCCGCGGGTCTCCAGGAAAAACGGCACCGCGTCCAGTCGGAAGCCGTCCAGGCCAATTTCCAGCCAGAGCCCCATCGCCTTGGCAATCTGGTCCCGCACCTTCGGGTGGGTTACGTTCAGGTCAGGCTGGTGCTTGGCGAACATGTGCAGGTACCACTCCCCGGTGGCCTCATCCTTGGTCCACAGCGAGTTCTCCTCTCCGGGAAACACCACCTCGTCGGAGGTGTCCGGCGGAGAGTCCGGGCGCCAGACGTAGAAGTCCCGGTAAGGGTTGTCCGTTGACTTGCGGGCCTCGACGAACCAGGGGTGCTGGTCCGAGGTGTGGTTCACCACGAAGTCCGCGATTACCCTCATGCCGCGGTCCTTGGCGGCGCGGATGAACTCCACCACATCACCCAGCGTGCCCAGGCGCGGATCCACGCCGAAGAAGTCCGTCACGTCGTACCCATCGTCCCGGTCCGGGGACGGATAGAAGGGCATGAGCCAGATGCAGGTAACCCCCAGGGCGGCCAGGTAGTCCACACGCTGGGTGAGGCCGGCGAAGTCGCCGGTGCCGTCGCCGTCGTGGTCGAAGAACGTCTCCACGTCCAGGCAGTAGATGACGGCGTTCTTCCACCACAGGTCCGAGGTTTCCGCGATCCTCATGCGTAGGCTCCCGCGGTCCGCAGCTGGGGCAGGACCTGGTCCGCGAACGTGTCGATGAACGCGGCCTGCTCCTGACCCACGAAGTGCAGGTACAGCTCATCGAAGCCCAGGTCCGCGTACTCAGCGAGCCATGCGGCATGCCGGGCAGGGTCTGCCGAAACGTTGACCGATTTCCGGACCTGTTCCTCGCCCACGGTGCCGCTTACGCCGTCGAAATGCCCGGCGGTGGGCAGGTCCCACGGAACGGGCGGGGCGAAGGTGTTGGTCCGCCACTGGTCCATTGCGATGGCCGTGGCCTCTTCCTCGCTGGGCGCCCAGGACAGGTGAACCTGGAGGACGGCCTTGCCGTGGCCGCCGTTGCCCCGGTAGGCAGCCAGCATGTCCTTGAGTTTAGCGGCGGGCTGGTTCACGGTGACCAGGCCGTCCGCCCACGCTGCCCCGCGGCGTGCCGTTTCCACGCTGATGGCCGGAGCGATCAGCGGCGGCGGAGTGTCCGGGACATCCCAGATCCGGGCCTGTTCCACTGTCACCAGGCCATGGTGGGTGACTTCCTCACCGCGATGCAGCCTGCGGATGACGTCCACACATTCTTCAAGCCGCTGCTGCCGGGTTGCCTTGGGCGGCCAGGCGTCTCCGGTGACGTGCTCGTTCATGTTCTCGCCGCTGCCGGGTGCCATCCAGAACCGGTCCGGAAACATGCTGGCCAGGGTGGCCGAGGCGTGGGCGATGATGGCCGGGTGGTAGCGCTGGCCGGGCGCGGTGACCACCCCGAAGCGCAGGCCGGTGGTGGCCAGGGCGGCGCCGAGCCATGACCAGGCGAAGCCGGAGTGGCCCTGCCGCGCGGACCAGGGTTCGATGTGGTCCGAGCACATGGCGGCGTCAAAGCCGGCTTGCTCAGCGTGCTGGACGTCCTGGAGCAGGCGGCCCGGACTGATTTGTTCATGCGATGCGTGAAACCCGACAGTAACCATCGTTAACCTCTACCGTTCCCGATAGCGTTCTGTCGAGCGTTCAACAGCCCAAGGCAAGCATGCGTGCAGGTTTCCCGCAGGAAAATCCGACCCCGGAAAGGGTTTGGCAAGGATCAGCCCAAGGTTCCCTCCACGCTGGTTTCGGCTGGCTACTTTGGAATGGACAGCTGGTGCTGGACCGGCTGCGACACTTCCCCAAACCAATGGAGTCATTACATGTCAGCAATCACCAAAATGGCAGCAGCAGTCCTCGCAACCGGCCTCATGGCAGGCGCAGGCGCAGGGGCCGCGTTCGCTTCTGACGCCACCGTGGACAGCGGCTACGTGGCCGTGGAGGAAATTGTGGCTGCACCGGTCACCCTCGAAGAGGTAGAGGCGGCATTCGCGGCCTTCAAGACCGTCCAGGCCGACGCTCTCACTGCCGAGAAGCAGGCACACGCCGATTACCAGGCCGCCGAAAAGGCTGCCCTCGAGGCCACCAAGTCGGCCAAGGGCACCGCCAAGAAAGCAGCCCAGGACCAGGTCCAGGCCCTCCGCGCCACCAACCTCGAGGCGCTGAAGTCCCTGAAGGCTGCCAACCAGGTTGCCGTGGACCAGGCCAAGGCCGCCTACCAGGCACTTGCCGAGCAGTACGAGGCACAGAACGCCGTGGTTGTGGCCCCGGTTGAGGAAGCGCCGGTCACCGACCCGGCAGGCCTGCCCGCCTAATTTCCCGGAATCATCCGCGGACTGCCGCACGGAAAGGGTCCCGTCCTCTGGACGGGGCCCTTTCCCGTCTGCGCGGGACGGGCAAGAATGGGCACCATGGAACTGCCCGTGATGCCGCCCGTCCCGCCCATGCTCGCCAAGTCAGTCAGCGGGATCGGAAATATCCCGGTCGGCGCGGGCCTCAGCTACGAACCCAAGTGGGACGGTTTCCGGTCCATCATCTTCCGCGACGGGGATGACGTGGAGATCGGCAGCCGCAACGGAAAGCCCATGACCCGCTACTTCCCGGAGCTGGTAACCGCACTTAAGGAGAACCTGCCGCCTCGCTGCGTGGTGGACGGCGAAATCATCCTGGTGGGATCATCCGGGGACAGGCTCGATTTCGACGCGCTGCAGCAGCGCATCCACCCCGCGGCCAGCCGGGTGAAACTGCTCTCCGAACAGACCCCGGCCAGCTTCGTCGCCTTCGACCTGCTGGCCCTGGGGGACGACAACTTCACAGGAAGGCCTTTTTCGGAGCGCCGGGCGGCCCTTGAGAAGGCGCTCGCAGCCAGTACTGCCCCGGTGCACCTCACTGCCGCCACCACGGACCAGGACACGGCAGGGCAGTGGTTCGAGCAGTTCGAGGGGGCAGGTCTGGACGGCATCGTGGCCAAGCGGCTGGACGGCAAGTATGAGCCGGATAAGCGCGTCATGTACAAGGTCAAGCATGAACGGACCGCGGACTGCGTGGTGGCCGGGTACCGGCTGCACAAGAGCGGCCCGGACGCTATCGGATCTCTGCTGCTCGGCCTGTACAAGGAGGACGGCGGCCTGGCCAGTGTCGGGGTGATCGGCGCCTTTCCCATGGCCCGGCGCCGGGAATTGTTTGAACAGCTGCAGCCCCTGGTGACGGACTTCGAGGACCACCCGTGGGCCTGGGCCAGGCAGGAAGAAGGGGAGCGCACACCGCGGAACGCCGAGGGCAGCCGGTGGAGCGCCGGCAAGGACCTCTCCTTCGTGCCGCTGCGCCCGGACCTGGTGGTGGAGGTCCGGTACGACCATATGGAGGGTGAACGGTTCCGCCACACGGCCCAGTTCAACCGCTGGCGCCCGGACCGGGATCCTGAATCCTGCACCTACGCGCAGCTGGAGGAACCGGTGAACTTCGATTTGGCCTCGGTCCTCGAGACCGGGCGAGGGTAGCAGCGGGCCACTGTGCGTTCCAGCCCGGTTGGTGCCGCCCCAGCCGGAGGCAAGCAGAGAGAAAGCCCGCCGTTCCCGGGATTACTGCCGGGAACGGCGGGCTTTCGCAATAGCAACCGGGCGGGAGCGAACGACGCCCGGCGTTACTTGAGCCCCAGCTCCTTGGTGGGGACCTTGAAGGATTCCTTGGCGGTCGAGGCGGAGATGGCCGCAACCGTGCAGATGACGGCCGTGAAGATGCTGATCTGCACCCATCCGCCGGGCTTGATGCCGCCCATGGCCGCCACGATGGCCGGTGCGAACCCTGCCATCAGGAAGCCGAGCTGCGTGCCGATGGCCAGGCCGGAGAACCGGACCTTGGTGCTGAACATTTCCGCGTAGAAGGACGGCCATACGGCGTTGGAGGCGGCGTAGCCGCAGGAGAACATTCCAATGGCGGCCAGGAACATCAGCGGGATGCTGCCGGATTCCAGGCTGAGCAGGAACACCGGGGTGAGGACTGCACTTGCCAGTGCGCCGTAGATGAAGACGGGCTTCCGGCCGATCCGGTCCGCCAGCATGCCGAAGAGCGGCTGCGTGCCCAGTGCCACCAGGTTGGCACCCACCACCAGCCAGAGGGTGATGCTGCCGTCCACGCCGGCTACCGTCTTGGCGTAGCTGATGGCAAGGGTGCCGAACACTGTGGACACCGCGGCAATGAAGGCGCAGCAGATAACGCGCAGGACGTCCTGCCAGTGTCCGCGGAGCAGGTCTGCGACAGGAAGCTTGGAGATCTGGGCGGACTTCTGTGCTTCTTCGAAGGCCGGGGGTTCGTGCAGGGTGCGGCGGATGAAGAAGGCCACTACAACCACCAGCGCGCTGAGCCAGAACGGGATGCGCCAGCCGATGCCGAACTTGATTTCGTCCGGCAGGGCCAGGACCGGGATGAACACCAGGGCAGCGAGGATCTGGCCGCCCTGGGTACCGGTCAGGGTCCAGGAGGTGAAGAAGGCGCGGCGGTTGTCCGGAGCGTGTTCCAAGGTCATGGAGGATGCACCGGCCTGCTCGCCGGCAGCGGACAGACCCTGGCACAGGCGGGCCAGCACCAACAGCGCCGGGGCCCACCAGCCCACCGTGTTGAAGTCCGGAAGGCAGCCGATGAGGAAGGTCGAGGCGCCCATCAGCACGAGCGTGAACATGAGGACTTTTTGCCTGCCCACCCGGTCCCCAAAGTGGCCCAGGATGACGGCCCCCACGGGCCGCGCCACGTAGGCGAACCCGAACGTGGCAAAGGACATGATGGCTGCGTTGGCATCGGCGTTGGGGAAGAAGACGGTGGGGAAGATCAGTGCGGCAGCCGAACCGAAGATGAAGAAGTCGTAGTACTCGACGGCGCTGCCCAGGAAGCTGGCGACTGCGGCTTTCTTTGGGGTGCCGCCGTGGACGCCCGAGGCCTGCGCGGCCGGCGAAGTTGTCTGGCTCATGAAGTTCCTTAGTGTGACGACATTGTCGCGGGTGGATCTGGGTCCGCAGCCGCCGGTGCCTTGATGCGGGCAGGGTGCGGTGCGCGGCTGGTGTCCGGAGAAGAACCGGGACGAGTAGCCACATGGTGGGAGCTACTTGTGCGATACAGCAATGATGGCTGTGAGTCCCATCACCTGTCAAGAAATTTCTCACAATCTAGAAATAGCTCTCACATTGTGGCAATATCGAGTCATGAGTGTGAATCAAACCACAGTGGACGATGATGTCGAAGCTGCTGACAACCAGCCCGCAGGCAAGAGCCCGGGACGCGTGGACATGGTCGGCAAAGCCCTGAGCCTGCTGGTTCTCCTGGGCGACGAACCCCGCGGCGCCAGTGCGGCGGAAATTTCCCGCCAGGCGCAATTGCCCTTCAGCACCACGTACCGCCTTCTCGGCTCCCTGGCCCGCGACGGGTTCGTCGACTACGAGCCGGATGGCCGGCGCTACCACCTGGGCCTCCGCGTGTTCCAGCTGGGCCAGCGGGTCTCGAACCACCATGGATTCGCCGGTGCCGCCATGCCGGTCCTGCGCCGGGTGACCGAACAGACCGGCGAGGCCACGATCCTGAGCGTGCGCGACGGCCAGCATCACCTCACCGTGAACAAGGTGGACGGGCCGCAGATGTTTCGGGTAACCAGCGACCCCGGCCATCTGGGTTCCCTGTCCACCACCGCCGTGGGCAAGGCGCTGGTGGCGTTCGCGGAGGACGCGGAGCGGGAGGAATTGCTGGCAGAACTGCCGCTGGAGGCGCTGACCGAGAAATCCATCACCAGTCGCGAGGCCTTCCGGGCGGAGATCGAGCAGGTGCGGCGGCAGGGCTATGCGGTGATGGACGAGGAAAACGAGGCGGGCATGCGCGCGGTGGCTGTCCCGCTGCTGAACGCCCAGGGCTTCGCGTTCGCCTCCTTGGCTACGGCCGTCCCCGTTTTCCGTCTCTCCCTTGAGGAGCTGATAGCCCACGTACCGCTCCTCCAGGAGGCCGCCGCGGAACTGGCGGCCCGCTTGCCGCAGCGCTAGTGTTCGTATCCCGAACGATAGTGCGCTAAGTGAACTTTTCCTGTACCGTAATCACCATCATCGAAACCGGCCCTGCGGCACAGCCCGCACCCGGCTTCCGGTGCCGTAACCAAAGGAGCTGCGCGGATGAGTAATCAGACTGAGTCCTGCCTTGTAGGACTGGTCGGCGAGGGCGTCATGCCTTCACTCACGCCTCCCATGCACGAACGTGAGGGGGATGTGCAGGGCCTGCGCTACCTCTACCGGCCCATCGACCTCCTGGAGCTGGGCCTGCCCGGTGAGGCCGTCGGCAGCATCCTCCAGAGCGCCCGCACCCTGGGCTTCAACGGCCTGAACATCACTCACCCCTGCAAGCAGCTGGTCCTCGAACACCTTGACGAGGTCACCCCGGACGCCCGCCGGCTGGGCGCGGTTAACACAGTGCTTATCCGGCATGGCCGCTTCATCGGCCACAACACCGACTTTTCCGGCTTCGCTGCGGCGCTCGCCTCCGGACTCCCCGGCGCAGCGCTGGACCGCGTCGTCCAGCTCGGCGCCGGCGGTGCCGGGTCCGCCGTCGCCTATGCCCTTCTGACCGCCGGGGTCCGTGCCCTGGACCTCGTGGACGTTGACCCGATGCGCGCCGAAGTGCGCGCTGCCGAGCTGGGCGGTCTCTTCCCGGACAGCACCGTAACGGCGCGTACGACGTCGGAGCTGCCGCAGCTGATGCGCGCCGCCGACGGCCTGGTGCACTGCACTCCGGTGGGCATGGCCGCGCACCCGGGCGCGCCATTGGACCTGGAACTGCTGGAGCCGCGCCACTGGGTGGCGGACATCGTCTACCGGCCCATTGACACCGAGCTGGTCCGTGCCGCCCGTGGCAAGGGCTGCCAGGTGCTCGACGGCGGCCGCATGGCTGTCGGCCAGGCTGCTGACGCCTTCCGGATCTTCACCGGCCTGGAAGCGGATCCGGAGCGCATGCGCGCCCACTTCCTGGAGCTCGTGGCCGCTGAAGAGGTGGCCGCCTGATGCGCACCGGAATCGCCACGGTCTGCCTGTCCGGCACGCTGAAGGAAAAGATGCAGGCCTGCGCCATCGCCGGCTTCGACGGCATCGAAATCTTCGAACAGGACCTGGTCACCTCCCCGCTCAGCCCGGAGGACGTCCGCAAAATGGCCGCGGACCTGGGGCTGGGACTTGACCTTTACCAGCCGTTCAGGGATTTCGACGGCGTCACCCCGGACCTGCTCGAAGCCAACCTCCGCAGGGCCGCGGCAAAGTTCCGGCTCATGACCCGTCTGGGAATGGACACGGTCCTGGTTTGCTCCAACGTCGCCACAGCCACGATTGACGACGACGGCCTGCGCGCCTCCCAGCTGGCGCAGCTTGCCGGGCTTGCCGGCGACCACGGCATCAAGGTGGCGTACGAGGCCCTGGCCTGGGGCAAGTACGTGAACGACTACGAGCACGCGTACCGGCTGGTGCAGATGGTGGACCACCCCAATCTCGGAACCTGCCTGGACTCCTTCCACATCCTGTCCCGCGACTGGGACACCGCTCCGATCGAGCAGATCAACGCGGACAAGATCTTCTTCGTGCAGGTGGCCGATGCCCCCAAGCTCTCCATGGACGTCCTCTCCTGGAGCCGCCACTACCGGGTTTTCCCGGGCGAAGGGCAGTTCGAGCTGGCCAAGTTCATGGGCCACGTGGTCCGTGCCGGCTACTCCGGGCCGGTCTCGCTGGAGGTCTTCAACGACGTGTTCCGCCAGTCGGACGTGGAACGGACGGCCGTGGACGCCATGCGGTCCCTCATCTGGCTGGAGGAGCAGAGTGCCAAATGGCTCGCGGGGAACGCCGCCGGAGCCGACGGGACCGGCCGCGCTGCGCTCCGCCGTCGTTATCCCATGGAGCTGGCCACCCTGCCCAAGGTGAACGAACCCGCCGGCTTCAACTTTGCCGAGGTCAAGGCTGAGGACACCGCGCAGCTGGAGAAGCTCCTGGGCCATCTTGGCTTCCAGTTTGAGGGCCGGCACCGGACCAAGGACGTTCAGCTCTGGACCATGGGCCAGGCGCGGGTCATCATCAACGAACAGGCCGCCGGGCACGCCGAGCCGGCCATCGCGGCGCTGGGCTTCGACGTCGAATCCCCCGTGATTGCCTCAGCGCGGGCCCAGCAGCTCAAGGCCCCCGTGGTCGCCCGGAAAGTGCAGGCGGACGAGGAAGTGTTCCAGGGCATCTGCGCCCCGGACTCCACCGAAATCTTCCTGTGCCAGGGCAGCCCGGATGGCACGGCAGCATGGACCCACGAATTCGGCGAAGGCCTGGAGCATCCCCATTCCCCCACCCGGGCGGTGATCGACCACGTGAATCTCGCCCAGCCGTGGCAGCATTTCGACGAGGCCGTGCTGTTCTACACCAGCGCGCTGGCCCTGGAGCCGCTGCCGTTCGCCGAGGTGCCCAGCCCCAGCGGCCTGGTCCGGTCGCAGGTCATGCAGACCTCGGACGCGGCCGTTCGCCTGGTGCTGAACCTCGCGCCCATCCAGCAGGCACCCGCGGGGCAGGGGGACCGGCAGCCGCGCAAGGCCTACCAGGAGCACGTGGCCTTCGCCGTGGACGACCTGGTGGCCACCGCCCGTGCCGCCCGGGACCGGGGCCTCGATTTCCTGCAGATCCCGGCCAACTACTACGAGGACCTGGACGCCCGTTTCGGCCTGGACCCGGAGTTCCTCGCCACCCTGCAGGACCTGAACCTGCTCTATGACCGGGACGGAGACGGCGAGTTCCTCCACTTCTACACCGCCACCGTGGGCAGCGTGTTCTTCGAAATGGTGGAACGCCGAGGCGGCTATGACGGCTACGGCGCCCCCAACGCCCCGGTCCGACACGCCGTCCAGTACGACCACCGCCAACCCCACCAACCCAGCAGATAACCAGAGCATCAGAAAGGAGCCAGCCGTGCCGGAAGAGACCAACGCCGAATCAGAGGAGCTCGTGCCTCCCGCCGAACCCAAGGCAGGCCACGCACCCCTCGACGCCGCCGCAGAGGGCCAGGCGGACCTCAGCGCCGAGATGGCCGCCCTCGGCGAAGCGTACGCCCAGGCCGTCAAGGACGGAGCTGCCGTGGAGACGCAGCCACGGCTGGACTACGCCCCCTACCGCAGCAGCATCCTGCGGCACCCCACCAAGAGCCTGCACCATGCGGACCCGGAGACCATCGAGCTGTACTCCCCGGCCTTCGGCCACCAGGACGTGCATGCGCTGGAATCGGACCTGACCATCCAGCACAATGGCGAACCGCTCGGCGAACGTATCATCGTCACCGGCCGCGTCCTGGACGGCGACGGCCGCCCGGTGGCCGGTCAGCTGGTGGAGATATGGCAGGCCAACTCCGCGGGCCGCTACATCCACAAGCGCGACCAGCACCCGGCGCCGCTGGACCCCAACTTCACCGGCGTGGGCCGCTGCATCACCGGCCCGGACGGCTCCTACCGGTTCACCACCATCAAGCCCGGCGCCTACCCGTGGAAGAACCACCTGAACGCGTGGCGTCCGGCGCACATCCACTTCTCGTTATTCGGCACCGAGTTCACCCAGCGCATCGTGACCCAGATGTACTTCCCGGGGGACCAGCTGTTCCCGCTGGACCCCATCTACCAGTCCATCGTGGACCAGGACGCGCGCGACCGGCTGGTGGCCAGCTACGACCACAGCCTCACCAGCCCCGAGTGGGCGCTGGGCTACAACTGGGACATCGTCCTGACCGGCCCCAAGCGGACCTGGACCGAGAATGAAGCGATGGGAGCAGACGGAGATGACCATGAATAAGCTCGTCCCCACCCCCGGCCAGACCGTGGGCCCCTTCTACGGCTACGCGCTGCCATTCGCCAAGGACAGCGAACTGCTGGCGCCCGGTTCGCCCGGCTCCATCCGCCTCCAGGGCACCGTGTATGACGGCGCCGGCCAGCCCATCCCGGACGCCATCCTGGAAATTTGGCAGCCGGACGCCGAGGGCAAGGTGGTCCAGCGCACCGGTTCCCTGGTTCGCGACGGTTACACGTTCACCGGCTGGGGCCGTTCTGCCGTGGGCAACACGGGACAGTTCACCTTCACTACGGTCAACCCCGGCCCTACCGAGCCGGGCGCGGCGCCGTTCATCTCGGTGGCCGTCTTTGCCCGCGGCCTGATGAACCGCCTGTTCACCAGGGTGTACCTGCCGGAGGACCAGGCCGCCCTGGCCAAGGACCCGCTGCTCTCATCGCTGGAGCCGGAGCGGCGCAGCACGCTGATTGCGCGCCGCGGCGCCGACGGCGGCCTCACCTGGGACATCCGCCTGCAGGGCGAGGGCGAAACAGTCTTCCTGGACTTCCAGTGAGCCAGTCAGCCGGCGCGGGTGGCGCCTTTCCGGGAACGTTCGACGCCGGCCTGCTCAGTCCCGTCTCCGCCTCACCCGTGGTGGCGGCGCTGACAGGCGACGGCGCGGTACTCGCGGCGATCCTCGCCGTCGAGTCCGGCTGGGCTGCCGTCCTCGAAAAGGCGGGCCTGGCCCCTGCCGGTTCTGCCGCCGTCGTCAGCACAGCCGCTGAACCCGGCCGCTACGACGCAGCGGATATCGCCCGGCGCGCACAGGGCGGGGGCAACCCCGTCATCCCGCTGCTGGCAGACCTGCGGAAGAACGTGGCCGCGCTGGACCATGCGGGCATTGGGGCAGCGAAGGCCGTGCACACGTCGCTGACCAGCCAGGATGTCCTGGACACGGCACTCATGCTGCTGGCCCGGAACACCGTGGAGGCGGTGCTGGGGGACCTCAAAGGCACGACGGCGGCGCTCGCCGCCCTGGCCGGGCAGCATGCGGACACGCTGTGCGTCGGCAGGAGCCTGACCCAGCATTCCCTGCCCTACACCTTCGGGCTGCGGGCTGCGCAGTGGTTCCACGGCGTGGCCGCCGCCGGTCGTCAGCTCGCCGGGCTGCAGTTTCCCGTGCAGTTGGGCGGGGCCGCGGGAACGCTTGCCGCCGCGACGGTCCTCACCGCGGACGCCCCGGCCGGCCCGTTCAACCCGGCCACGCCGTTCAACCCGGCCACCCCGTTCAGCCTGGCCGACGGACTGGCTGCGCAGCTGGGCCTGGCGCCCGCGCCGGGACCGTGGCACACCAACCGGCTGCCCGTCACCGCACTTGGCCACGCCCTGGCCTCCGTGCTGGACGCGCTCAGCAAGATCGCCGCGGACGTGCTCTTCCTGAGCCGGCCCGAGGTAGCCGAGGCAGCGGAGCCGCGGGCTGCCGGCCGTGGCGTGTCCTCCGCGATGCCACAGAAGCAGAACCCGGTCCTGTCCGTCCTGGTCCGCAGCGCGGCGCTGCAGGCTCCCGGGCTGGCCGCCCAGCTGCACCTTGCGGCCGCGAACTTCAACGACGAACGCCCCGACGGCGCATGGCACACCGAATGGCCCGCTCTCCGGCAGCTGCTCGCCCTCACGCTGGGCGCTGCAGGCCACGCCCGGGAGCTGGCCGAAGGCCTGCGGGTGTTCCCGGACGCCATGCGCCGCAACCTGGACCTGGCCGGGCCGCTGCTGCTGGCCGAAGGCGTGAGCGCGGCCGTGGCCCCGCTGCTTCCGGAACGGGACGGCCTGAACGGCAGGCAGCAGCTCCAGGCCGTGGTCGACCGGACCCTGGAAGCCCCGCCCGCAGAGCAGCCGGCTACCTACCGCAGGCTGCTGCGCGACGCCGTCCCGGCCGACACCTTCACGGACCTGCGGCTCGCCGAACTCCTGGATCCGGCCAGCTACCTTGGCCAGTCGCCGGAGATCGCGCGGCGCATCCTGGCAGCCTATCCCGACTTTGCCCCATCCAGCACCGACCCGAACGGAGCCAACCGTGGTTAAGCCCGCACTGAAAGCCGCCCTGCTGTCTCCCCAGCGCCCCCTCGGTGAGCACCCCCTGCTGGTGGCTGGCCCATCCCTGGGCACGTCCACCCTCCTGTGGAACCGGGCTGCCTCCCTGCTGGGCAACGATTACGACGTGGTCGCGTGGGACCTGCCCGGCCACGGTGTCTCGCCTGCTGCGGCCGAGACCTTCGACGTCGCCGACCTGGCCGGTGCCGTGGTGGACCTGGTGGATTCCATCGCACCGGGTGCGGACTTCCACTACGCCGGCGTCTCCCTGGGCGGGGCCACCGGCCTGCAGCTGGGCATCAAGCACGGGGAACGCCTCAGGAGCCTGTCCGTGCAGTGCAGCGGAGCCAAAATCGGCACCCCGGAGGCCTGGCTCGAACGCGCCGAAACCGTACGTACGCAGGGGACGGCCGTGATGATCCAGGGTTCCGCCGAGCGCTGGTTCGCCCCCGGTTTCATGGACCGCGAGCCGGACTTCAGCAGCCGCCTCCTGCATTCCCTGCGCGACGCCGACCGTTTCAGCTACGCGTTCTGCTGCGAGGCCCTGGCAGCCTTTGACGTGCGCAGCGAACTGGGCAGCATCCGCGTCCCCACGCAGATCATTGCCGGCGCCCTGGACGGGGTGGCGCCGCCGTCGATGGCCGAAGAGGTGGCGTCCGGAATCACCGCGGGCGGCGGCACCGCCACGGCCGTGAGCCTTGAGGGCGTGGCGCACCTTGCCCCGGCCGAGGCACCGGCGCACGTTGCGGACCTGATGCGCAGCCTCATTTCCTGGGCCGAAACGAACGGAGAACAGGCGTGAGCGCCGGCGACCCGCGCCACGGCGTCGTACAGCCGGGGGCCACCAGCCAGGAAATCTACGACGGCGGCATGGCCGTCAGGCGCGAAGTGCTGGGCGACGCCCACGTTGACCGGGCCAACGCCAGCAAGGACGGGTTCACCGAGGACTTCCAGGACATGATCACCAGGATCGCCTGGGGCGGAATCTGGACCCGGCCCGGACTGTCCCGCCAGATGCGCTCCGCCGTGACCCTGACGGCCATGGTGGCGCACGGGCACTGGGAAGAGCTGGCCATGCACGTCCGCGCAGCACTCCGCAACGGCCTGACCCGGGACGAGATCAAGGAAATCCTCCTCCAGACCGCCATCTACTGCGGCGTCCCCTCAGCCAACACCGCCTTCAAAACCGCCCAGCAAGTGTTTCGAGAAATGGACACCACCCCATGAACCAGGCTTTTGTGTACGACGCCGTGCGCACCCCGTTCGGCAAGTTCGGCTCCGGACTGGCTGCGGTCCGCCCGGACGACCTGGCCGCGCACGTGATCAAAGAGTCCGTGAAGCGCGCCCCCGCACTGGACCCGGAGCGGATCGATGAAGTGGTCTTCGGCAACGCCAACGGCGCCGGCGAGGAGAACCGCAACATCGCCCGCATGGGCACGCTCCTGGCCGGACTGCCGGTCTCCATTCCCGGGACCACGGTCAACAGGCTCTGCGGCTCTTCGCTGGACGCTGCCATCATCGCGTCCCGCCAGATCAATGCGGGCGACGCGGACCTGATGCTGGTGGGCGGCGCCGAATCGATGTCCCGCGCGCCCTGGGTGCTGCCCAAGACGGAGAAGCCCTACCCGGCCGGGGACATGACACTGGCCTCCACCACTTTGGGCTGGCGCCTGGTGAACAAGGCGATGCCCCAGGACTGGACCATCTCCCTGGGCGAGGCCACCGAGCGGCTCCGCGAAAAGTACGGCGTCACCCGTGAGGCCCAGGACGAATTCGCCGCCAACTCCCACAGCCTCTCCGCCGCCGCCTGGGACGAGGGGTTCTATGACAACCTTGTGGCTCCGGTGCCGGGCACGGACCTGGTGCGGGACGAGGGCATCCGCCCCGGTTCCTCTGCGGAGAAGCTTGCTGGCCTCAAGACCGTGTTCCGCGCGGAAAACGGCACCGTCACCGCGGGCAACGCGTCCCCGCTGTCCGACGGCGCCTCCGCGGCCTGGATTGGATCCGAGGCTGCCGCCGGGGTGCTCGGGCTGGACCCGCTCGCCCGGATCGCTGGCCGTGGAGCGCACGCGAACGATCCGCAGTATTTCGGCTACGCCCCGGTGGAGGCGGCGAACAAGGCCCTCGCAAAGGCGGGCATCGGCTGGGACCAGGTGGGCGCCGTCGAACTTAACGAAGCGTTTGCCGCGCAGTCCCTGGCCTGCCTCAACGCCTGGGGCATCGACCACTCGATCGTGAACCGGCACGGCGGCGCGATCGCCATGGGCCACCCGCTCGGTGCGTCCGGGACCCGGATCCTGGGTACCCTGGCCCGCTCGCTGCAGGCCTCCGGGGAACGCTGGGGTATCGCGGCCATTTGCATTGGCGTGGGCCAGGGCCTGGCCGTCGTCCTCGAAAACGTAACTGCCGGAGTGAAGGGCTAAAGATGCTGAATTTCATTGACACTGTTGGCGAGGCCGTGGCCGGGATCAAGGACGGCTCCACCGTGATGATCGGCGGTTTCGGCAACGCCGGGCAGCCGTTCGAGCTGATCGACGCGCTGATGGAGTGCGGCGCCACGGACCTGACCGTCGTCAACAACAACGCCGGCCAGGGCGACCAGGGCCTGGCCTTGCTCATCAAGGAGGGCCGGGTGAAGAAGATGATCTGCTCCTTCCCGCGGCAGTCCGACTCTTGGCACTTCGACGCCAAGTACAAGGCCGGCGAAATCGAGCTCGAGCTCGTCCCGCAGGGCAACCTCGCCGAGCGAATCCGCGCGGCCGGTGCCGGGATCGGCGGGTTCTTCACGCCCACCGGTTACGGCACCATGCTCGCCGAGGGCAAGGAAACCCGCATCATCGACGGCCGGGGCCAGGTCTTCGAGACGCCCATCCACGCCGATGTCGCCCTGATCAAGGCGCTCAAGGCGGACGGCAAGGGCAACCTGGTCTACCGCAAGACCGCCCGGAATTTCGGTCCGATCATGGCCGCCGCCGCGAAGCACACCATCGTGCAGGTTTCCGAAATCGTGCCCACCGGAGCGCTGGACCCGGAAAACGTGGTCACCCCGGGGATTTACGTCAACACCATCGTCCAGGTGGCCGGCAGCGGCGCCACGGCAGAAAAGGCGGCCTGAAATGACCATCCAGTCCAACAAACTGTCCCTCCAGACCTCCGATACCCCGCTGGGCCGTGACGACCTGGCCCGCCTGGTGGCCCGTGACATCGCCCCGGGCTCGTTCGTGAACCTCGGCATCGGCCAGCCCACCC
This sequence comes from Pseudarthrobacter sp. NPDC058362, assembly GCF_042723515.1. Lineage (NCBI taxonomy): Bacteria > Bacillati > Actinomycetota > Actinomycetes > Micrococcales > Micrococcaceae > Pseudarthrobacter > Pseudarthrobacter sp. NPDC058362. The sequence goes on along the minus strand of NZ_JBHXIW010000005.1, from coordinate 94,126 downwards.
TGGTGTCCAACTTCCTCACCGAGGAACAGAACATCACGCTCCACACGGAGAATGGGATGCTCGGCATGGGCCCCGAGGCCAAGGGCGAGGAGATCGACGGCGATCTCATCAACGCCGGCAAGATTCCGGTCACCGAACTCCCGGGCGCCTCGTACTTCCACCACGCGGACTCGTTCGCGATGATGCGCGGCGGGCACCTGGACATCTGCGTCCTGGGCGCATTCCAGGTCTCCGTCACCGGTGACCTCGCCAACTGGCACACCGGCGCACCCGGCGCCATCCCGGCCGTCGGCGGGGCCATGGACCTGGCCACCGGCGCCAAGGACGTCTTCGTGATGATGACCCTCCTGACCCGGGAAGGCGCCTCGAAGATCGTGGAAGCCTGCACCTACCCGCTGACCGGCGTCGGCTGCGTCACCCGCGTCTACACGGACAAGGCCGTCTTCCTCACCGGCCCCGAGGGCGTCACCGTCCGCGAAACCTTCGGCTGCACCCTCGAAGAACTCCAGGAACTGGTGCCTGTACCGCTGAAGCCCGCCGCCGCCGTCGGACGTTAAGGAAAGGCGCCGGGGCCTAGGATTGGTAACCATGACCGACGCTGCCCGTCCAGGAACCCCGCAGGCCAGCGACCAGTACGTCCAGTCGCTGGCGCGCGGCCTGGCGGTGATCCGCGCGTTCGGGGCCGAACACCCGGTCATGACGCTCACTGAAGTGGCGGCGCGGACCGGACTGACGCGTGCCACTGCGCGTCGCTTCCTGCACACCCTGGTGGAGCTCGGCTACGTGCGGACGGACGGCAAGACGTTCGCGCTGACGGCCAGGGTCCTGCAGCTGGGCTATGCGTACCTGTCCGGGCTTTCACTGCCGCAGCTGGCGCAACCGCACCTGGAGGAACTGTCCCTGAAACTGGGGGAGTCCACCTCCGCGGCCGTGCTGGACGGCACCGACATCGCCTACATTGCGCGGGTGACCACGCGGCGGATCATGAACATCGGCATCACCGTGGGGACCCGCTTCCCGGCGTATGCCACGTCGATGGGCCGGGTATTGCTGGCGAACCTGCCGCCGGAGGCACTGGCTGCCTACCTTGAAGCAGCGGACCTCAAACCCCTTACGCCGCGTGCGCTCGGAACCGTCCCCGAACTGCTCGCCGTCCTGGATACCGTCCGCGCGCAGGGCTGGTGCGTGCTGGACCAGGAGCTGGAACTCGGGCTCATGTCCGTGGCGGCGCCGGTGTTTGACGGATCCAAGGTGGTGGCGGCGGTGAACGTGTCCCTGCAGGCGCAGTCCGTGGCGGCGCAGCCGGAGCCTGACGCCTATCTGGCCTCCGTGGCGCAGGAAACCGTGGCCACGGCCAAGCTGATTTCGGCGGACCTCACGGCCCGCGGCTGACCTTCCGCCCGAGGAGCCACGTCGGAACCTCCTCCGCCAGCATGGGCCTCTGCCAATGGTAACCCTGGGCGTACGGCACCCCCAGCCGCCGGAGCTCGGACACCTGCGCTGGGGTTTCGACGCCCTCCGCGATCACATCCAGTCCGTAGCTGCGTGCCGTACCCAGGATCAGTTCGATGAGGGTGGCGCCCTGGGGATTCTCGCCGAGTTCGTCCACGAAGGCCTTGTCGATCTTAAGCACTCGGGCAAAGAGCCAGCGCAGGTAGCTCAGGGACGAGTAGCCGGTCCCGAAATCGTCGATGGAAAGCCGGATCCCCTGCCTGTGGAGCTCCCGCAGCGCCTCCATGGGCAGCTGTGCCTGTTCCATGAGCACGCTTTCCGTGATTTCCAGGCTGATGGAGCCCGGATCGATGCCCGCTTCCCCGACGGCTTGGCGCACCCTCTCCGGGAAGTCCGGGACCGCGAGCTGGCGGACCGAGATGTTCACGCTGATGCCCAGGTTTTCCGCTCCGGGAACGGTCCGGCGCCATGTCGCAGCCTGGCCGAGTGCCCGGCGCAGGATCCACTCGCCGATCGGAACAATCAGGCCGGTCTCCTCCGCAACCGGGATGAACGTCTGCGGGTCGATGGGCCCATGAAGGGCGTGCCGCCAGCGCAGGAGGGCTTCCATGCCCACGGGCTGCTCCGTAGCCAAGTCCACGATGGGCTGGTAGACAACGGTCAGTTCGTTCCGTTCCAGCGCCTGGCGCAGGCCGGACTCAAGGTCCAGCCGCCTGATGCCGCCGTTCTGTGGTTCCAGGTCAAAGATTTCAGCCCGGTCGCCGCCTGCGGCCTTCGCGGCATACATGGCGGTATCGGCGCTGCTAAGCAGCGTTTCGGCGGTATCGCCGGGTTCGGCGCGGGCTATGCCAATGCTGACGTTGAGGTAGATCTTGCGGCCCTGGAGTTCGAAGCCTTCCCGCGTGGCTGCGCGGATCCTTTCTGCCATCCCCAAGGACTGGTCCACGCCCAGGTCTTCGCAAATAACGATGAATTCGTCGCCGCCGAACCGGCCCACGGTGTCCGTGCCGCGGACGTTCGCCCTGATACGTTCGCCCAGCTGGAGGAGGATGCTGTCTCCTGCACCGTGGCCGATTCCGTCGTTCACCAGCTTGAACCGGTCAACGTCCACGAACATCACCACCACCCGCAGGCGACCCCGGTCAAGGAGGCCTTGCAGGACGTTGGCGAGCATGTACCGATTGGGCAGCCCGGTGAGGGCATCGTGGAAGGCCTGGTGTTCCAGGACCTCCTGCGCCCGCTTTTGTCCGGTGATGTCCATGGCAGTGACCAGGAGCCGGGCAGGGCGTCCATCCGGCCCCTCGGCGATCCGGGCTACGCACTGCAGCCAGCGGATTTCTCCGCCCCCGCGGACGATCCTAAATTCGTATTCAGCGTGGCGTTCCCCATTATTGAAGCGGTCGAAAACCGACTCCAGCAGGGCCCGGTCCTGCGGATGAGCGAGGGAGCGGATCTTTTCCCGTGAAGCCTTCTCGCCCGGGCCGAGACCGATCATCCGTGCATACTCCCGGGAATGCCACCACGTTCCCGATCCGTAGTTGTATTCGACCGTTCCCACGTGGGCCAGTTCCTGGGCAGCGAGGAGCCGCTCCCGTTCAGTGTCCGCTTCCATCCGAAGCCGCTTCAGCGCCGTCACGTCGCGGGCAATGACAGACGACCCCACCCGGAACCCGTCCTCATCGTGGACCGGCGAGACCGTCAGGGAAACGTCGATCGGTGACCCGTCCTTGCGCTGCCACCTGGCCTCGATCCCCTGGGTGTGGCTGTTGCGGTCGAAAAAGGCCAGGACGCCGTTGCCGGCCCCATCCTCCGCAGAGCCGGTCATCAGCCTGTGATCCCTCCCCGTCGCCTCGACCGCCGTCCAGCCGAACATCCGGGCGGCCCCAGTATTCCAGCTGGTGACCTTCCCCTTCAGGTCTGTACCGATGATGGCATCTCCTGAGGATTCCACCAGCGCCGCCATTCGACGGAGGACCGCTTCCCGGTGCTTGCGCTGTGAGATGTCCTTGGAAATGATCACCAGCGACCAGTCGCCCGGCAGGCCGTCGTCGAGCATGGAAATGGTGGCGTGGATGGGGAAGCCGTGCCCGTCGCGGTGCCTGACCCAGCACTCGCCGGACCACTCCAGTCCGGACCGCACCATGGCGGCAATTTCCGCGGTCCGGGCATCGGTGCGGTCGATAATGCCCAAGTCGTTGATGCCGGCCCCCAGGACTTCGCCGGCCGGAAAGCCGTAAAGGCGCTCCGACGCCGGATTCCAGTAGCAAATTCGGTAGCCGGCATCCAGCGCTATGACCGACTGCCCGATTTTCTCCAGCAGCCGGGCCTGACGCAGCAGGTCGTCATGGCTTTGTGCCATCCGGTCTTCCTCCCCCAGGAGCGGGCCGCCAGAGGCGACGGCGCGTATTGGTAGTACGCTACGGCCGCCGGTGGCGGGGAACAAGCGGCCGGGCCGCAGTTTTGTCCACGTAGAGGGCCTAAAACGGCCGGAGAAGCCCTCTGCATGGACAAGAACTCCCGGCAAGGGGCGGGGAGCCATAGACTCTAGCCAACCGCGTGCTGCAGTGGCGCCGCCCGCGGATCTTGTGCCGGATGCAGCAGGACATGTGCAGCAGGAAGGGAGTCGCGGGTGAAACTGGGCATACCGCGGGAACGCACGGACGGGGAACGGCGCGTCGCCGCCACTCCGGAGACGGTGAAGCAGCTGGCCGGGCTGGGCCTGGACGTCGTCGTCGAGGCCGGCGCGGGCGAGTTCGCCGGGCATCCGGACCAGGACTACCGCCAGGCCGGCGCGGAGGTGGTCGACGAACTGGAGCCGGGCGCCCTGGACATCCTGGCCCACGTCCGCCCGCTGGATCCGGGCGAAGCCGCCGCGCTGAAACCGGGCGCCGTGACGGTAGGCCTCGCGTCGCCGTCGTCCTCGCTTCCCACGGTGCAGGCGCTCGCGGACGCCGGCGCCACGTCCTTCGCGCTGGAGCTGGTACCGCGCATTTCCCGGGCGCAGTCGATGGACGCGCTCAGCTCCCAGGCGCTGGTGGCCGGCTACCGCTGCGTCCTTGAGGCGGCGATCCGCCTGCCCCGCTTCTTCCCGCTCTACATGACCGCCGCGGGCACGGTTCCCCCGGCGCGGGTCCTGGTCCTCGGCGCCGGGGTGGCCGGCCTCCAGGCGATCGGCACGGCCAAACGGCTGGGCGCCCGAGTCTTCGCCAACGACATACGGCCCGCCTCCGCCGACGAGGTCGCGTCCATGGGCGGTACCTTCATCCGGCTCGACCTGGAGACTGCGGAGGCGGCCGGCGGGTACGCCCGCCAGCTGAGTTCCGACGCCGGCACCCGACAACGCCAGCTGCTGGCACCGCACGTGGCGCAGTCGGACGTATTGATTACGACGGCGGCGGTCCCCGGCCGCCCGGCGCCCCGCCTCGTGACGCGCGAAATGGTACAGGGCATGCGCCCAGGATCGGTCGTCATCGACCTCGCCGCGGAGTCCGGCGGCAACGTGGAAGGCTCCGTGCCCGGGCAGGACATCCTGGTCCCCACCGCGGACGGCTCCGGCTATGTCACCCTGGTGGGCCTGAAGGACCCGGCGTCGGCCATGGCCGCGGATGCCTCCCGGTTGTATGCCAAGAACGTTGCCAACCTGCTGGCCCTGCTGGTCAGGGATGGCTCGCTAACACTGGATTTCGACGACGACGTGGTAGCTGGCGCGTGTCTTACCCACGGCGGCGCGGTGCGGCACCAGCCCACTGCCGAGCTGTTGGCGCCGCGCCTCGAGACCCGGCAGGAAGGGGTGCAGTGATGGACGGGATGAGCCTGCTGACTATTACGGTCCTGGCGGTCTTTGTGGGTTTTGAGGTGGTGTCCAAGGTCTCGAGCACCCTGCACACACCGTTGATGTCAGGCGCCAACGCCATCCACGGCATCATCCTGGTGGGCGCCATCATCGTGGCCGGCCAGGCAACGGACCTCTGGGTCCTGGGGGTGGCGCTGCTGGCCGTGGTGCTGGCAACAGCCAACCTGGTGGGCGGGTTCGTGGTCACGGACCGGATGCTGCACATGTTCCGGAGCAGGCAATCAGCCGCACCGAAGGGGGACAGCAAATGAGCATCCTGGACCCGGTGTGGACCTCGCTCCTGTACCTCGTTGCCGCCGTCTTCTTCATCCTGGCGCTGCGGGGCCTCAGCTCGCCGCGGACCGCCCGCCGCGGAAACCTGATAGGCGCCCTCGGTGCCGTGGTCGGCGTGGTGACGGTGTTCCTGTCCGCCCGGTTGGACAACATTCCGTGGATCCTGGCGGCCATCGCCCTGGGAAGTGCAGTGGCAGCACCCGTTGCGCGCCGGGTGAAGATGACCCAGATGCCCCAGCTTGTGGCGCTGTTCAATGGCGTGGGCGGCGGTGCGGCAGCGCTGGTGGCCCTGCTGGAGCTCGCCCACACGGACAATCCATGGGTGCGCCTGGCCATCGTCTTCACGCTGCTGGTGGGTGCCGTGTCCTTCGCCGGCTCCGGCGTCACGTTCGCCAAGCTGCAGGAACTGATGACCACCCGCCCCGTCGTTTTCCCCGGCCTTCCCGTGGTGATGGCGCTGGTGCTGCTCGCGGCGGTGGGCTCCGCCGTCGGAATCATCATGACGGGATCCCTGGCCCTCGCGGTGGGCCTGCTGCTCCTGGGCCTGGCTGCCGGCGTCCTGCTGGTGCTCCCCGTGGGCGGCGCGGACGTTCCCATTGTCATCTCGCTGCTGAACGCATTCACCGGCCTGGCCGTCGCGGCGTCCGGCGTGGTGCTCGGCAACGTCCTCCTCGTGGTGGCCGGCACGCTGGTAGGCGCCTCGGGTACCATCCTTACCCGGGCCATGGCCGCGGCGATGGGACGCAGCGTTGCGGGCATCCTGTTCGGGGCTTTCCGCGGCGGTTCGACGGCGGGATCCACCGCCGTGAGCGACCGTCCCGTCAGGTCCTCCAGCGCGGAGGACGTGGCGGTGCTGCTGGGCTACGCGCAGCGGGTGATCATCGTGCCGGGGTACGGCCTGGCGGTGGCGCAGGGGCAGCATACGGCGGCGGAACTGGCGCAGGCGCTGGAGGCGCGGGGCATCGAGGTGGACTTTGCCATCCATCCGGTGGCCGGCCGCATGCCCGGCCATATGAATGTGCTGCTGGCCGAGGCCAATGTGCCGTATGAGTCACTGAAGGAAATGGGGGAGATCAACCGGGCCTTCAAGACCGCGGACGTGGCGCTGGTGGTTGGTGCCAACGACGTGGTGAATCCGGCGGCCAAGACGTCCTCGGGTTCGCCGATCTACGGCATGCCCATCCTTGAGGTGTCCGAGGCCAGGCAGGTGGTGTTCCTCAAACGCTCCATGCGGCCGGGCTTCGCCGGAATCGAGAACGACCTCCTGTACGAGCCGCAGACGTCCCTGCTTTTCGGGGACGCCAAGGACTCGCTGGCGCAGGTCCTGGGCGCGGTCAAGGCACTGTAGGCTGGCGCCATGACTGCCACGAACTCCACATCGCCCCCGCGCGCCGCCATCATCGTCAACCCCGCCAAGCCGGTGGACATCGACGTGCGCGGCCTGGTGGCCAAGCACTGCGTGGAGAACGGGTGGGGCGAGGCCATCTGGCTCGAAACCACCAAGGAAGACCCGGGCGTCGGCCAGGCCAGGGAGGCGCTGGCGCAGGGGGCCGACCTGGTGATCGCCGCCGGCGGCGACGGGACCGTGCGGTGCGTGGCCGAAGTCCTGGCCGGCGGGGACACTCCGATGGGCCTACTTCCGCTGGGCACCGGCAACCTCCTGGCCCGGAACCTGGGCATGGATGTGACGGATTACGACGGCGCCATGGCCGGCGCGCTGACCGGCACCGAGCGCAGGATCGACGTTGTCCGGGCCCGCCGCAGCAACCCGGACCAGGAACAGATGTTCCTGGTGATGGCCGGGGTAGGGTACGACGCCACGATCATGGCGGACACGAATGAGGACCTCAAGGACAAGGTGGGCTGGCTGGCCTACGTGGACGCCGGGATCCGGAACCTTCCCGGCAAGCCGGTGAAGGCCACCGTGGTGGTGGACGGCAGGACCGTGGTGCGGCGGGGCGTCCGGAGCGTCATGGTGGGTAACTGCGGCAAGGTCCAGGGAGGCCTCGAGATCTTCCCGGATGCCAAGATCGACGACGGCCTGCTGGACGTCGCCGTCCTGGCCCCCCACCACGGCAAGTTGGGCTGGCTGTCGGTGCTGGCCGGGATCGTGGGCAAGGGGCGCAACCGCGATACGGCGGTGGAGTACTTCCAGGGCAAGTCAGTGGAGATCACCCTGGAGCACAACGACGACTATCAGTTGGACGGGGACCACGAGGGCGAAGGCAAGCACGTCCTGATGACGATGGACCCCGGTGCCCTGACCCTCCGCATGTAGCGGGGACCGGCGCAATGGCGAACTCACCCTCCGGCGACTCGGTGGTGGACAGGATCGTCCGGCTGATCTCCGCTTTTCCGGAGGACGTGAACACGTTGCAGCTCTCGGAACTCGCGGCCCGCGCGGATCTTCCCCTGGCCACCACCCACCGGCTGGTGCGGCAACTGACTGCCCACGGCCTGCTCGAGTCCGCGCCGGGCGGCGTGGTTCGGCCGGGACTGCGGCTGTGGGAGCTCGTCAACCGCGCGTCCCCCACCCTTGCACTCCGCCAGGCGGCCATGCCGTTTATGGAGGACATCCAGCAGGTGCTGAACCAGAACGTGAACCTGGCGGTGCTGGACGGTTGGGATGCGCTGTTCGTCGAACGGCTGTCCAGGCGGGGTTCGGTGGCCAACCGTGCCCGGGTTGCAGGACGGATGCCGTTGCACATCACCTCCGCCGGCCTGGCCCTCATGGCCTACCAGGAGAAGGGCCTGCAGGCCGACTACCTCGCCCAGTTCACCGATCCGGAGGGCCGCCTCAGCCGGGACGACCTGCGCGCCCTGCTCAGCGCGACGTCGCAGCAGGGTTTCGCGCAGCTCAAGGGCGTGGTTGATCCGGATACGTGGGGCATCGCCGTCCCCGTGCTTAACCCTCGCCGCCGCGCTGTGGCGGCGCTCGGCGTCGTGGTTCCCCTTCAGGAGATGTCACTGCAGGCGTTGGTTCCGGCGCTCCAGACTGCCGCGCGCGGGATTGCCAGGCAGCTCGGCGAGACGTAAAAGATTTCGTTGAATGGAAAGGTGCTGTCAGCGGGGCACGGCACCGGCGCACACTGGACGCAGACCCCACGGCCGTGGAACCCGGCCCCGCAACGAAGCGAGAAGAAGCCATGCCCCGCAAGATTATCTCCACCCAAGTGGCCATCATGGGTGCCGGTCCCGCCGGCCTCATGCTCTCCCACCTGCTGGCCAAGGCCGGCATCGAATCCACCGTCATCGAGGTGCGCAGCCACCAAGAAATCTCGGAAACCGTCCGGGCCGGCATCCTGGAACACGGCACCGTGAACCTGCTGGTGGACAGCGGGGTCTCGGACCGCGTGCTGCGGGACGGTGACCGCCACGACGGCATCGAGTTGCGGTTCAACGGCGAGAGCCACCGGATCGACTTCAAGGACCTGGTGGGGGAGTCGGTGTGGCTGTACCCGCAGACGGACGTGTTCATGGATCTCGCCGCGCGGCGGAAGGATGACGGCGGCGACGTCCGCTACAGCGTTACGGACACCACCGTCCACGACCTTGAGGGCAGGCCGAAGGTGTGGTTCACCGATGCTGACGGCGTCGAGTTCGAAATCCAGGCTGACTTCCTGGTGGGCGCGGACGGTTCCCGCAGCCACTGCCGGTTCCAGATTCCGGAGGCCAACCGCAAGTGGTACTTCCACGAGTACCCCTTCGCCTGGTTCGGAATCCTCGCGCAGGCGCCGCGCAGCTCCGATGAGCTCATCTACGCCAACTCCGCGGACGGCTTCGCCCTGATCAGCCAGCGGACGCACACGGTGCAGCGGATGTACTTCCAGTGCGATCCGAAGGAGAACGTGGCGGACTGGGACGATGACCGGATCTGGGCCGAATTCCGCCGCCGTGTCAACGGCAACGGCTTCGAAATGAAGGAAGGCCCGGTCCTGGAGAAGATGGTGCTCCCGTTCCGCAGCTTCGTCCACACCCCCATGCGTTACGGCAACCTGTTCCTGGCCGGCGACGCGGCGCACACCGTTCCGCCTACCGGCGCCAAGGGCCTGAACCTGGCCATCCACGACGTCAAGGTACTGTTCGAGGGACTCGACAGCCACTACAACAGCGGCTCGGACCGGCTCCTGGAAACCTACAGCGACCGCGCGCTGGAGAGGGTCTGGAAGGCGCAGCAGTTCTCCTACTGGATGACCACCATGCTACACACTCCGGCCGACGCGGATGACTTTTCCCGCGCCCGACAGCTGGGGGAGCTGCACTCGGTGGTGTCCTCCCGCCACGGCAGGGCCTACCTTGCCGAGGCCTACACCGGTTGGCCGGGCGCCCAGTAAACGGGTTGGCTTAGGCCATGGCCGTGTGTGCCGCGCTGTGGCAGTCGATGCTCTTGGCGTAGCAGGCGGAGTGTTCCATGCCGATATAGGGTCCGAAGTTGGGTACCGGGTCAAAGCCGGAACTGGCGTAGAAATTGCGCCCGTCCGCCTGGGCAGACCCGGCCTCGGCCAGGATGCGCGTGATGCCCTGCCGGAACGCCTCTGCCTCCAGCGCTGCCAGGATGGAGCCGGCAACACCTGAGCCGCGGGTGTAGGGCACCACGTAGAGCCGCTTGATCTCCGCCGTCGCCTGATCCAGCAGCCGGAGGCCGCCGCAGCCCACGGGCTGTCCGGAGCCTTTGTCGTATGCCACCAGGAATACTGCACAGTCGGCGGCCGACGGCGGCGTGCCGGCTTCGTGGTCCGGGGTGCCGAAGCGGGCGTCCAGTTCCGCCTGCTGTGCCCTGCGCAGATCCGCGCCCACCGGGTTGGTCCAAGCCACCTGCCGGATGTTGAGTCTGGGGTTTGTCTGCATGGGGCCTCGATTCGCCGAAGGGGTATGCATCCCAAGGCTAAGAGGGGCCGGTTACGCGGGTGTTACTGGGTCGTAAGCGATGGGATAACAGCCCGGGCAGCCCGAACTGTCGCTCGGAAGTGGCCGCGAGTCAAGTTTCTCGGTGGCCTAGTTATCAGGTGGCCTAAGATGTTCTGCATGGCTGCATCGGTGAATGAAGGTTCGGGGTACTGGTACGGGCAGGGCGGGCAACTGGACAACAGTGCCGCGATCCTGAAGTCACTGCGTGACTACCGGAGCGCCGAGACGGCCGTGCGACGGTCCACCCGCGACTCTATGGGCATGGGCGAGACCGACATCCTGGCCCTCCGCTACCTGCTTCGGGCCCAGGCGTCCGGACGGTCCGTGGTTCCCAAGGACCTTAGCCGGTTCCTTGGCATCACCAGCGCCTCCACCACTTCGCTGATTGACCGGCTGGTGGCCAGCGGCCACGTCCGGCGCGAGGCGCACCCCACCGACCGTCGCTCGGTAGTGGTGGTCCCCACGGTGGAATCGGACAAGGAAGTGCGGGTCACGCTGGGTGCCATGCACCGCCGCATGATGGCCGTTGCCGAGAGCCTTAGCGCTGATGAAGCTCGAGTGGTGGTGGACTTCCTCCGCCGCATGACCAAGGCCCTGGAAGAAGTTTCCGAGGAGAAGTAGCTAGGCGGACTAGCTAGTGCGACTAGTAATATGTATGCTTACGATCAGTCCTGAGTTTACATCCAGATGGAGTCGTGAGCATTTTGGTTACCTTCGCAGAGTTTTCACCGTCGAATTCTTTCGCCGGCATGCCAACGACAGACGCCGGCCCCATGCACTGCGGCGAGCCCATGGAACTGGTGGTTCCGGCCGTCGGACCGCAGGCCGTGGAATACAGCTTCGAACCGGAAGATGGCGTGCCCGTCCACCTTCCCCCGGTGTGGCGCTGCAGCTGCGGCTTTCAGCTGGACGCTGGGGCCGCCGCGCCTGAGTCGCTGCTGCAGCCCGCGTCCCCCTACGAATCCGCACTCTGCGCGTGAGCACCCCGACTCTCGCCATGCCCGGCAGCCCTGCCGCGCCCAGCAGCCCCGCTGCGCCGGCCACCTCCCCTGCCCCCATCGGCAGGCACGCCGGCGGGCAGGCGAACGACGCCATCCTCGCAGGCCGCTATGAATTGCGGGAACGCGTGGGCCGGGGTTCTGCCGCCGAGGTCTACCGAGCCGTGGACCTGACCGGGGGACCGGATGCTGCCGTGAAGATCGCGGTGGCGGTCGAGCCCAAGCACCGCAACGTGATCCTAAACGAAGCGGCGGTGCTTGCCACCCTGGATCACCCCTCCATCATCCGCTTCATCGCCTCCGGAACCACCCCGGAGCGCGGCACCCACGCCGGCCGCCCCTACCTGGTGGAAGAGCTTGCGCTCGGCGAGAACCTGTCCCGGGTCGTGTCGCGGGGGCGCTGCCCGGAAGCAGAGCTGGCGGCCTGGGCGTACTGCCTGTTCGAGGCGCTCGCCCACCTGCACTCCCACGGGCTGGTCCACAGGGACATCAAGCCCTCCAATCTGATGCTCAGCGGACTTCGCCGCAGCCCCGTCCGGATCATCGACTTCGGCATCACCGCCCGTGCGGGAGCCTCCCCGGAACCCGGCATCTCCTCCGGGACCGTGCACTACATGAGCCCGGAACAGGCCTCCGGCGGCGCGGCGCAGACTTCGTGGGATATCTACTCCATGGGCCTGGTGCTCCTGGAACTGCACACCGGCGACAAGGCCTTCCCGGGAACTGCCGTGGAGTCGCTCGTGGCACGGACTTTCCGCAGCCCCCACGTCCCCGATTCGCTGGGTCCGGAGTGGCAGTCATTCCTCCGTTCCCTGACGGCCATGGACAGCGCGGAACGGCCGACGGCGGAACAGGCCGCTGCGATGGCCGCGCGCCTTATGCGTCGCTAGGGCCGTGCACCGCGCCCTGCCGGGTCCTCGGCGGTGGGGTCGGCCAGTGCGAGTCCGCCGACGGGGCTGCCATCCCAATGAATGAGCTTCCAGCCGCTGTCAGGGTCACCTTCGAGTGCCACGATTCCGGTGTTGGCCAGAATGTGCCGGGCGGCGAATTCGTGGTCCACGTCCCTGGCCCGGCTACCGGCCCACGTGCGGATGGCCGCACCGTGGCTGACCACGGCGGCCGCGGCCTCCTCCCGGTCCGCAGCGCGTTCGGCCACCTGCGCAATGGCGGCATCGAAGCGGCCAAAGAACTCGTGGCCGTCCGGCCCGGCAGGCATCCTGCGATCGAGTTCGCCGGCGGCCCAGGAAAACACGGTTCCCAGGTAGCGGCGGATGGATTCATGGTCCGTCAGCATTTCCAGGGCGCCCGCTTCAATCTCCTGCACGCCCTCCAGTACCTTAACGTCCAGATTGTGCAGCCGGCCCAGCGGGGCAGCGGTCATCCGCGTCCGGACCAGCGTGGAGGAGTAGAGGGCACCAATCGGCTCGTGCGCCAGGGAACGCGCCATCGCCTCGGCCTGCCGCACGCCGAGCTCGGTCAGTCCGGGGCCGGGATGGGCGGTGTCCAGCTGGCCCAGGACATTGCCGGGGGTCTGGCCGTGCCGGATGAGGAGGAGCTTCATCCTCCCAGTTTCGCACCCGGCCTGCCCAAACTTCGCCGCGTCAACACGAAGGCGCCGGACCCCGAAGAGCCCGGCGCCGCCGTCGTACGCTGTAGTGCGGGCAGCCGCCTACCTGAGGTGGTCCACCAACTGGTCCGCGATGCCCGTGTACTTGCCCGGGGTGAGCGCCAGCAGGCGCGCCTCGGCCTCGGGCGAGAGGCCCAGGCCCTGGACGAATTCCTGCATGCGGGCCGCGTCCACGCGCTGGCCGCGGGTCAGGTCCTTGAGGCGCTCGTACGGGTTCTCCATGCCTTCGACGCCGGCAATCGCCTCGGCGCGCATGACCATCTGGATCGCCTCGCCCAGCACTTCCCAGTTGGTATCCAGGTCCCCGGCCAGGACGTCTTCCGCAACGTCCAGCCGCTCCAGGCCCTTGGCCACGTTGGAGATGGCCAGCAGGGAGTGGCCGAACGCCACGCCGATGTTGCGTTGGCTGGAGGAGTCCGTGAGGTCGCGCTGCCAGCGGGAGGTGACCAGGGTGGAACCCAGCACGTCCAGCAGGCCGGAGGAGATTTCCAGGTTGGCTTCGGCGTTCTCGAAGCGGATGGGGTTCACCTTGTGCGGCATGGTGGAAGAACCCGTGGCGCCCGCCACCGGGATCTGCGCGAAGTAGCCGATGGAAATGTAGCTCCAGATGTCCGTGCAGACGTTGTGCAGGATGCGGTTGAAGCGTGCCACGTCTGCATAGAGCTCAGCCTGCCAGTCGTGGCTTTCGATCTGGGTGGTCAGCGGGTTCCAGGTGAGCCCGAGGCCCTCGACGAAGGACTTCGAAACCTGCTGCCAGTCGGCTGTGGGGACCGATGCGACGTGCGCGGCGTAGGTTCCGGTGGCGCCGTTGATCTTGCCCAGGTACTCAGTCCTGGCGATCCGGTCCAGCTGGCGGTTCAGCCGGTGCGCGACGACGGCCAGTTCCTTGCCCAGCGTGGTGGGCGTGGCGGGCTGGCCGTGGGTGCGGGAAAGCATCGGGACTGAACGGTTGTCCTCCGCCATCTTGCTGATCTGGGCCACGAGACTGCGGGCTGCCGGAAGCCACACGTCCTCCACAGCCCCCTTGACGCCCAGTGCGTAGGACAGGTTGTTGATGTCCTCGGAGGTGCAGCCGAAGTGGACCATGGCGGTCAGATTTTCGATGCCGATGCCCGTAAGTCGCCTGCCGATGTAGTACTCCACGGCCTTCACGTCGTGGACCGTCACGGCCTCAATTTCGGCGAGTTCGGCCACGGATGCGGCGTCGAATTCGGTGACGATCGCACGCAGCTGCTCCTGCTGTTCCGCGCTCAGGGGTCCGGCGCCGGGAAGGACGTTGTTGCTGGTCAGGTGGATGAGCCACTCGACCTCGACGGCCACGCGGTCCCGGTTCAGGGCGGCCTCGGACAGGTAATCGACCAGCGGCGCCACGGCGGCCTGGTAACGGCCGTCCAGCGGGCCCAGCGCGATTTGTTCCGGGGACGCGGCGAGGGCCAGGCGTCCTGAGGGCGTACGGGTGTCGGTGGCGGCAGTTTGAGGCATGTGCTGATTCTTTCATGAACTCCCGCGGCCCTCTAAGCCCGGCAGCTGCGTTACTTGGCCGCTGGCCGGTTATCCACATAGCCGACGACGGCGCTTACCACTGTTCCGGGGCTTGCCTAGGGTGGTGCCCGGGAACGCAGTAAAGGGGGAAGTGATGGGCAACGACCTGCTGGAGGGCATCGGGAGTGAAGTTCCGCGGGCGCTGGAACGCGCGGCGGAACTGGAGCAGCTGGCGCGCCGCCTGGACGTGTGTGCCGGCAGGGTGGCGGAGGTATTGCGGCGGTGCGCGGACGTGCAGCTGTACAACTGGCGGTCTCCTGCGGGCAACGCGTACCGGGAAAGAGCGGCCGGTCATGCCGCGGTGCTGCGCGGCTCGTTGAACGGGCTTGCGGAGGCGGGAATTGCCCTCAGGTCCCGCGCCCGTGAAGAGCCGGAGGGAACGGCCGGTTCCCCGCTCCGGTTGCGCTGATGAGGGCATCGGATCCCGGGGACGACTCCCTTCGGATCTATGGGCCGGCCCGGGATGGCAGCCTGGTGGTCAGGGGCGGAACCAGCGGCATCACCGTCCAGTTGGAGGAACTGACGGACGGCGCGGAAAAGCTGGATGTCCTCGCTGCGGAGCTGCTGGCCGTGCGGGACGAGACGGGGCGGATCCTGCAGGAATTCTGCTGGCTGGAGCGCCTTCCGTCATGGTCGCTGTTGCCCGCCGCGCAGGCAATGCGCGGGGCGCAGGGGCACATAGGCCGCGCTGCGGCTGACATGGCGGGCACCAGCGGGCGGATCAGGGACTGTATCCGGGACTACCGGTTCGCCGAAATGGCAACTGAATCGCGTCGCGTGCTGGGGTTCCTCACCCTTGATGAGGTATGGCTGGGCCTGAAGAACGCCGCTGTCACCCTGAGGCCGGACCGGGACGGCATGGACCGGTCTCCGGCCGCGTGGCTTCCCGCGGGGGCGGCAGGACTCGTCTCGGAGTGGACGCAGGCGGCAGGCGGCGCCCCTCCGGTCTGGCTCTCCCGGCCCATCGAGCTGCGGAAGGCCGAGACCGTTCCCATCCAGCTCGATGCCACTCCGGCAGGCCTCCTGGCACGGATCCGCGCCATCGAGGCGCGGGGTGCCGGCTACATCGAAATCATCGAGGTACAGAACGGGGGCCGGAAGGCATTCGTTGTGGTGGTGCCGGGGACCCAGTCGCTTGCCGTCGGCCAGGAAAATCCTTTTGATCTCGGCGGCATCCATGAATCCATGGCCTGGGACTCCGGCCACGTCACGGCTGCCACCCTGCAGGCCCTGCGGGCCGCCGGCGCGCAGGAGGGTGATCCGGTTGCCGTGGTGGGCTACAGCCAGGGCGGGATCCATGCCATGAACTTCGCGGCGGACCCCGAGGTCCTGAAGGAGTTTGACGTCCGCTACGTCCTTACGGCTGGCTCGCCGGTAGGGCGGATCCAGCCGGGCGCCGGGGTGGAGTCACTGCACCTGGAGCACCAGGCGGACGGAGTGCCCGGAGGGGAGGGGGCCGTCAACCCGGATACCGGCCGCCGCGTGACGGTCACGCTGACCAATGACGTGTCAGCCTATGAGCGGGGTGCGCTGGGGCCGGGCCACGCATTGGCCAACTACGAAGACGGCGCCCGCGCAGTGTCCAACAGCGCAGATCCTGCACTTGCGGCCTCCTCCGCCGTGCTCACCGGTGTCCTGGGTGCAGGAGGCACGGCAACGGCGACGCGGTTTTCCCTGACCAGGACGCACCTGCAGACCGGAAAACCGTTCCGTGCCTTCTCTCCCCAAGTGCACCGCTCAGGTGCCGGCGGCGGCTCAGGTGTCAGCGGCGGCCTGCACCAGCAAGCCGCCCGGTCACCAGGGAGATCAGGGTGATGATGATGGCCGCCAGCACAGCGGTCCAGAAAAAGGAGTCAATGGTGAACTTCACCGGTGTGTAGCTGCTGATCCAGGCCGTCAGGTAGAGCATGGCCGCGTTGATCACGATGGTGAACAGGCCGAGGGTGAGGATGGTGATGGGAAGTGCCAGGAAGCTCACCAGGGGTCGGACGAGGGCGTTGACCACTCCGAAGATCGCCCCGATGAACAGGTAGGCCAGAACCACACCCGTGGTCTCACTTCCCTGGGTAACCCCGGTCTTTGCCACGGCTTCCGAGGCGGCGGAGGTGGTGATGTCCAGTCCCGGCAGCAGCCAGCTGGCAACCCAGAGGGCGGCAGCGTTGATGATGACCCGAAGGATGATGCGCATGCTCTAATGCTGTCACAGGCCGTGGGAGGCAGCGGTGAAACCACCGCTGCCTCCCACGGTCTGCCTAGCGCATCAGTCCGTTGGGCTTCTGTGCCACCACGACATCGGCCACGATGGGCAGGTGATCTGATGCTGCGGTGTTGATCACTTCAGCGAAGCGGGGTTCGATTTCCCCTTCGCTGAGGATGTAGTCGATACGGCGGGTGGGGTTCTCCACCGGCATCGTGTAGTCACCGCCTTGGCCGAGAGCTGCGAAGACGTCATTGAAACGCGTCATGAGCTGCTGCATTTCGACCGACTCCGGGACCGCGTTGAGGTCTCCCACCAGCAGTGAGGGCCTGCGGGATTCGGCGGCGATCGCCATCATCTCTTTGACCTGCAGCTGACGCTGTTCGCTGCGTCGGTGGTCAAGGTGGGTGTTGTAGAAGTTAACGTGGTTGCCTGCGACGTTGATGACCGTCTCAAGGAGCCCCCGCTGCTCCGTCGGTTTCTCCGCGTATTGGATGTTGGTGAGCAGGTGGTTCTCCGAGCTGAGGATCGGGTACGTGCTGAGGACTGCCGTTCCATACTGGCGGCGCTCGGTCCGTCCCGGCTCCGGATCCAGATCGAGGTTGGCCGCAAACACGTAGTGCATGTCGAGCCGGTCAGCCAACCATGCAGCCTGGTCCACGTAGTCGCTGCGGGCTGACCAGTGGCGGTCCACTTCCTGAAGACCGACAAGCTGGGCTCCCGTGGACTCGATTTCCTGTGCGATCCGCTCCAGGTCAAGGACGTCTTCGCCGCTGGCACCGTGGTGGATGTTGTAGGACATGACGCGGATCCCGCTCGATCCGGTCGTCGTGACGTCGTCTCCGGCGCGTGCCGGCGCATAGGTGGCCAGCACGCCGGCGACCGCCAGCGCGGCGGCGGTGAGAGCCGCGGCAAGTTTTCGCATCATCATTGTGGTGTCTTTCGTGTTGGTCCTCGTGGGGGTGCCAGTCCATCAGCGCATTGTGACGCCGTGGCAAAAATTCGGTGAACCGCACCGGGCCCCGCGGAAGATGATTGCCGGGAAGTAGGCTAGGTCCCATGACCCCTACTGATGCCCTGGCCGGCGGTATCCCGCCCCGCCCTGTGGTGAACAGACTGCCCCGGTATGCGGCCGGCAAGCCGCCCGTCGCCGTCGACGGACTGGCCAGTTACAAACTGTCCTCCAACGAAAACCCGCTGCCGCCGCTCCCCGCCGTTGTGGACGCGATCGCACGGCAGACCGATTTCAACAGGTACCCGGACCCGCTCAGCAGCCGGCTCCGCGCCACGCTGGCCGAGTTCCTGAACGTCCCTGGCGACGACATCGTCACCGGTGCCGGCAGCCTGGGCGCCTTGAACCAAATTCTGGCCACCTTTGCCGGACAGAACGATGACGGCAAGGCAGACGAAGTCATCTACGCCTGGCGGTCCTTCGAGGCCTACCCCATCAGCGTCGGCCTGGCCGGCGCCGAGAGCGTCCGCATTCCCGTCACCGCCGACGGCCGCCACGACCTCGACGCCATGGCCGCCGCTGTCAGCGCACGGACCAAGGTGATCCTGCTTTGCACCCCGAACAACCCCACGGGCCCAGCCCTGACCACAGTGGAAACAGAGCGCTTCATCCGCTCCGTCCCCGCGAACGTTGTGGTGGTGATCGATGAGGCCTACCAGGAATTCGTCCGCGCTGAAGACGCCGTGGACGGCATCGCCCTCTACCGCAAATACCCCAACGTGGTGGTGCTCCGGACGTTCTCCAAAGCACACGGCCTGGCAGGGCTGCGGGTGGGCTACAGCGTGTCCGGTCCGGAACTCACCCAGCACCTGCGGGTGGCCGCCACGCCCTTTGCCGTGTCGCAGATCGCCGAAAAAGCCGCCATGGTTTCGGTGCAGAACTATGACCAGGTTGTAGAAAGGGTACAAACCCTAGTGGACGAACGCTCCCGGGTCATGGCCGGATTGCGCGATCTCGGCTGGCGCGTCCCGGACGCGCAGGGCAACTTTGTGTGGTTGGAGCTGGGTGGGGAAAGCTACCGCTTTGCGGAGCTAGCCGGGGAACGCGCGCTCTCCGTACGGGCCTTTCCAGGGGAGGGTGTGCGGGTCAGCATCGGCGAGCCGGAGGCGAACACCCGTTTCCTCGACCTCTGTGCGGACTATACAAAGGCATCGGAGCGTTCCTAGCGCTTAACAAGTAGCCCTGCCGCTGGGTGCTGACGATAAAGTTAGGATCAGTAAGCCAATGTATATGCCGCGCGCGGAATGTATTCCCCGCGCGGCATATATCCCAGCTATATTGCGGTCCATCCGGACGCGGCAAGCGAGGAGACGGTATGGGCACACATCTGCCTGCCACCGAGTTCGACGGTACAGCGGTAGACGACCAGCGTGAGGCTGACGCGGAAGCCGTAATGGGTGAGCCCCCGGTCAAGATGGTCCAGTTGCTGACCGCCGACGGAAAGCTCGGTCATGATCCCGTCTACAGCCCCTATGCTCAGAAGCTGAAGCCCGAGGCGCTCCGCGGCCTGTACGCGGACATGGCGTCCATCCGCCGGTTCGACGTGGAGGCCACAGCGCTGCAGCGCCAGGGCCAGCTGGCCCTCTGGGTGCCGCTGACCGGCCAGGAGGCCGCGCAGATTGGTTCCGGCCGGGCCAGCCAGCCGCAGGACTACATCTTCCCCACCTACCGCGAACACGGCGTTGCGCTGACGCGAAACGTGGACCTGGCTGAGCTCCTGCGCCAGTTCCGCGGTGTTTCCAATGGCGGCTGGAACCCCAAGGACACGAACTTCCACCTGTACACCCTGGTCCTGGCAGCCCAGACCCTCCACGCCGTGGGCTACGCCATGGGTATCCAGCGGGACCGCAAGCTGGCGGCTGCCAGCGGGCAGGAAGCCCCGGACGCGGCCGTGATCGCCTACTTCGGTGACGGCGCCAGCTCCGAGGGCGACGTGCATGAATCCATGGTCTTCGCCTCTTCCTACAACGCGCCCGTGGTCTTCTTCTGCCAGAACAACCACTGGGCCATCTCCGTCCCCACGAACGTCCAGACGAAGGTTCCGCTGTCCGACCGTGCCAAGGGCTACGGCTTCCCGGGCATCCGGGTGGACGGAAACGATGTCATCGCCGTGCACGCGGTCACCGAATGGGCGCTGGAGCACGCCCGCCAGGGCAAAGGCCCCGTGCTGATCGAGGCGTTCACCTACCGCGTGGGCGCCCACACCACGGCGGATGACCCCACCAAATACCGCGAATCGGCGGAAGAGGACGCCTGGCGCGCCAAGGACCCGCTGAAGCGGCTGGAGAGGTACCTCCGGGCCGAGGGGCTGGCCGATGATGCGTTCTTCGACCAGGTGAAGGCCGACGGCGATGAGCTCGCCGCCTACGTCCGGCGCACCACCCATGACCTGGAAACCCCGGATATCCGGTCCGCCTTCGCCAACACCTATGCCGAGGCGCACCCGCTGGTGGCCGAGGAACTGGCCTGGTTTGAAAACTACACCGCCGGTTTCGCCGAGGACGGGGCCGGCGAAACAGCAGCGAAGGCAGGCCACTGATGACCACCATGACCATTGCCAAGGCCATCAACGAGGGCCTTCGCGCCACGCTGGCCAGCAATCCCAAGTCCCTCCTGATGGGCGAGGACATCGGTCCGCTGGGCGGTGTCTACCGTGTCACGGACGGGCTGATCGGTGAATTCGGCCCGGACCGGGTGGTGGACACCCCGCTGGCGGAATCCGGCATCATCGGCACAGCGATCGGCTTGGCGCTGCGCGGCTATAACCCGGTATGCGAGATCCAGTTCGATGGCTTCGTCTTCCCCGGGTTCAACCAGATCACCACGCAGCTGGCCAAGATGCACGCCCGCAGCAACGGCAACCTTACCGTTCCCGTGGTGATCCGCATTCCCTACGGCGGCGGCATCGGTTCGGTGGAGCACCACTCCGAATCGCCCGAGGCGCTCTTCGCCCACACCGCCGGGCTGCGCATCATCACCCCGTCCAACCCGCACGACGCCTACTGGATGATCCAGCAGGCCGTCGCCTGCCAGGACCCGGTCATCGTCTTCGAGCCCAAGCGCCGCTACTGGCTGAAGGGCGAGGTGGACACAGAAGCTCCGGGCCCGTCCGCGGATCCCTTCCAGGCACACGTCCTCCGCACTGGCACCGACGCCACCATCGTGGCCTACGGCCCGCTGGTTCCCGTCGCGCTGGCCGCCGCCAACGCCGCCCAAGAGGACGGCCGCAGCGTGGAGGTCATCGATCTCCGTTCCATCTCGCCGATCGACTTCGACACCGTGACCGCCTCGGTACAAAAGACCGGTCGTCTGATCATTGCCCACGAGGCACCCACCTTCGGCGGCATCGGCGGCGAGATCGCGGCCCGCATCAGCGAGCGGGCCTTCCATTCGCTGGAGGCGCCCGTCATCCGCGTCGGCGGCTTCCACATGCCGTACCCCGTGGCCAAGGTGGAGGAAGACTACCTTCCGGACATCGACCGCATCCTCGAGGCGCTGGACCGCGCCCTCGCGTACTGATTCCTGCCCAACCCGAGGACACCATGACACTGAACAAGTTCAACCTTCCGGACGTCGGCGAGGGCCTCACGGAGGCGGAGATCGTCTCGTGGAAGGTCAAGCCGGGCGACGCCGTGGCCGTCAATGACGTCCTGTGCGAGATCGAAACCGCCAAGTCCCTGGTGGAACTGCCGTCGCCGTTCGCCGGAACCGTCAGCGAACTGCTGGTGCCGGAGGGCGTTACGGTGGACGTCGGGACAGCCATCATCAGCGTCAGTGACGATATCGCGGGGGACCCCACCCCGGCGGACGCCCGCGCCCCCGAAAGGCCGGTGCAGCCGGTGTACGGCACGCTTCCGGCCCCGGGCGCGGACAGCCCGGCAGCTGGCCCCTTGGTCGGCTCCGGCCCCAAGGCCGACGCCGTGAAGCGCCGCCCGCGCAAGGCGCAGCCTTCTGCTGCGGTGACGGTGAACGCCCCGGAGGTGGAGCCCGTCCAGCCCCACGCTCCGGCCGAGGTGTCCGGGAACCCCGCCGCCGTCGTCGATCCCCGTCCCACCCTGGGCGGCACCATCACCGGCCTGGTCAGCAAAGTCCTGGCCAAGCCGCCCGTCCGGAAGATCGCCCGGGACCTGGGCATCGACCTCGCCGATGTGGTGGCCACCGGCTCCCGCGGGGAGGTGACGCGTGAGGACCTGGTGAGCTACCAGGCCCAGCGCGACGCCGAACTGGACAAAGCGGACGGCTTCTGGGGCGCAGCAGGCAAGCCGCAGGAGCAGCGAATCGAACGGGTTCCGGTCAAGGGCGTCCGGAAGGCTACTGCGAAGGCGATGGTGGACTCCGCCTTCTCTGCCCCGCACGTCAGCATCTTCGTTGATGTGGACGCCAGCCGGACCATGGAATTCGTCAAGCGGCTCAAGGCATCGCGGGACTTCGAAGGCATCCGCGTCTCGCCGCTGCTCATTCTGGCCAAGGCGGTCATCTGGGCGGCGGCCCGGAACCCGAGCGTCAACGCCAGTTGGGTGGACAACGCTGACGGTAGCGCCGAGATCCAGGTGAAGCACTTCATGAACCTCGGCATCGCAGCGGCGACCCCGCGCGGGCTGATGGTGCCCAACATCAAGAACGCCCAGGACCTGTCCCTGAAGGAACTGGCCCTGGCGCTCAACAACCTGGCCACCACCGCCCGGGCTGGCAAGACCCAGCCTGCGGAGATGCAGGGCGGATCGTTGACCATCACCAACATCGGCGCCCTGGGCATCGACACCGGGACGCCCATCATCAACCCGGGCGAGGTGGCCATCGTGGCCTTCGGCACCATCAAGCAGAAGCCATGGGTCCTGGACGGCGAAGTGATTCCCCGCTGGATCACCACGCTTGGCGGCTCCTTCGACCACCGCGTGGTGGACGGCGACCTGTCCGCCCGGTTCATGGCCGATGTTGCCGCGATCCTCGAAGAGCCCGCGCTCCTGCTGGACTAGGAGCCCCGGCCTACGGCAGCGCCCGCCGGTCCGTGATGGACTGGCGGGCGCCGGTGTCGCGAAGGCCTGCTGGGGGCGGTCCTACTTGACGGTTGCCTCGTAAGTCAGGATCTCCGTGCCGTTGACCTCGTCGCCGTCGTCGGGTGCCACCTTCATGGTGAGCCGGTCACCGTCAGCAGTCATCTTGAACGGGTTGCGCGTCGCAACGTGGCCTGCGCTGGACCACTGCTGGAACGGGATATCGCGGATCACCGTACGGGTCTTGAGGTCGGTCAGGGCAATACCGCCCAGCTCATACTTTGCTTCGGTGCCGCCGGCGGACGGGGTCTGGGGCAGGTTGGCGATGCCCGAGCACAGCATCTTGGAGTTCGGCACGTACTGGCAGTCCTGGTAATCGATGAAGTTATTCGGGTTCTCCCAGCTTGCCAGTTCCTTGCCGTGCAGGTTCCATTCGGCAAACCGGCGCGAGCCCCAGGTGTTGCCCACCAGATGGCCTGTCTGCTTGTCCATGACGATGCCGCCGAAGTGGTCCTTCACCTCGAACTGCTTCTGGACGTCCAGGGTTTCGGCGTTCACCTTGTAGATGAGGGTGCTGCTGTTCGGGCGGTACTGCGAGACGGGCACCCAGACGTTGGTTCCATCGAAGTCGATGCCGCCGGGGTGGTACATGTCGCCTTCGCCCAGGATGATGTCCTGCTGCAGGTTGCCCTGCTTGTCCATGACGAACAGGTGGCCGACGCCCTTGCCGGCGGTACGGTCGTAGCCGTCCTGTGGGGTTGGGTACTTGACGGTGGGCTCGGTGATTTCCACGGAGGAGAGGAAGATGCGGTCTTCGGTGAAGGCGATGCCTTCTGTGTGGAACGTGGGGAAATCCAGCTTCAGCTTGCCGGTCTGCTCCCAGACGGTGCTGCGGTCAACCCGGGCAAAGGTATCAGCCAGTGCCGTGTCCGCCGTGTGGTGGTTGGTGGCCCTGACAGCCTGGTTGGAGGCGGTTGCCTGGCTGGATCCGTCTGCCTGGGGGCTGACGAATGCGCCGGCGATGGTGGAGCCGGCAAGCACCAGCGTGGCCGCGGTGGTGAGAATGCCTTGGATGCGGGGGATGCTCATGGGGGAGCCTCTCAGGATTGTGTCTCTGCAGATGCCCTCCGGAACCTACCCCCTTCCGGTGAACCCAAGGCGGATCCCCGATTAACAGCCGGGGTGACGGGAGCCTTAGAACGGCGGGTAGGCGGAAAGGATCTCCAGGCTGGCCGTCTCGCCCAGCGCGTTGCCGATGACGACGGCGGCGCCCACCATCAGGGCGGCAAACGCGGCTGCCGCTCCGCTCATCGCAGCCAGCAGTTTCCAGTCTTCGCGCAGGAGGCTGTCCACGCCCAGTGGGAGGTCCAGGTCCGGGGCGATCACGTTGGGGGCGCTGTCCAGTGTTCCGTCATCCAGGAGCGCCACCACCCTGCCGTTGGGCCGGTCAACGCGCATGGAGCAGATGTGGTTGCCGTGGCGGGCCAGGAGGATGTCGTGGCCGACGAGGTGGCGGCGCTGGAGCGTGAGCATGGAAAAACCCCTTCGGGTGGGCGGAAACCGGATGTCCGCGCCGTTGGGGGCGTACTCCATTTTATCGCTGCGCACGGGGTAACGAAGCCGTTCAAGGCGTGAGAACAGACACCCTCCGGCAGGAACGCAGGAGGGTGTCTGTCGAAGGAGTGCTGTCCGCCGTTGGTGCTAGTCGGCGTCGTACGTGTTGGCGATGTACACGTCGCAGTGGGCGTTGTGCGCAACGCTGTTGGCCACGCTGCCCAGGACGCGGCCGATTCCGTGCATCCGGCGGTTACCCACCACGATGATCCGCGCGTCCATGCGCAGCGCCTCCTTGATGAGGGCGTCGGCGGGACGGCCGCGGGCGGAGGAGTAGGTTACCTTGACATCCCGTCCCAGTGACTCCGCGACGGTGCGGGCCACGTGCTCGGCGGCATCTGCGTCGGAGACGATCCAGCGGTCGCTGCCGCTGCCGAAGATCTCAGTGCGGTCGCTGTCGAAGGCCGAGACGACGTGCAGCGACGCTCCCAGGGCTGCTGCGAGGTCCCTGGCGGACTCGGCTGCCTTCTTCGCCGTGGCGCTGCCGTCCACGCCTACAACGATGGTTCCGCTCATGTGTGTGCTCCTTTGCTCATGTCATACGCGATGTGTGAGGCCAACGCTACAGCGCGGCAATGGCTTCCCGTAGTACCGGCGCCAGGCGCCGCACGCCTTCGGTGATGGACTCGGGGGGCACAGCGCTGAAAGCGAGGCGCAATTTGTTGGACGGCTCGTCCGACGGCGTGAAGGCGGCTCCCGGGATAAACACCACTCCGGCGTCGATCGCCTTTTGCAGCAACGGGTAGGTGTCGAGCCCTTCGGGCAGTGTGACCCAGACGAAGAATCCGCCCTCGGGGCTGGTCCAGCTGGTGCCGGCGGGCATGTGCTCCGCCAGGGCTGCGAGCATGGCCCGGCACCGCTCGGCGTAAAGCCCGCGGTACGTCTCGATCTGTCCGCGCCAGTCGAAGTCCCGGAGGTATGCCGAGACGAGCATCTGGTTGAACGCCGGCGGGCAAAGAGTGACGGCTTCGGCGGCAAGGTAATACCGGCGCTGCAGGTGCTCCGGCACCAGTGCCCATCCGATCCGCAGGCCCGGGGCGAAAATCTTGGAAAACGAGCCCATGTAGATAACGTCGTCAGGGTTCGCAGCCCGCAGCGGCGCGATCGGCTCCCCGTCAAAGCGCAGCAGGCCGTACGGGTTGTCCTCCAGAATGAGAATATTCGCTTTGCGACATATGTCGACGATCTGCTGCCGCCGTTCCTTCGCCAGCGTGATCCCCGACGGGTTGTTGAAGTTGGGGATGGTGTACAGGAACTTCACGTTCTTGCCCGCCAGCTGCAGGGCCGCGATCCTGGCCTCCAGGAGTTCAGGCACCAGTCCCGATTCGTCCATCTCCACGGTCTCCACCCGGACCTGGTACGCCTCGAAGGTGTTCAGGGCGCCGACGTAGGTGGGGTCTTCTACCAGGACCACGTCCCCCGGGTTGCAGAAGACCTTGGTGGCGATGTCTTGGGCCGACTGGGAGCCCGCGGTGATGACCACGTTCTCCGGGCGGGCGTCGAGGATGCCCTCCGCAGCCATCACCTCGCAGATTTGGCTGCGCAGCTCGGCAGTACCCTGCCCCGCGCCATACTGCAGCGCGGTGAGGCCATCTCCGGCGATGATCTCCGCCGCAGTCGCGGCCAGGCGGTCCAGCGGAAGTGACTGGAGGTAGGGGCTCCCCCCGGCCAATGACACCAGACCCGGACGCATGGAGATGTCGAAGACGTCGCGGACGGCGGACTGGCGGATGTTTGCGGCGCGCTCCGAGAAGAGTTCCTCGTGGCGGTGGGCGGAGGTGGCCGCCCTCTCGATGGCATCAATTGCTTCGGCTGGCAGCGTCCCTGCTGCGGCGTCGATTGTTTCGTGGCTCACATCATTAGGATACAGCCTGTTGTTGTCAAAAAGGCAACAGGTGTTGAGTAATGATTCACAAACGGCGCGGATAAACCCGGGCACAACAATGCCCGGCGCGGTCGCGCCGGGCACCGCTGTTCGTTTGTTAAGCGGCTGCGCGCTCGGCGGCCAGGGTGTCGAAAATGCCCTTGATCTGCTCCACGACTTCGGCGTCATCCTTGGGGTGAACCTCCGCGAAGCGGACCATGGAGCCGGGAACGGCGAGCTTAACGTCCTCCAGGACCTCGGCGCCGGCGATGCCGACAGCCTTGCGGGCCTCATCCTGGGCCCACACGCCGCCGTACTGGCCAAAGGCGGTTCCAACGACGGCGGTCGGCTTGCCGGCGAGGGCGCCGGCGCCGAACGGGCGGGACAGCCAGTCGATGGCGTTCTTCAGGGACGCCGGGACGGTGCCATTGTGCTCGGGGGTCACCAGCAGCAGGGTGTCGGCAGCGTCGGCAGCTGCGCGGAGTGCTGCAGCCGCGGCCGGGACCTGGCCCTCGACGTCGATGTCCTCGTTGTAGAAGGGAATGTTGCCCAGGCTTTCGTGGATGACCACATCAACGTGCTCCGGGGCGTTGAGCTGGATAGCCTCGGCCAGCTTCTGGTTGGTGGATTCGGCGCGCAGGCTGCCGACGAGGGTCAGGACGGTGCTCTTCGTCATGGGAACTCCTGGTTTTGTATCGGGGGATATTCCGGGCTGAACGCGGTAGGCGTCCACCGCCGGTCTTCATCAGAGTAAACGGACCATAGTCCGTTTTCTATTCCCGCCCCATACACTGGATCTTGTGAGATCCATCCCACTCAGGTCCGGCATAGCTCCCGGCGCGGTGCCGGAGCGCAGCGACGCCGCCCGGAACAGGGCGCGCCTCCTCGGTGCTGCCCGTGAGCTTATCGAGCAGGGCGGCACGGCCTGCCTCACCATGGACCGGCTCGCCAGGCATGCGGGCGTGGGCAAGGGAACCGTCTTCCGCCGGTTCGGCAGCCGCTCAGGCCTGATGCTCGCACTCCTGGACGAATCGGAGTCCGCCTTCCAGGCGCGCTTCATGTTCGGCCCTCCCCCCTTGGGACCGGGCGCCCCGCCGATGGAGCGGCTCATTGCCTACGGGACGGAGCGGATCCGGTACGTGGTGGAGTTTGGCGACCTGGTGGTGGCCGCGGAGGCGGCGTCGCCCGGCCGGTTCGAGGTCCCGGCCGCCGTCCTCGGCCAGCGGCACATTCGAATGCTGCTGGAGCAGGCAGGGTTTGACCACGAACCGTGGCTCATGGCCGGCGCCCTGAGTGCCACGTTGGACCCGGAGCGCATCCTGGGCCTTGTCCAGCGTGACAGCGTCAGCCGCACCCGCCTTGCCGCGTCGTGGACCGACCTTGTCACACGGGTCCTCGCCGGAGCTTAGCTGATGCACTTTTCCGGACGTTCGTCCAGTCACATCGACTTCACAAATTTATTCATAACGATCTGGTCCAGACGGGTCGTTTTACCTGCAACGGCATGCGGTTTGCGCTCTTCGTTGTGATACTTTCCTCTCAATGTGACCCGCGACATAGTCCATCAGGGCTGGCCTTACTGGCGGCGGGAGGCCGGCTACCCGCTGGTGAAAGGCCCGGCGCGACGCCACGAACGTCCCGGCCTGGAAGATTCGGAAGGATTCATGCTCAGGTACCTCGCTAAACGCGGCATCACCTATCTCTTCATGATCTTCCTGACGACGTCCGCCGGATACTTCCTGGCGGTCAGCTCGCTCAAGCCTGCCCTGCTGGAGCAGGAGCGCATTCCCCGCCCCAGCCCTGAGCAGGTTGCCAATTCCATGCGGCTCAAAGGCCTGGACCCCGAACTGAGTCCCTGGGAGCGGTACGTCGAATGGTTGACTGCCATCGTGACCCGCTGGGACTGGGGCCGCAGCCCCAACGGCGCCTTCATCAACGCCGAGTTCGGTGACCGCGTGTGGATCTCCACCCGGCTCTTTCTCGCTTCCATCATCCTCACCCTGGTGATCGGCGTTGCCCTGGGCGTCTACTCGGCCGCGCGTCAATACAAACTGCAGGACCGGGTCATTACGTCGTACAGCTACCTCGCATACATCGTGCCCGCGCCAATTGCCTACTTCCTCGTGCAGTTGGGCGCCATCAACATCAATGAGGGCGTGGGCCAGCGGATCTTCTTCGTCACGGGAATTTCCACCCCCGGCATGGCGCCGGGTTGGGGCCAGTTCCTGGACATGCTGGGCCACTATGTGGTGCCCACTGTGGCCATCACCCTGGTGGGCTGGGGCGCCTACCAGATCGCCCAGCGCCAGTACCTCCTGGACAACGTCAACGCCGATTTTGTCCGGACCGCCCGCGCCAAGGGCCTCACCCGGAACCAGGCCATCACCCGGCATGCCCTGCGGGTATCCTTCATTCCGGTGGCCCAG
This sequence comes from Pseudarthrobacter sp. NPDC058362, assembly GCF_042723515.1. Lineage (NCBI taxonomy): Bacteria > Bacillati > Actinomycetota > Actinomycetes > Micrococcales > Micrococcaceae > Pseudarthrobacter > Pseudarthrobacter sp. NPDC058362. The sequence continues at coordinate 65,366 of NZ_JBHXIW010000005.1, read as the reverse complement.
AGCATCGCCTTCACCATTCCCGCGATCTTTGCCGGCGGTTTCTTCGCCGAGAAGATTTTCGCCTGGCCGGGCGTCGGCTCCTGGAGCATCGACGCCATCGCGCTCCAGGACGTCAACGCCGCCACGGCCACCCTGGCCTACGGCTCCGTCATCTTCGCGCTGGGGGCAATCCTGGCCGACTTTGCCACCACCCTGGTGGACCCGAGAGTGCGGGTGCAGTAACCATGACCAACCTGAACGCCGTTGACCCGGCAGCCGTGGCGCAGGACGCGCACCTGGAAAGCGCCGACGTCGTTATTGGAAAGTCCACCATCATTTTCCGGAGGTTCCTCCGGAACCGCACCGCAGTGGCCGGACTGGCCATCTTCCTGGCCCTGACCATCTTCTCCCTGGTCGGTGGCTACTTCACGCCGTGGGACAAGGAGACCATCGACCCTTTCAACATCGGCATGCCCCCGTCCGGAGACCACTACCTGGGCACCTCCCAGGCGGGCATCGACCTCTACGCCATGACCGTCGAAGGTACCCGGATCTCCATCCTGATCGGTTTGGTGGTGGGCCTGGTGTCCGTCCTGGTGGCTGCCGTCTACGGCTGCACCATGGCGTATTTTGGCGGCAAGGTGGACAAGGTCATGCTCTTTGTCCTCGAGGCCCTGATCATGATGCCCGCCCTGCTTGTGGTGGCGGTGGCCACCAGCGGCGGCGGGGAAGGGCTCAAGCGTGAGCTGCCGTCCTGGCTCCTGCTGACCGTCGTGCTGCTCGTCTTCAGCTGGATGGGCACGGCAAGGCTTATCCGGTCGCTCTCCATGTCCCTCATGCAGCGCGATTTCGTCAAGGCCGCCCAATACATGGGCGTCCCGCCCCGCCGGATCGTCTGGCGGCACCTGGTTCCGAACATCGGCTCGCTCCTGGTCCTGGACATCACCCGCGGCGTCACCGGCGCCATCCTTGCCGAGGTGGCCTTCTCCTTTATCGGCATCGGGATCAAGCTGCCGGATGTAAGCCTCGGCGTCCTCATCGGCGGGGCCACGTCCCAGGTGCAGACCTTTCCCTGGATGTTTTGGGTGCCGCTGACCGTGATGTTCCTGCTGACCGGTTCCCTGGCCATGATGAACGACGGGCTGCGGGACGCCTTCGATCCGAGCAGCAGTTCCACCGGCCGGGCCAGGAAGCGCCGGCCGCGGAAGTCCCCGGCGGGCCGCAGTACAGCAACCCCCAACGTGGAGAAGATGGCACCATGAGCAGCGAGATCACCACCGGCCCGCTTGAACCCGCCGCTGCAACGGTGGAGCAGCGACTCCAGGCAGCCGGACTCCGCGCCGCGCCGGCCAGCCTGGCCGCCGCCACCGATGCCGTCCTGTCCGTCCGGGGCCTGAACGTCAGCTTCAACTCGGAGAACGGTGTGGTCCATGCAGTCCGCGGCGTGGATTTCGACCTGATGCCGGGCAAGACGCTCGGCATCGTGGGGGAGTCCGGATCCGGCAAGTCCGTTACGTCCCTGGCCGTGATGGGCCTGCTGCCAGCCACTGCTGATGTCACCGGCTCCGTTCGGCTCAACGGCAAGGAACTGCTGGGACTCAGTGACAAGGCCATGTGCGCCTATCGCGGCAACGAACTGGCCATGGTCTTCCAGGACCCGCTGTCCTCCCTGACGCCGGTCTATACCGTGGGCACCCAGATCATCGAGGCGCTCACGGTCCACAACCCCGGCATGACCGGGAAGGCCAAAGAAGCCCGCGCCGTCGAACTCCTGGCCATGGTGGGTATTCCCAGCCCGCGGAACCGGCTCAAGGCATTTCCGCACGAATTCTCCGGCGGCATGCGTCAGCGGGTGATGATTGCCATTGCCATAGCCAACAATCCGCGGGTCCTCATTGCCGATGAACCCACCACCGCGCTGGACGTGACCATCCAGGCCCAGGTGTTGGAAGTTCTGCACACGGCGCAGGAGGAGACCGGGGCCGCCGTCGTCATGATCACCCACGACCTGGGCGTGGTGGCGGGCATGGCGGACGACATCATGGTGATGTACGCGGGCAAACCCGTCGAAACCGGGCCCGTGGACGAGCTCTACTACAACCCGCGCATGCCGTACACCATGGGGCTGCTCGGCGCCGTTCCCCGCGTGGACGTGGCGGAAAAGGCATCGCTGGTCCCCATCGATGGAATGCCGCCCAACCTCATCCATGAACCCACCGGATGCTCCTTCGCACCCCGCTGCCCCCTGGCGTCGGAGCCGTGCCTGCAGGGTGAACCGCCACTGGAGGCAGTCACCGGCGACGGGCTGCACCTCGCCGCGTGCGTCAAGTCCGAAGCGCTGGGTGGAGGGGCTGATGTCCATGACATTTTTGCCGCGCCGCCGGTCCCGGTCTCCAGGTTCGACGCCATACCGCGTGGCGAACGGTCCACCGTGCTGCAGCTGACGGACGTCCGCAAGCACTTCCCGCTCACCAAGGGCGCGCTCATGAAGCGGCGAATCGGCACGGTGAAGGCCGTGGATGGAGTGAGCTTCGACATCCGTGAGGGCGAGTGCTTCTCCATCGTGGGTGAATCGGGGTCCGGCAAGACCACCACGCTGCTGGAAATCATGGAATTCCACAAGGACCAGGACGGCGAAGTGGTGATCGGCGGCATCAGCAACCGAAAGGCAGTTGACGCGCGGACCAAGAGCGCCATGCGCCGGGAACTGCAGATGGTTTTCCAGGACCCCACCGGAGCGCTGGACCCGCGGTTCACCGTCTACGAGGTTCTCGCCGAGCCGCTGCAGAACGCAGGTATGGACCGCAAAGCCGTCCGCGCCCGCATTATGGAACTGATGAAGCTGGTGGGCCTTCAGCCGGACCACGTGAACCGTTTCCCCAACCAGTTTTCGGGCGGCCAGCGCCAGCGCATTGGCATTGCCCGCGCGCTGGCGGTCAACCCCAAGCTCGTGGTCCTGGACGAGCCCGTTTCCGCACTGGATGTGTCCGTGCAGGCCGGCGTCATCAATCTTCTGGACAAGTTGCGGGCCGAGTTGGGACTCAGCTATCTGCTGGTCGCACACGATCTTTCGGTAGTGCGGCACATCTCCAACCGGGTGGCTGTCATGTACCTGGGCAAGATCGTGGAAATCGGCGAGGTGGACCGGGTCTTCGACAACCCGCGGCACCCCTACACGCGGGCGCTCCTCTCCGCCATCCCGGTCCCGGATCCGCAGGTGGAACGCACAAGGGAGCGGATCATCCTGCGGGGCGACCTGCCGTCCCCGCTCGATGCGCCCAAGGGCTGCAATTTCGCCACCCGCTGCCCCATATACGCGGCGCTGCCGGCGGCCAAGCAGGAGCAGTGCCGCACTTTGGAGCCGCCCCTTGAACCTGCAGGGTCCTCAGCAGCTGCCCAGGCCCTTGAGGGAACGCCGGAAAGCCGGGTTGACCAGCGGTTCGCTTGCTTCTTCCCCGACGGCGAAATCGACGGCGACATGCTGGTGAGCCATGGCGATGCAGGACATACTGCGTCCTAGGATTCTCTCGATACTTCACTCGCTTCACACCCGTACCAAGACCCGCACAAATGAAGGGAACACCATGAGGAACATGACCAGGATCGGCGGCGTGGCAGCAGTAGCTGCTGCCCTGACGCTGACGGCCTGCGGCGGCGGCTCCACCGGCCCCGACGCAGGCAAGGGGCAGGAGGCAGGCAGCGACCTGTCCAAGCTCATCAGCGTTAACGAAAAGCCTGCAGCCGACCTGGAGCCCGGCGGGAAGGTCACCCTCCCCCTCGGCAGCATCGGGCCGAACTTCAACGGGTTCTCGAACGACGGCAACAGCTCGGACAACTCCGCCCTGCAGATTCCGATGAACCCTGTTGCCATCAACAGCGGCGGCATCGGCGGCTGCTGGAAGGTGAACTTCGAGGGCGAGGCCTCGCCCAACCCTGATTTCTGCGAGTCGGTGGAGAGCAAGGTGGAGGACGGCAAGCAGACCATCACCATCAAGATCAATGAGAAGGCCACCTACAACGACGGCACGCCCATCGACGTCAAGGCCTTCCAGAACACATGGAACATCCTCAAGAGCGCAGACGCCGGCTATGACATTGTCAGCTCCGGCGCCTATGAGTTCGTGGAGTCCGTGGAGGCCGGCGCGAATGACAAGGAAGTCATCGTCAAGACGTCACAGCCGGTGTACCCGCTCGAGTCGCTCTTCTTCGGCCTGATCCACCCGGCGGTGAACTCACCGGAGATCTTCAACGAGGGCTTCGTGGGCGAGATGCACCCCGAATGGATGGCCGGACCCTTCAAGCTGGACCAGTATGACTCTGCTGCCCTGACCGTGACCATGGTCCCCAATGAGAAGTGGTGGGGCAACAAGCCGGTCCTGGACAGCGTCGTGTTCCGTCAGCTCGAGACCAGCGCCCAGGTGGCGGCCTTCAAGAACGGCGAGATCGACGGCGTCTCCGCCAACACCATCGCCCTGTACAAGCAGCTGGAAGGCACCAAGGACGCCGAAGTCCGCCGCGGCCAGCGACTGTTTGCCGGCGGCCTGAACCTTAACGCCCAGAAGATTACCGACGTCGAAGTCCGCAAGGCCATCTTCAGCGCCGTGGACCGCGAGGCCCTGCGCAAGGTGCGCTTCAACGGCCTGAACTGGGAGGAACCCAGCTCCGGCTCCATGATGCTCCTGCCCTTCTCCGACTACTATCAGGACAACTACCCGGTCAAGGAGACCGGTCCGGAGGCTGCCAAGAAGGTCCTGACGGAGGCTGGCTACACCGAGAACGCCGACGGCATCATGGAGAAGGACGGCAAGCCCGTCTCCTTCAAGATCAGCAACTTCGGTGACGATCCCACCACCCTCGCCTTTACCCAGACCCTGCAGAAGCAGCTTCAGGCGGGCGGCATGGACGTGGGCATTGACCAGCGCGCCTCCGCGGACTTCGGTAAGGTCATCGGCGGCCGGGACTTCGACCTGAGCGTCTCCGGCTACACGGTGGGCGCCGACGCCACGGACACTGTGAAGCAGTTCTATGACTCCAAGACCAACGTCAACGGCCTGGGAGACGCGGAACTGGACAAGAAGATCGCCGACCTTGCCTCGATAGAGGACAACGCCGAGCGCAACAAGGCAGCCATGGACGTCGAGAAGGATCACATGGCGAAGTACTTCTCGATGGGCCCGGTCATGAACGGCCCGCAGATCTCGTTCGTCCGCACCGGCCTGGCCAACTACGGGCCGTCCCTCTTCCAGAGCCTGTCCCAGGTTCCGGACTGGACCACCATCGGCTGGGAAAAGAAGTAACCCCCTCGCAGTAGATGCCGGTTTTCGGCAGACGCTCTCTCACTTCCGCGACGTCCGGCGGCGGGAAGTGAGAGAGCGTCCGCTTTTAAGGGGCATCAGGTGAGAGAGGGTGCGGGGTAGCGTTGGTGCGATGAGCCAAAGTGAAGCCTCCCGGCGCACCATCCGCACCGCCGTCGTGGGTTACGGCCTGTCCGGGCGCGTCTTTCACGCCCCTTTTATTGCTGCGGATCCGCGCTACTCGCTGGAGGTCATCGCAACGTCCGACGCCGGCCGGCAGGCAGCTGCCGCGGCGCACCATCCGGAGGCCAGGACGGTGCCTGACGCCGCCGCGGTGTTCGGGGTCGCCGCCGAACTGGACCTGGTGGTCCTGGGTACTCCGCCGGCCACGCACTACCCGCTGGCGAAGGCGGCGCTGGAGGCCGGGCTGGACGTGGTGGTGGACAAGCCGTTTGCCGTGTCCAGCGGCGAGGGCCGGGAACTGGTGCAGCTGGCGGAGGACCTGGGCCGGGTACTCACCGTGTTCCACAACCGGCGTTGGGACGGCGATTTCCTGACCGTCCAAAAACTGCTGGCCGCCGAGGCGCTGGGCACGGTGACGAGGTTCGAATCGCGGTTTGAGCGGTGGCAGCCCGTGACGTCCAAGGCGTGGAAAGCATCCGCCACGCCTGGGGAGGGAGGCGGTGTGCTGTTTGACTTGGGTACCCACCTGATTGACCAGGCCCTGCAGCTTTTCGGCCCGGCGCGCGTCGTCCATGCGGAGCTGGAGACCCGCCGGCCGGACGCACGCGCCGAGGATGACGCCTTCCTGGTGCTGCGCCACGATTCAGGGGTGACGAGCCACCTGACCATGAACCTGATGTGCGCCCAGCAGGGGCACCGGTTCCGCGTGCTGGGTTCCGGCGGCGGCTATACCAAGAACGGGGTGGACCCGCAGGAGCCGTACATTGCGGCCGGAGGAAGTCCGCTCGATCCGGACTTCGGGCGGGAGGCGCCGGAGTGGGCAGGGCAGCTGGGCCGTGACGGCCACTTGGATGCCCTGCCCACTGAGCGCGGCGCCTATTCCGAGTTCTACCGGATCCTGGCGGACAGGATCCGCCCGGACAAGATTCTGGCTGGCCCGGCCCCGGCGGCGCCGCTCCCGGTAAGTCCGGAAGACGCCGTCGGGGTCCTCGAGATCATCGAGGAGGCCCGGGCACTCGCCTAGGGCAATCGATGGGGCTAGGCGGAAACCAGTTCGTGCCAGTCGGCGACGAGGGGCAGGTTGTGCGCCTCGGACACCGAGTGGTGTGCCACGTGGCCTGCGGCGATGTTAAGGCCGGCAGCGAGGGCGGGGTCGCGGTCGAAGGCAGCCTTGACGCCCAGGTTGGCCAGGGACACCGCGTAGCGCAGGGTGACGTTGGTCAGTGCGTACGTGGAGGTGTTGGGCACGGCGCCGGGCATGTTGGCCACGCAGTAGAAGATCGTGTTGTGGACCTTGTACGTGGGCTCCTGGTGCGTGGTGGGACGGGTGTCCTCGAAGCAGCCACCCTGGTCCACGGCGATGTCCACCAGGACCGAGCCCGGCTTCATGCGGGCCACGAGGTCGTTGGTGACCAGCTTGGGGGCCTTGGCGCCAGGGATCAGCACGGAGCCGATGACCAGGTCTGCGTCCACCACGGACTTCTCGATCTCGTACTTGTTTGAGGCCACGGTCTTCAGGCGGCCCTGGTACTGGGCGTCGAGTTCGCGCAGGCGGTTGATGTTGATGTCCAGGATGGTGACGTCGGCACCCAGGCCGAGAGCCATGGCGGCGGCATTGGTGCCGGCCACGCCCGCACCGAGCACAACAACCTTGGCGGGACGGACGCCGGGGACGCCGCCCAGCAGGACGCCCTTGCCGCCGGCGGGGGCCATCAGCGAGGTGGCGCCGACCTGGACGGACAGGCGGCCCGCAACCTCGGACATCGGGGCCAGCAGCGGCAGCGCTCGGCCGTCCTGGACGGTTTCGTAGGCGATGGCGGTGACGCCGGAGTTGATCAGTTCCTGGGTCAGCTCGGGCTCGGCGGCCAGGTGCAGGTAGGTGAAGAGGATCAGGCCCTTGCGGAAGCGGTGGTATTCGGCCTTGACCGGCTCCTTGACCTTCATGACCATGTCGGCGCGGCCCCAGACGTCGTCCGCTTCGTTGACGATCTCGGCGCCGGCGATGGCGTATTCCTCGTCGGTGATGCCGGAGCCCAGGCCCGCGCCGCGCTCCACCAGGACGGTGTGGCCGTGGGTACGGAACTCGTGCACGCCGGCGGCGGTGATGGCCACCCGGAACTCGTTGTTCTTGATTTCTTTGGGGACGCCGATGATCATTTTTGGCTCCAGTTCTCGGCCGGTTTCGCCGGAAAAAGGTGGAAGGGGATTCGTTAATCCACGATAGGACCGGTTGTGAGCCACCTGACACGGCCAAGAACGGCCGAAGCGGGGCCGCCCGCGGAATTCCGCGGAATTCCCGTCACTCAGCTCGACATTTGTTCAGCTCCAGGGCGTCAGGTGTCGCCTCATGTCCGTTCGTGCAGGAGCCGCTGCAGGCAGTACTGTTGGCCCATGCAGCAGGATGTGGAGCAGCTCGTCGAGCACGTGGCGCAGAAGCTGGGCCGGGGACTTTCCCTGGAGGACCTGGACGGCCTGCTGCTGGCCTACAGCTCCAACCAGTCCCACGCCGACCGGGTCCGGGTGAACTTCCTCCTGAGCAAGAAGGTCCCCGCGGACGTGAGCGCCTGGCAGCTTTCGCACGGCATCGCCACGGCGGTGCGGCCCGTGGTGGTGCCCGGCAACCCGGAGCTGGGCATGCTGGGCCGGGTGTGCGTGCCGTTGCTGGTGCGGGGTTTCCGCGTGGGGTACCTCTGGGTGCAGCAGGACTCCGCGGAGGAAAGCCCGACAGCGATCCTCACCCAGCTGCCCGGCGTGAGCCAGGAGCTGGAGACGCTGTCCGGGCTGCTTTTGGATTCAAATACCGCCGAATCGGAGTTCCGGCGCAGCCGCGAACGCGAATTCCTGGCCGCGTGCGCCGGTGAACCGAACGCCGTGGCTGCGGTGGCCGGCTGGAAGGAAGTGCAGGGCAAGGGGCCCTGGCAGATGGTGACCGTACTGGACTCCGATGGCTGGTCCGGCGGCCCGGACGCCATCGCGTCCACCCTGATCCACCGGTCGGCGGCGCTGCAGGCCACCATCGGCGTCGACTCCGCGCTCTTCAGTGCCGGCACCGAAACCCACTCGGTGGTGCTGTTCCGTGAAATGTCCGGACGGGCCAGCCATGCGCAGGTCCTGGTCCACTACCAGCTGGAGCTGGCCAAGCGCTCCGGCCGGCCGGTGCACCGGATCATCCTGGGGATCAGTGAAGGCTTTGCCCGTCCCCGCGAGCTGGCGGAAGCGTACCGGCAGTCGAAGCAGGCCGCGCAGGCTGCCGCGGTGGATCCGCAGCTGGGCGAGCTGGTGGAATGCCGGGCCACCGGCGTCTACCAGCTCCTCGCGTCCGCCGGGGGAGGGGCCGGCGCCTGGGCGGACACCGGCTCGGTCTACTACCGGATGCTGGAGGACCACGACCGCAACGCGGAACTCATCCCGGTGCTGGAGCTGCTCTATGACAATGACGGGTCCGTGCAGGACGTGGCCGCCAAACTCCACCTCCACCGCAGCAGCATCTACAACCGGCTGGGCCGCATCCGGCAGTTGCTGGGCGTGGACCCGCTCAAGGGGATGGCCAGGCTGGAACTCCACGCCGCGCTCAAGATGCGGCGCTGGGCGGCGCGGCCGCGCATCTGAGGCGTCCCGCCGTCGTCGTACGCTTGCCGCCGCAGCAAGGTCTCAGGCGCGGCGCGCTGTGGCCGTGACGAAGCTCCGGATGGCCTCCGCCACGGCGTCCGGCCGAAGGTGCTGCGCCACGTGGCCCGCACCGGGAATCTCGACGAAACGGCCCTGGGGAACTGCCCGGGCCAGGCGGCGGGACCAGTCTGGCCCGGCCACGCGGTCGCGTTCTCCGCGGAGCACCAGGACGGGAGCGGCCACGGAGCGGAGCCGTTCCTCGGTGCGGTAGGCCATCATCACGGGCAGTTCGGTCAAGTACCAGCGCGGGCCGCAGCGGAGGTAGTCGGTGAATACGGCCCAGTTGGACGACGGGGTCTCGGCCAGCAGGGCGTCCAGGAACAGCGCCAGCGACTGGCGCCGGACGCTCCGGTGGCGCGAATCAACCACCGGTCCCATCAGAACCAGCTGCTCCGCCCGCTCGGGAGCCGCCAGGGCCGCCTCGATGGCGAACTGCACGCCCATCGAGTGGCCCACCAGGACATAGGAGGTGATGCCGCACGCGGCGAGGGCCTCTGCGATGAACGCACCGTAATCGGCAACGGACAGCTGCCGGCCCGGTTTGGGCGTGCCGGCGAAACCGGGCAGGTCCAGGGAGTAGGTAGGGGCCGACGCCGAGAGCACCGAGTGCAGCCGCGCCAGGTAGCGGTGGGACACGCCGATGCCGTGGATCAGCACGTACGCAGGTTCCCCGCCGTGCGGCGCGGACGTCCCGCCGGCCCACAGGATGCGCCCCGTGAGCCCGCCGGCGTGGACGGTCTCCGACCGCAGCTTCACTCCTGGTCCCCGGAGCCTTCGGACTGTTTCTTCTTCTGGCCTTCCAACCACGCCATGATGGCGGCCTGCCGGATGCGCCGGTGCGTACCGCGGTACTCCACCGGGATCTCGCCGCGGTCCGTCATGTTGCGCAGGTACGTGTGCGAGATGCCGGCAAGTTCCGCAGCCTGCGAGGTGGTCAGCATCTCCTCCACGCTGCCCACGGTCACCGTTTCGCCCCGCCCCAGCCGCGCCAGGAGGTCCACGACGGCGTCCCTTGCCTCCCCGGGCAGGCGGTGGACGGTGCCGTCAACGAACACGGTGATGTCCTGCCCGCCTTCGAGCGCGCGCGTGAGGCTGCGCGCTTCCTCTGCGGGCAGGCCTGCCGTGACCCGGGGAGCTATCAATGCCATGGCAGAAGCCTAGCCGCCGATATACCCAGCGCGGGCAGCTACAGGCCGAGCTCCGACAGGGCCGGCAGCTTTTCCCGGACCCAGGCACGGGCCTCGGTGGCGCTGGGGGCGGAGAGGGCCAGCTTGGCCAGTTCCTGCGCCTCGGCCAGGGTTACGGTTTTCAGCACGGCAGCTACGGCGGCCAGGGAGCGCGCGGTCATGGACAGGGTGGTCACGCCCAGGCCGGTAAGGACGACGGCGAGGGCCGGGTCCGCGGCAGCCTCACCGCACACGCCCACGGGTTTGTTGCTGCCTTCCGCCCGCGAGCCTTCCACGGTGAGGCCCACCAGGCGCAGGACGGCCGGCTGCCAGGGGGTGTTCAGGTTGGCGAGCGGGCCCAGCTGGCGGTCCGCCGCCATGGCGTACTGCGTGAGGTCGTTGGTGCCCAGGCTGGCGAACCCGACCTCGCGCAGGATGGACTCGGCCGTCAGGGCGGCGGAGGGAACCTCCACCATCACGCCAGGGGTCTTGATGCCGGCGTCCGCGCACATGGAGGCGAAGCGTGCGGCCTCTTCCGCGGTGGAGATCATCGGTGCCATGACCCACACGTCCGCTTCGGACTGGTCCGCTGCCAGCGCGATGGCTTCGAGCTGCCGGTCCAGCACGCCGGGGGTGGTGAAATCGGTGCGGTAGCCGCGGACGCCCAAGGCCGGATTGGGTTCGGTGGAATCGGTGAGGAAGGGCAGCGGCTTGTCGGCCCCGGCGTCCAGCGTGCGCAGGACCACCTTCTTGCCCGGGAAGGCATCGAACACGCTCTTGTACGCCGCGGCCTGCTCTTCCACGGAGGGTTCGGTGTCCCGTTCCAGGAAGCAGAATTCGGTGCGGAACAGGCCCACGCCCTGGGCGCCCAACTTGGCGGCAGCCTCTGCGTCCTTGCCGCCACCCACGTTGGCCAGCAGCGGCACCTCGTGGCCGTCCGCCGTCATGCCGGTTCCGGTGAACTCGGCCAGCAGGGACGCGGTGGCCGCCCAGGCCTCGGCGGCGTCGCGGAGCTGAGCGTCAGGCTCTGTGGTGACGGTGCCGGCGGCGCCGTCGACGTACACGTCGGTGCCATCGGGGAGTTCGTCAACGCCGACGGCGGCGACCACCGCGGGCAGTCCCAGCGAGCGGGCGATGATGGCGGTGTGCGACTGCGGCCCGCCGCCGGAAGTCACCAGTGCCAGGACCTTGTTCGGGTCCAGGGTGGCGGTGTCCGCCGGGGCGAGGTCGTCGGCCACCAGGACAAACGGGGTGTCCGAGGCAGGAATGCCGGGTGCTGCCACGCCGCGCAGTTCCGCCACGATGCGGGCGCGGACATCCAGGACGTCCGTGGCACGCTCGGCCATGTAGCCGCCCAGGTTGAGCAGCATTTCCGACACGGAGGAGCCGGACTCCCAGATGGCTCTTTCGGCCGACGTCCCGCGGGCCACCAGCTTGGCGGCGCCCTTGATCAGCATGGTGTCCTTCGCCATCAGCGCGGTGGCTTCCAGGACGGCCTTGCCGTCACCGCTGGCGTGCGCCGCGCGGGCCTTCAGCTCGTCATGGACGGCGGTGGCGGCGGCTTTCAGTGCTGCCGTGGCTTCCTCAGGAGTGGTGCCTTCTGCCAGCTGCTGGCCTGCAGGCGGTTCGCTGATGGGCTTGGGCATCTGCCGGACGGTGCCGATGATGCGGCCGGGGCTGACGCCAACTCCTGGGAAGTTCTGCACTGAAGGTCCTTAGGTCTACGGAAATGTGCCGGAAAAAAATTGTATGTGATTCAGTTCATATAGCGACGCTATAGGTGCTAGGGTAGCGGTTATGAGTTTGGATGGCCAGCTTCCCCCCAAAATGCGACTGCTGCGTGCTGCGGCGGAGTTGTTGGCCAAATCCGCGGGGACGCCCGTCTCCACCCGCCAGATCACGCAGCTGGCGGGGGTTACCGCCCCCACGCTGTACCACCACTTCGGCGACAAGGAAGGCCTCTTCGACGCTGTCGTCGCGGCCGGCTTCGAGGAATATGTCGCCGGGGAACGTGATTTCGCCCCGTCCGGGAACCCTCTTGAGGACATCCGGAGAATGTGGGACAACCACGTCCAGTTCGGCCTCAACCAGCCGGAGCTGTACCTGGTGATGTTCGGCAATATCCGTCCGGAAAGCCGCCCGGCCATCGTGGCTGATGCAGAGGCGCTCATGGAGGAAATGCTGAACAAGGCAGCGGTGGCGGGCCAGCTGAACGTCCAGCCGCGCGAGGCGGCCAGGTCCATCCTGGCGGCCAACGTGGGCGTGACGCTGATGCTGATTGCGGAGCCCGCCGCCGAACGGAACCTCGAACTGTCCACCATGACCCGCGACGCCATGATTTACGCCGTGGCCACCGAGCGTGCCGCCGATGCGGCTCCGGGCGGCTCCGGAAAGTCATCGGTGGTGGTGGCAGCGATTGCCCTGAACGCCGCACTTCAGGCCTCGCACTCCGACCAGCTCTCCAGTTCGGAACTCAAACTGTTCCTCGAATGGCTTCACCGGATCAGCACCAGCTCTTAGACATCGGACCATCCTGCGGAGCCGCAGGAATCACGGTTAGGAATTCACATGGCAACAGAGACAGTTGCAAAGCCACGTACCAGCGCGCGCGTGCACGTCCAGAAGTTTGGCACCTTCCTCTCCGGAATGATCATGCCCAACATCGGCGCGTTCATCGCCTGGGGCATCATCACGGCCCTCTTCATCGAGAAGGGCTGGCTGCCGGTGCCGGAACTGGGCGGCTTCGGCACCAACGCGGAGGGCGATCCCAACACCGGCCTGGTGGGCCCCATGATCACCTACCTGCTGCCCCTCTTGATTGCCTACACCGGCGGCCGGATGGTCTATGACGTCCGCGGCGGTGTGGTGGGCGCCATCGGCACCATGGGCGTGATCGTGGGCGCCGGCATCCCGATGTTCATTGGTGCCATGATCATGGGGCCCCTGGGTGGCTGGACCATGAAGAAGATCGACTCCCTCTGGGACGGAAAGATCCGCCCGGGCTTCGAAATGCTGGTCAACAACTTCTCCGCCGGCATCTGGGGCGCGCTCCTGGCCATGCTGGGCTTCTACGGCATCTCGCCACTGGTCACCGCATTCAGCGAAGGCGCCGGTAGGGTGGTCCAGTTCCTGGTGGACAACGGCCTGCTGCCGCTTACCAGCATTTTCATCGAGCCGGCCAAGGTCCTCTTCCTGAACAACGCCATCAACCACGGCGTGCTGACCCCGCTGGGCGTCCAGCAGTCCCTGGAGCAGGGCAAATCCATCCTGTTCCTGCTCGAAGCCAACCCCGGCCCCGGCCTGGGCATCCTGCTGGCCTACATGTTCTTCGGCCGCGGCGTGGCCAAGGCCTCTGCTCCCGGTGCGGCCATCATCCACTTCCTGGGCGGCATCCACGAAATCTACTTCCCGTATGTACTGATGCGTCCGCTGCTGATCCTGGCCGCCATCGCCGGCGGCATGACCGGCGTGGCAACGCTGGCCATCACCGGTTCCGGCCTGGTTGCCCCGGCAGCCCCGGGCTCCATCATCGCGGTACTCGCCCAGACCTCGCGCGACAGCTACGTGGGCGTGATCCTTTCGGTGCTGCTGGCCACTACCGTTTCCTTCCTGGTGGCCTCTGTGATCCTCAAGACCACCAAGCACAGTGATGAGGTGGACCTCAACGACGCCACCGCGAAGATGGAGCAGATGAAGGGCAAAAAGAGCTCAGTTGCCTCCACCTTGACCGGCGCCGGCGCCGGTGCTGCCACAGGCGGCGGCGTGGGCGTCCTGGCCGGGCCGGTGCGCAACATCGTCTTCGCGTGCGACGCCGGGATGGGCTCCAGCGCCATGGGCGCCTCCGTGCTGCGGAACAAGATCAAGGCGGCCGGCTTCCCGGAGGTGAAGGTCACCAACGCCTCCATCGCCAACCTCAGCGACACCTACGACGTTGTGGTCACCCACCAGGACCTCACAGAGCGGGCAAAGCATTCGACCGGAAGCGCAGTGCACTACTCCGTGGACAACTTCATGAACAGCCCGCGCTACGACGAGATCGTGGAGCTGGTCCGGGAGAAGAACACGGAAGGGGAGGCGGAGGCCGTTGCCGCGCCTGAGGCAAGTGCCGCCGTCGTACGCCCCGAAACCGGCGCGGCACCCGAGGTGCTGGCGCGCGACAGCGTGATCCTGGAAGGTTCCGCCACCACGCGGGACGCCGCGATCGACGAGGCAGGGCAGCTGCTGCTGGCCCGTGGCGCCGTGGATGAGGGCTACCTGGCCGCGATGCACGAGCGCGAGGAATCCGTGTCCACGTATATGGGCAGCTACCTGGCCATCCCGCACGGCACCAACGCCGCCAAGGACCACATCCGCACGTCGGCCGTGTCCGTGGTGCGCTATCCGCAGGGCATCGACTGGAACGGCAAGGAGGTCAAGTTCGTGGTGGGCGTGGCCGGCGTGAACAACGAACACCTGCACATCCTGTCCTCCATCGCCAAGGTGTTCACGGACAAGGAGCAGGTGGCCCGGCTGGAGGCTGCCACCACCGTGGACGAGGTCCTGGCGCTCTTCGGAAAGGTCAATTCATAGTGAAGGCTGTCCATTTCGGCGCAGGGAACATCGGCCGCGGCTTCGTGGGCCTGCTGCTGCACGACGCCGGTTACGAGGTGGTGTTCGCGGACGTCGCCGACGAGCTGATCAAGCAGTTGGCGGCCGCGGACAGCTACGCGGTGCACGAGGTGGGGGAGGACCCCGCCGTGCGGACGGTCAACAACTTCCGCGCGCTGAACTCCACCACGCAGGAGGCGGAACTCGTTGCGGAAATCGCGACGGCGGACATCGTCACGACTGCGGTGGGACCCCACATCCTGAAGTTCGTGGCGCCGGTTATTGCGCGCGGCATCGTTGCGCGGGAGCCCGGTCTGGCACCGCTGCAGGTGATGGCGTGCGAGAACGCAATCAACGCCACGGACATCCTGGCCAAGGAGGTGGCCGCCCAGCCGGGCGCCGCCGCAGGTGCCCTGGACGGGAAAGTTGTGTTCGCCAACACAGCCGTGGACCGGATCGTGCCCAACCAGGAGCCCGGGCAGGGCCTGGACGTCACCGTGGAGACGTTCTACGAGTGGGTCATCGACCGCACTGCCTTTGCTGATGCCGCACCGGTAATTCCCGGTGCCACCTTCGTGGACGACCTCGCGCCCTACATCGAGCGGAAGCTGTTCACGGTCAATACCGGGCACGCCTCGGCCGCCTACCTCGGGTTCGAGGCGGGGCTGGAGAAGATCTCCGACGCGATGGCGGACCAGGACGTTGCCGAGGACGTCCGGGCGGTGCTGGAGGAAACCAAGCAACTCTTGGTGGCCAAGCACGGTTTCAGCAACGACGAGCAGGAGGCGTATGTCCAGAAGATTCTGGTCCGCTTCGCCAACCCGCACCTGCCGGACACCGTCACCCGGGTGGGCCGCGCACCCCTGCGGAAGCTGAGCCGGCACGAGAGGTTCATCGGTCCGGCGGCGGAGCTCGCCGAACGCGGCGTTGTCCCGGAGGCGCTGCTGGGGGCCATCGCCGCCGCGCTGCGCTTCACCGACCCCGCCGATTCCGAGGCCACCGAGCTGGCAGCCATCCTGGCCACCGAAAGCGCGGCAGGGGCAACGGCGCGGATCACCGGGCTGGAGCCGGAGCACCCGCTGTTCAACGCCGTCGCCACCCTGGTGGAGGAGCGGCAGGCGGAACTGGCAGCCGCCCCGAACTGACCCCATCCCGCTTAACCGCGACGCCGGCACCCACCCGGGTGCCGGCGTCGTGCGTTGAGGGCGGGGTGTTACGCCTTAGCCGAGCCTTTCGCGACGAACAGCGTCTCGGCCTGTTCCAGGGACATGCCATTGGTTTCCGGCACCTTGAACATGACGAAAAAGAAGGACGCCGCGGCGAACAGCGCGTACATGGCGTAGGTCAGCGGCAGCGAGCCGGCGGCCATTACCGGGAAGCTCAGGGTGATGGCGAAGTTCGCCACCCACTGCGCCGCTGCGGCCAGGCCCAGGGCGCGGGCGCGGATCCGGGAAGGGAATATCTCGCCCAGCAGCACCCACACCAGCGGGCCCCACGAGGCGCCGAAGCTGACCACGAAGACGTTCGCCGCCACCAGCGCAACCGGACCCCACGCGCCCGGCAACGAAATCTCGGACCCCGCTCCTGTGGCGGAGGAGAACGCCAGCGCCATGGCCCCAAGGGACACGGCCATGCCCACAGACCCGGCCAGCAGGATGGGTCGGCGGCCAATCCGGTCCACCAGTGCGATGGCCACGAGGGTCACCAGGATGTTTGTCACGGACGTTGCCACGGAGATGGCCAGCGAGTCCTTTTCCTGGAAGCCCACCGCCTTCCACAGCGTGGTGGAGTAGTAGAAGATCACGTTGATGCCCACGAACTGCTGGAGCACGGAAAGAGTGATGCCCACCCACACCACGGCCTGCAGGCCAAACGTCTTACCGCGGAGCGAGCCCTTCTGCCCGGCGAGTTTGTCATCCTCGATGGCGTCCCGGACTTCGCGGATGTGCCGGTCCACGTCGCCGGCCGCCACGATTGAACTGAACACCTTCCGGGCCTGCTCTTCCTTGCCCTGGAACACCAGGAACCGCGGGGATTCCGGCAGCGTATAGGCAACCCAGCCATACACCACGGCGGGAAGTGCGGCTGCAAGGAACATCCAGCGCCACGCCTCGAGGCCCAGCCAGAGCGGCTGGTCGGCGCCGCCGGCACCGGTGGCCAGCAGCGCGTCGGACAGCAGTGCGGCGAAGATACCGGTGGTGATGGCCAGCTGCTGGAGGGATGCCAGACGGCCGCGGACCTGCCGCGGGGAGATTTCCGAGATGTAGGCCGGCGCGATCACCGAGGCCAGGCCGATGCCGAGGCCGCCCACCAGGCGCCAGAAGATCAGGTCCCACACGCTGAACGCGAAGCCGGTGCCCAGTGCACTCACCAGGAACAGCAGTGCGCCGATCTTCATCGCCGGGATGCGGCCGTAGCGGTCCGCCACCTTGCCGGCCAGGTACGCGCCGGCCGCGCAGCCGAGCAGGGCGATGGCCACGGCAAAGCCCGTGACGGCCTCGGACAGCACGAATTCGTCCTTCATCGCGTCCACGGCGCCGTTCACCACGGAAGAGTCGAACCCGAACAGGAAGCCGCCAACCGCCCCCGCGAGTGCCAGCCAGATCACCCGCCTCGGAATGTGCGTGGTCGTCTGCTCCTGGGCAGTGGGCATGGTTCTCCCTGGGTCTGGGGGTTTGATGGATGCGGTGCGGACGTCGTCGGCTGCCCGGCCCAACCGGCCGGCGCACTCGCGCTGTACAGTGTGGCACGCCACGGCCCGCGGTTCCACTCGGGCGGCCGGGGACGCGGCGGCCGGAAATGTACGACGGCGGGAGGCGCCGCCGTCGTACGCCTCCTCTCCCGGGCTGCTCGTTATCCGTCACTTCCGGCACGCTTTTGGCTCGCCTCAACGGGGGAAACCGCGGATTGTAGGGGAAATACAACGGGAGGCGGCCCAAAAGGCTGCCTCCCGTGACGCCCGGAGGATGCCCTAGTGGGCGGGGACCTGCCGGGAGTCCTCTCCCTCCCGTGCGACGCTCTGGTCCGTCAGCTTCTTCCTGGGCAGCGCCAGGCTGATCAGGAAGGCCAGCGCGGTGAGGCCCGCGGCGGTGAGCATGACCGCGTCGATCGAGTGCGCGAACCCCTCGGTGATGGGCCGCGTCAGCGTGCTGTTGGCGGTGTGCAGCCAGCTGGTGTCGTTGAGCGAATCGTGAGATGCGCCCTGCTGGAAGAACTCGTACAGCTTGGCGTTCGCCGGATCCGCAGCCACCGACGGGTCCGCCAGGACGGACAGGTAGGCCGGGTCAGCCATGGCGGCCTTCATGCCGTCCGCGATGCGGGCGGCGGCAAGGCTGAACAGCATGGAAATGAACACGGCCGTGCCCACTGCCCCGCCCATGGAGCGGAAGAATGCGGCGGAGGAAGTGCCCACACCCATGTCCCGCGGAGGCACGGACGTCTGCATGGCCAGGGTGAGCGGCTGCATGCAGAAACCCAGGCCCATGCCGAAGAACACCGCGATGAGGCCCGGGACCCAGAGTTCGGTGTCCACTCCGAGGGAGAAGCCCATGGCCAGTGCGGCCACGGTAAGGATGGCGGTGCCCATGATGGGGAAGATCCGGAAGGTGCCCGAGGCGGAAATGGTGCGGCCTGCCGTGATGGAGCCGGCCAGGATGCCCACGGTAAAGGTGATCATCATGAGCCCCGCTTCCGTGGGCGTAAGGCCCTTCACCAGTTGCAGGTAGAGCGGCAGCATCGCGATGGCCCCGAACATTCCGATGCCGATGATGAAGTTCAGCAGCGAGGACAGCCCGAAGGTGGAGTTCCGGAAGAGCCGGAGCGGAATCAGCGCGTAGTCACCGGCGCGCTTCTCGGCCAGCAGGAACCAGGCGATGCCTGCCACGCCCAAGCCATAGCAGAGGAAGGAGTTCAGTGAGGTCCAGCCCCAGCTGCGGCCCTGCTCTGCCACCAGGAGGAGCGGGACGATGGCCAGGGTGATGGCCGCGGCTCCCCAGTAGTCGATCTTCTGTTTCAGGTGCTTGGCGGGGAGGTGCAGGAAGAGGAACACCACGGTGAGTGCGGCCAGGCCGATGGGCAGGTTGATGAAGAACACCCAGCGCCAGCCGTCGAAGCCCAGGATGGTCTCCGCACCGGCGAACGCGCCGCCCACCACCGGGCCCAGCACCGAGGAGATGCCGAAGACGGCCATGAAGTAGCCCTGGTACTTGGCCCGGTCCTTGAGCGAGACGATGTCCCCGATGATGGTCAGCGCCAGTGCCAGCAGGCCGCCCGCGCCGAGGCCCTGGACGCCGCGGGCGAAGGCAAGTTCGGTCATCGAGTTGACCGAGCCGGCGTACAGCGAGCCCACCAGGAAGATGGCGATCGCCGTGAGGTAGAGGGGCCGGCGGCCGAAGATGTCGCTCAGTTTGCCGTACAGCGGCGTGCTGACAGTGGACGTGATCAGGTAGGCCGTGGTGGCCCAGGCCTGGAGCGAGAGGCCGCCCAGGTCGTTGGCGATGGTGTAGATGGACGTGGACACGATGGTCTGGTCCAGCGATGCCAGGAACATGCCCAGCATCAGGCCCACCATCACGGTGACGATCTGGCGCTGGGTCAGCGTTCCGCCGGCGCCGGGCGCGGCAGGGCGTTTGGACATGTGGTGCTCCAGGGAAGAAAGGGAATCAAGCCGATAGTTGCTTTCAGTAACTATCCCATGCCCGGTTTTCTTCCCATTGCCGGGAATTTTTTCGCTGCGCCCCTAACGCTCCACCAGGATGCCGTCCGGATCGCACCAGATCATGGCGCCGGTCCGGACAGTCACGCCGTCGATTACCACGTCCACATCGACCTCCCCGGCGCCGTCCTTGGCGCTCTTTCGAGGGTTGCTGCCCAGGGCCTTAACGCCCAGGTCCAGCCGGACGATCGCCTCGCGGTCCCGGATGGCGCCATTAATAACGACGCCGGACCACCCGTTCGCCACGGCGCTCTCGGCGATCATGTCCCCCATCAGTGCGGTGCCCAGCGAGCCGCCGCCGTCCACCACCAGTACCGCCCCGTGGCCCGGGGTGGCCAGCGTGGCCTTGACCAGCCCGTTGTCCTGGAAGCAGCGGATGGTCCGGGCCTTGCCGCTGAAGTGGCTCCGCCCGCCCAGCGACTGGAACTGCAGCGGAACGGAGGCCAGCTGCTCTCCGCGCTCGTCGTAGAGATCTGCTGTGTTGATGGGCTGGTTCATGCGTCTCCTTGATACGGCGCGGGCGATGTAGGCCCAGCGGGTTGCAGTAGCTTGGGTTACCGCCCACGATAGTCTGACTCCTGACATCACCGCCGCACGTCCGCCGCATCAGGGGAAAGACGCCCATGAGCCTGTCCAGCACTCCCGTTCCGGCGGAGCCTGCGGCCGCGGCGCTCGCCGAGCCCACCCGAAAGGTCACGGCCCGCTGGGTGACCGGTCTGGTGCTGGTCAACGTGGGCATCAATGCCGCCTTCTTCGGCCCCATCAACGTTTTCATCGGGCAGCAGGCCATCAGCATTGATGCCCCCAGCAAGGAAGCGATCCTGTCGCTTGTCACGGCGTGCGGGGCCGCGGTCTCACTGGTGGCCAACCCGCTGTTCGGTGCGCTCTCGGACCGCACCACGTCCCGGCTCGGCCGGCGGTCCCCCTGGGTCCTGGCCGGTGCGATCCTTGCTGCGGCCGCGCTCCTGGCGATGTCCGGTGCCGCGGCGGTGGCCCTGATGGTGCTCTTCTGGTGCCTGGTCCAGCTCGGCGCCAACGCGGCGTACGCCGCCATCACCGCCGCCGTTCCGGACCGCGTCCCCATCCCCCAGCGCGGAGGGGTGGGCGGCCTGGCGGCCATGGGACAGACGCTGGGGATCCTGACCGGGGCGGTGTTCGGGGCCGTGGTGTCCGGAAACTTCATGGTGGGGTATTGGCTCTGCGCGGCGGCGCTGCTCCTGTCCGTGCTGCCGTACCTGTTCCACCGGAACGATCCAGTCCTCGCTCCGGGGGTGCTGCCGCCGTTCCGGCCGGGAACGTTCCTCCGCGGGTTCTACGTCAGCCCCAGGCGTTACCCGGACTTCGGCTGGGCCTGGCTTACCCGCTTTCTGGTCAATGTGGGGAACCAGATGACCATCGTCTACCTGCTCTTCTTTCTGCGGGACATCATCAGGCACGATGATCCGGCCGCCGGTGTCCTCATTCTCACCGGCATTTACGCGCTGATGGTCATGGTGACGGCGGTGCTCGCCGGCCCGTGGAGCGACCGGGTGGGCCGGCGGAAGCCCTTCGTTATCGGCTCATCGGCCACCATCGCCATGGCCGGCGCCATCATGGCATTTTTTCCGGTGTGGCCGGGTGCGCTTGCCGGCGCCGCGGTGCTCGGTATCGGCTTTGGCGCCTATTTGGCCGTGGACTTTGCTCTCCTCACCCAGGTCCTGCCGCAGGCCGCAGACCGGGGCAAGGACATGGGCGTGATCAACGTGGCCAATTCGTTGCCCCAGGTGGTGGCGCCGGGCCTGGCGTTCCTCTCCGTCCAGTTCCTCGGCGGGTATGCCACGTTGTTCATGACGGCGGCCGTCATCGGTCTGTTGGGGGCCGTTTTCGTGGTGAAAATCAAGGGCGTGGCCTGACCTTTGCCGCGGGCTCGAAGGCTCCGGACCCTTCGGAAAATAAGTCACCTGACTAATTACGCAACGGAGCCGTGACGTATAGTTAATCCGGATTGCAGGCGGTCCGTGATGGGGAAGGTCCCGGCTGCTGCAACGTCGAAACCAACCCCCGGAATATGATGCCTGAGACTTTTCCAGATCATCCGCCCATGGCCGCCCGACCCTCCGCTCCGCGGCAGCAGCTGCGCTATTCCCGCATCCTGGGCGTGGCCGGGAGTTTCGCCCGCAAGGGGCTGTGCGACGTGGAGCTCACCGAAGTTGCCGCCCGGGCTGACGTCCCGCTGGGCACCATGTACCGCTACTTTCCCACCCGGACGCACCTGATACTGGCCCTGTACCGCCACCAGCTTGAGGAGCTTGAGGCCGAGGGGCTGGTGATTACTCCGCGGTTCCGGGGCCGCGGGCTCACCGGACTTTTGATGGAGATCTTCCACATGCGGGTCATGCAGCCGGCCGTCGAGCAGTGCCTCAGCCGCGGGGTCTACCTGCCGAACCACGACGCCACCGCCCTGCTGCGCGAGATCGATGAGCTGAGCGAGCGCATTGTCGGGGAGGCCAGCGCCGACCGGACGGCAGCCCGCATGCTGCTGCTGGTGGTCACTGGTCTGGTCCAGTCCGTCAGGAACCGCCGCTTGTCGCTGTTTGAGGCTGAAGAAGACCTCAAGAAGGCGTGTTCGCACCTCGCCTGCGGTGACCGCGTGGGCTACACACTCCACCACAGCGCGTAACCGGTCTAGACCAATCCAGCAATAAATCCGCCATAATCACATGACGTGGATCACATTCCCGGGTGATAAAACGTTTTAGCTGAGGTCGAGTCATGTCAAGGACCAATTTTCCGGCCCTCCCTATTGCCTACGATTGCTTCAGAGCGAAGCCACAGGGCGCATCCCCGCAGCTTCCACGGACCCGCCACCCCTGGGTTTCCTGACGCAACCCATTCCATCCCGGAGCCCGCGCCCCGCGGCGGGCCGGACCACCACGTGCCGTCTGAGGACGGCCAGCACCAGGAGACAACGACGTGTCCATTGACGCCATCACCACCACCGATAATTCCGCAGCCACCGCGCTGACCGAGGCCGAGATATTCCACGCCCACCAGGGCGGCAAGCTCTCCGTAACCAGCACCGTTCCGCTGTCCAACAAGCGCGACCTTTCCATCGCCTACACGCCCGGCGTCGCCCAGGTCAGCCGCGCCATCCACAACCAGCCGGAGCTGGCCCGTACCCTGACTTGGGCCGAGCGCCTCGTCGTCGTCGTCAGCGACGGCACGGCCGTCCTGGGCCTGGGCAACATCGGCGCCAGTGCGTCCCTGCCTGTCATGGAGGGCAAGTCCGCCCTCTTCAAGACCTTCGGCGACCTCGACTCCATCCCCCTGGTGCTTAACACCACGGACGTGGACGAGATCGTGGAGACCCTGGTCCGCCTACGCCCCAGCTTCGGAGCCGTGAACCTGGAGGACATCTCCGCCCCGCGCTGCTTCGAGCTCGAAGAAAAGCTCATCGAAGCACTCGACTGCCCGGTCATGCACGATGACCAGCATGGCACCGCCGTCGTGGCCCTCGCCGCCCTGACCAACGCCGCCAAGGTGACCGGCCGTGGGCTGGAAGGTCTCAAGATCGTCGTCTCGGGCGCCGGCGCCGCGGGCATCGCCGTCGCGGAAATCCTCCTGGCCGCCGGCATCTCCGATGTCGTGCTGCTGGACTCCCGCGGCGTCATCAACAGCGCCCGTCCCGACCTTGCCGCCGATGCAGGCAGCAAGAAGGCAGACATCGCCGGCCGCAGCAATCCCCGCGGCATCAGCGGCGGACCCGCCGAGGCCCTGGCCGGAGCGGACGTCTTCATCGGCGTCTCGTCGTCGAAGCTGGCAGAGGAACACCTGCAGCTCATGAACCAGGACGCCATCGTCTTCGCGCTCTCCAACCCGGACCCCGAAGTCCTCCCAGAGGTCGCTGCCAAGTACGCCGCCGTCGTGGCGACGGGCCGCAGCGACTTCCCCAACCAGATCAACAACGTCCTGGCGTTCCCCGGTATCTTCCGCGGGGCGCTGGACGCCGGCGCCCGCCGCATCACCCCGGCCATGAAGCTCGCGGCGGCGAACGCCATCGCCGAGCTCGCGGCAGAGGACCTTGCGGCGGACTACATCGTCCCCAGCCCGCTGGACCCGCGCGTCGCACCCGCTGTCACCGCGGCAGTGGCGGCAGCGGCTGCGCAGTAGGGCTCTTCCCGCAGCAAACCACGACGGCGGCGCCTCCTCACGCAAGGAGGCGCCGCCGTGGTGTCTGCGGTGTGCGGAATTTATGTGGGTCCAAGGGAGAGCCGCACCCGACTGGGTAGGCGCCGCCCCATAAATGGAGTACCGGCTACCCGGGTGGCTGCTCTTCCTCCTCCCTACGCTGGGATGGCGACGGATTTCTCATTCGCGGCAAGAGCGTCTGTGATTTGTTGCAGGGTGGACGGCAAAATGGAACTTCATCAACTACTGGTCCGGGACCTCCGCTTCCTGTTGTTGGCGCCGCCGGCCCGACTTTCGCCGAACCTTCATGGCTGCAGCTGGGGCGTTGTGGGGATCGTCATGAAACAACTGGAGAAGGAGCAAACAAAAATGAAGAAGCTATTAGCTGCCGGCGCTGTTGCCGCAATGGTATTGCTTGGCGGCGCAGCTGCGCCGGCCATGGCTGTGCCCGACGTCTGTGACGGAGGCGATTCCGGCAAGATTGACGTTTCGGGGGACCCGGAAAGTGTCACGGTGTACGCACCCGATGGAAAGGTCATCACGGCCTATTGCGTCAAGGCAGGACAGTTGACTGAAGTTGTCTACGTCAGTCCAGTTACGGTTCTGACGATTACACCAACGAACGGCAAGGACATTTCGCATTACTCCGTGTGGTACGACGAGGGCGGTTACCAGAGCTGACGCAGCGGGATGGGCGGCCGCACGTAAAGCGGCCCGCCCATCCCTAGACTGGAGCGCATGAACTCCGAGACCGTGGTGACCATCCTGTGCGGCCTGGCGATCCTGGTGGGGGTGGCAGGGACAATCATTCCGGTCCTGCCGGGCAGCATCCTGATCGGTGCCGGGCTCCTCGCGTGGGCCATCTGGGGCGGCGCGGGAGCCGCCGGCTGGGTGGTGTTCGCCGTGGGCATGCTCTTCGTCGCCGCGGGGATGGGCGCCAGCGCCGTGCTGACCGGCCGGAAGCTGAAGCAGCACGCCATTCCGGGGCACAGCATCGTGGTGGGCCTGGTGGCAGGCGTGGTGGGCATGTTCATCATCCCCGTGGCCGGCCTGTTCGTCGGGTTTGCGGCGGGCCTGCTGCTCAGCGAACTCGCCCGGACACGGAACCTTGGCACCGCTGCCACGTCCAGCTGGGCTGCACTTAAGGCGACCGGGCTGGGCATGCTGGCCGAGTTCGGGCTGGCCTGCCTCGCCGCGAGCACCTGGGTGCTGGGTGTTTGGGTGGCCGCGCTGAACGGCTGATCCCGTGGGCGCGGTCGTCGCCGGGGGCCAATGCGCCATTAAGATAGGAAGATGACCGCCGGGGACTCTGCACCGATTTTTTGGGACAGCCGGGACCTCACTCCGTTCGGCCCGCTGCAGGTACGCACGCCGGTCCACGATCTCGCCGGGGGAGTGGGGGAGCTGATTACGGGCGCGCTCGGTGGCCGCCATCCGGCACTGCTCGCGGTGGACGGCCCGGTCCCGCGCCCCCGGCTCCTTCTCCCCCGGCCCGCCAAGGCCGTCCACCAGGCCATCTTCACCAGCCGTGAACCGGCCCCGTTGATCAGCCTGGCCCGCGCCAATCCCGGCTGGGCCGGCCTCTGCTACCTGATGGCGGGGCTGCTTGAGTACCAGCACGGCGGCTACCTGCGAGCCTCGGAGCTGCTGCAGCGCGGCCTGGCCACCAGGAACGACGACGACGCCAACCGTTACTCCTCCACCTACCTCATGCGCGTAGTCACCCGGGTCGAGGTCGCCGAACGCCTGGCCGTCCCCGTCCTCTTCAGTGAGGAGTCCGTCTTCCTGG
Source organism: Pseudarthrobacter sp. NPDC058362 (assembly GCF_042723515.1). Lineage (NCBI taxonomy): Bacteria > Bacillati > Actinomycetota > Actinomycetes > Micrococcales > Micrococcaceae > Pseudarthrobacter > Pseudarthrobacter sp. NPDC058362. The sequence continues at coordinate 39,818 of NZ_JBHXIW010000005.1, read as the reverse complement.
CGCTCGCGCATTCGTTCCGCGAGACGGGCCGGACGGAAGCGGCGCTGGAGGCGCTGGCCGGGCTGCCTCCGTCGCTCCCCGCCGCCCTGGCCCGCTGCACCCTGGCCCTTTCGCTGGGCAGGAGCCGCACCGTGATCGACTGGACCGAGGGGCTGCTGAACGCGGACGACCTCTCCGCCGCGCTCCTCCTGGTCCGCGCCCGCGCACTCCGCCGTGAAGGCCGCCTGAACGCCGCGCAGGACACCATCGCCGAAGTCCTGCGCCGCAAAAAGACCCATGTGATGCTGCGGAATGACGCCCTGACGGACCGGGCGCTGCTGCTCCTGGAATCGTCCCGCCGGTCGCTCAATCCTCGGGACTGGCGCAGGAGGCATGAAGACCCCGTGCCGCAGAAGGAACTGGAGGCGCCGGTGCCCATCCGCAAGGACCAGGAACTGCGCCGGATCTGGGAGCAGGACTGGCGCCGGCTCAGCGACGACTAAGCCAGGACCTGTTCACCCAGCAGTGCAGCTCCCAACAACACCATGAGCACGCCGCTGGCGAGTGTGACCGCGCGGGCGGCAGTGGGGCGGCTCTGCAGCAGCGTCCGGGACAGCAGTGCCACCGCCGTGTAGATGAACGCGACCAGCAGCACGAACGTCAGGCCCAGCAGGCCGGACTGCACCGGAACCGGCAGGGCCGCATCCGCACTGACGAACTGCGGCACCAGGGCCACGAAAAACAGCAGCCCTTTCGGGTTGATGCCGCTGGTGCCCACGCCCTGCAGGAAGGCCTTGAGCTGGGTACCACCTGGGCTTCCGGAACCTCCCGGACCGGAACGCCCGACGGCGGCTCCCGCACTGAATGAGGCCCCCCGCCACGTGCGGAGGGTGCTGATGCCGAGCCACAGCAGGTACACGGCGCCGGCCACGGTGAGCCATCCCAATACGCCGGGCATGCCGGCCAGCAGTGCGGCCAGGCCCGCCACCAGCAGGACGGTGTGCAGGACATAGCCGCTGCACAGGCCGGCAACGGCGGGGACGAAACTGCGCTGCCGGAGACCCGCGGCGATGGTGAACGCCCAGTCCACTCCCGGAGTGCAGGCCAGCGCAACCGCCACCACGATGAAGGCCAGGAACAGCTCGGGATTCATGGGATTCTCCTGTCGGAATGTCGTATTGCACAAACCTTAGGAAGTTCCCGGACGAAAGTGCTGTCCCTTTTTAGCTGAACCATCGCTGCAGTCAATAAGATTATTGCGTGATTGACCATATCGACAGGAATATTTTGCGCCACCTCCGTGAGGACGGCCGCATGACTGCCACGGCGCTGGCCGCAAAGGTGGGCCTGACCGTGGCGCCATGCCACCGCCGGCTGCGCGACCTGGAGCAGTCCGGCGTGATCCGGGGCTATAAAGCGGACATCGACCCGGCCGCCGTCGGCCTTGGTTTTGAAGCGATTGTGTTCGTCACTCTGCGCCAGGTGGACCGGCCCACGATGGAAATCTTCGAAGGCCGCGTGGCGGACCATCCCAACATCGTGGAGGCCCAGCGGCTGTTCGGCTCGCCCGACTACCTCCTTAAGGTCATTGCCGAGGACCTGCCCGCGTACCAGCGGTTCTACGACTCGGAACTGACGTCGCTGCCGGGCGTGGAGCGGCTCACCTCGACACTGGTCATGAAGACGGTCAAGCCCAACGCCGGGCCACCCGTCTAGCACCGCTTCGTGCCGCAGGAGCCGTTCACTCCTGCAGCAGGCCGGTGGTGCGGTAGGGGATGACCTCGCGGAGGAACATACTGGTGGAGGTCCGAACGATGCCCGGGCACAGCCGGATCTCCTCAGATACCCGGTAGAGATCGTCCGGGCTGGTGGCCACCACCCGGATGAGCAGGTCTGTGTCGCCGGCCGGAGCGTGGCACTCCAGCACTTCGGGAATGTTCCGCAGTGCCGCGATGGCCTCGTTGAGGTGGCTCTGGTCCAGCTCCGCGCTGACGGACGCGGCAACCCCCCGGCCCAAGGCAGCCGGCAGCACCCGGCTGCTGTGCGGGCGCAGGGCTCCGGATGCGGTCATCCGTTCCAGCCGGGACTGGACCGTACCCCGGGCAAGCCCCAGGCGCTGGGCCAGCACCATGATGGGGACGCGCGGGTCCTCGTCCAGTGCATGGAGGATGCGGCGGTCGGTAGAGTCGAGTTGCTGCAATCTGATCACTTTCCTGCCGGTTGGCGGCTCTCCTATTGGTCAAATTGACCAATCGACTGGGTGCTCGTTGCACCAACTGTAGGGCTGGTGCTGAAATATTGGCAACAGGGCATCGGCTACCGCCGGGCCCCGCAGGCTACAGGCTCTCCGGCACACCTCCCGGCAGCTGCATCCGCTTCCCGCAAGGAGGCTGCCGCTGATTGACTCTTGTTCACGCATTGTCATTCCGCACCACCACGGCAAGAGCCCCTGAGCCACCGATCGCCGGAGTTCCGGATTCATCGGTAGCTGAGGGGCTCTTGCCTTGCTGCGTTTAGGGTGGATTCATGACCCCAGCCGGCCGCTTCGCTCCCAGCCCGTCCGGTGAACTGCACGTGGGGAACCTGCGTACCGCCATCCTGGCCTGGCTTTTCGCCCGTTCTACCGGCCGCCGGTTCCTGCTCCGCGTGGAGGACCTGGACCGCGCCCGCTCCGGGGCCGAGGTGCTGCAGCTGCGCGATCTTGCGGCGATCGGACTGACCTGGGACGGCGAACCGGTGCGGCAAACCGCGCGGGGTCCCCTCTACGACGCCGCGATCGGGCGGCTCCGTGCCGCCGGGCTCACGTACGAATGTTTCTGTACCCGTCGGGAAATCCAGGAAGCACCCTCGGCGCCGCACGCGCCGCAGGGTGCCTACCCGGGAACGTGCCGGAACCTCGATCCGGCAGAACTCGAATTCAAACGGTCCATCCGGCCAGCCGCGATCCGGCTCAAGGCAGGCATCCGGGAGTACACCGTCACGGATGTGCTGCACGGGACATATAAGGGGTCCGTGGACGACTTCGTCCTGCGGCGCAATGACGGCGTTGTTGCCTACAACCTCGCTGTCGTGGTGGACGACGCCGCGCAGGGTATCGATCAGGTGGTCCGCGGCGACGATTTGCTTTCCTCCACACCCCGCCAGGCGTATCTGGCTTCGCTCTTAGATATTCCAGCTCCGGAATATGCGCACGTTCCACTGGTGGTTAATCACGACGGCGCCCGGCTGGCCAAGCGCGACGGTGCCGTCACACTGGGCGACCTGGCTGCTGCCGGGGTACCGGCGGAGGACGTGCGTGACAGGCTTTTGGCCTCGCTCGGCCTGCCGGGCGGGAGCCTGGAACGGGCGCTTGCCGAGTTCCGACCCGGGGCCCTCCCGCGGGAACCGTGGGTCTGGCCCGGATCCTGACCTCCCGCCCGGCGCGTAGGGTGGAGCCATGTCCGCACCAGAATCCGAAGAAGCAACCGCCCCGCAGCGCCGGTTCACCGTGGAGACCGCCAGGGTCCTGGCCGCGGTGGCCCACGGCCGGCAGAAGGACAAACTGAAGCGCCCTTACCGTGAGCACGTCCTGGCCGTCGGCGATGCCCTCGCGGACTTCGACGACGAGATCCGGATCGCCGGGTATCTTCATGACATCGCGGAGGACACACCGATGACCCGGCATGCCCTGTTGGAGATGGGCGTTCCGGAGCGTTCCGTGGACATCATCGAGCGGGTAACGAACCGGCTGCACAGCAACCCGGACGACTACCAGGCGGGTATCAACGAGATCGCCCAGGACCATGACGCAGCCCTGGTCAAGATCGCGGACAATGCGCACAACTCGCTGCCGGAGCGGGTCCAGGCGCTGGCGGAGAAGTGGCCGGACAAGCCGCCTGTCACCAAGTACCGGGACGCCCGGCCCGTGCTGTATGCCGCGGTCGAGGTCGAAGAGGTCAGGAAGATCCTTGCCCGCGTCAACCCGTGGCTGCTGGACGAGCTGGACTAGACCCGACCCAGCGCGTCGATGTCCTCGAGGAAGTCCTGGTGCACCTCGGCGCTGACGGTGGTCCGGGTCTCGCTGATGGCGTCCAGGTAATCCTGGGTGGAGGGCCCCTTCCGCACCGCGTCACGGACGGAAGCCGTCCCGCCCGAGGCCAGTCCGCCGTCGTCGTACACTGCCTTCTCCAGCGCCCGCTGGGAGGCGCTGCGGGCCGCGTACTCGATGTCCGCGGGTGAGAAGCCCTCGGTCTTTTCCACCAGCAGCGCCACGTCCACGGAGTCCCCTACGGGGGCGGGAATGAAGCGCTGCCACATGGCTTCGCGGGCCTGGCGGTCGGGCAGCCCGATGGGAATGACGTAGTCGAACCGGCCGTGGCGCAGGAATGCCGAGTCCAGGGCGCGGATGAAGTTGGTGGCGCACACCAGCAGCCGGCCGGGCTGCTCACGGAACGCCGGGATGATCTTCAGCAGCTCGTTGGTGACGCCCTGGAGCGGTGAGGGCGGCTCGCCCGACCGCTGCGAGGCGATCTCCTCCACCTCGTCTATGAACACCACGGCATGTTCCAGCTCGGCGATTTCCAGGAACGTTTCACGAAGTGCCCCCGCCAGTCCTTGGGGATCCGCTGCAAGCCTGGAGGGGAATACTTCCACGAACGGCCACTCGAGGCGGGACGCGATGGCCTTGGCGAAGGTGGTCTTGCCGGTGCCGGGCGGGCCGAAGAGCACCACCGCGCGCGGCGGGACCACCCCGAACTCGTCGGCAAGATCGGCCTCGGCGAGCGGCAGCACCAGGCGCCGCTCCAGCAGTTCCTTCTCCCGGCGCATGCCGGCCACGTTTTCCCACAGATCGCGCGCCAGGATGCGGCCACCCAGCTGGCCCAGCGCGCCGAGTTCCTGCCGCTGGACGGGGATGGTCCGCTCGAAGTACCGCAGGTTCTTCTTCAACGCGAAACCGCGGCCCAGGAACGCCTCCACGCGGGTTTCGGATTCCGGCATCAGCGCGGACAGCTTGTTCAGCCCGTGCGGCGCCATGCGGTTCTCGACGGCGGCCAGCAGGGAGGTGCCAATCCCGCGGCCGCGGTACTCGGGCAAAGTGGCCAGGAAGACGATCCAGCCCTGATCATGCGCGGCTCGCCCGACGGCGGCACCCACCACCTGCTCGCCGAGCACGGCCACCACGGCGTGATCCTTTTCGCAGGAAGCCAGCACCTCGGACAGCGCGTACACGGGCTCGACGTTGTTTTCCTTGAGGGTTTCCCAAAGGTGCAGGATCCCGTCCAGATCCGCCGAATGGAAGTCCCTGATCCGCCAGGTGGTCATATGCGTCTCTCCTGTGGTTCGTCCTTGAGCCAGCGCGCGCCAACACTGCCGAGCATAGGCGAGCACCCAGTGCGGGGTCACTTCAGGCCCCGTGAAGGCCCGTTATTTGGCCGGATGTGACCCCGGGTTGCATGGAAGACGCGGGAAAGCCTAGAGTCCCAGGGATGTGAGGGACGCTTGCAGGGTGTTTGCCGAATGCTCAAGGGCTGCGCGTTCCCAGTCATCCATGGGCATGTCCAGCACCCGTTCCACCCCACCACGGTTCACGATGCTCGGCAGGGAGAGAGCGACGCCAGATATGCCGTAGTTGCCGTCCAGCACCGTTGAGACGGGCAGTACGGCGTTCTCATCGCGGAGCAGGGCCTCCACGATCCGTGCGCCCGAGAGGCCGATCGCGTAGTTCGTTGCCCCCTTGCCCGCGATCACCTTGTATGCCGCCTGCGTGACTTCGCGGGCGGCTGCTTCCAGATACCCGGACGTAAATACGCGTTCGCCGTTTGTTGTCCAGTCGCGGATGGGTACGGGGCCGATCGTTGCGCCGGACCAGACCGGGAACTCGGTGTCGCCGTGCTCGCCCACCATGCTGGCGTGCACGCTGGCTACCGCAACGCCTGCGCGCCGCGCGAGGAGCCAGCGGAGCCGGGACGTGTCCAGCACAGTCCCTGAGGAGAAGATCCTCCCTGTAGGCAGTCCGGAGATCCGCTGGGCAGCAACGGTCAGGACGTCGCACGGGTTGGTGACCAGCACGTATACGGCGTTCGGTGCCCGTTCCAGCAGTTGCGGCATCAGCTGCTCGAGAATGCGGACGTTGGTGCCGGCCAGGTCCAGGCGCGTCTGGCCAGGAGCCTGCTTCGCTCCGGCCGTAATGACCACGACGTCGGCACCCTCAGTTACTGCGATATCCCCGCCGCCGGTGACGGATGCGGCCTTCGCAGCGAACTGGGTGCCGTGCGCCAGATCCAGGACCTCGGCTTCGGCTTTGGCAGTGTTGACGTCGAACAGGGCGACGTTGCCCGCTGATCCTCGGATCAGGGCCGCATAAGCAAGTGAGGTGCCGACGCTTCCGGCGCCGACGACCGCGAGCTTGGATCCTGACATGAGTTCCCCCTTCTTCCCTCCGCGTTGGCTTTCATGCTACCGACGAGGGCAGGTCACTGGTGCCGCGGATGGGCATTGTGGCAGGCGCTACTTGCTCAAATTGGCCAGGCGTTCGGGGCTGAGGAGTTCCTGGAGCCGGGCATCCGTGAGGAGCCCGCGTTCAAGGACGAGCTCAGCGACGCCCTTGCCCGTGGCGAGTGCTTCCTGGGCAATGGCAGTGGCCGTGGCGTAGCCAAGGTGGGGGTTGAGCGCCGTCACCAGGCCGATGGACTGCTCGACGGTGAGCCGAAGATGTGCGGCGTTGGCGGTGATGCCCCGGATGCAGCGTGCCGTAAGGGTGCGGCACGCTGCCTCCAGGTGCGAAATGCTCTTGTGGAGGCTGTGGACAATGACCGGTTCGAAGGCATTGAGCTGGAGCTGCCCGGCCTCGGCCGCCATGGTGATGGTGACGTCGTTGCCGATGACTTCGTAGGCCACCTGGCTGACCACTTCCGGGATCACCGGGTTGATCTTGCCGGGCATGATTGAGGAGCCGGACTGGACAGCCGGCAGGTTGATCTCGCCGAACCCGGCCCGCGGGCCGGAGGAGAGGAGGCGGAGGTCGTTGCAGATCTTGGACAGCTTGACCGCCACGCGCTTCAGGACGCCGGACAGGTGCACGAACGCACCGACGTCCTGGGTGGCTTCGATCAGATCGGGCGCCGTGACCAGCGGCAGGCCGGTGACCTCGGCGAGGTGACGGCAGGCAGCCTCGGCGTACCCGGCGTGGGCGTTCAGGCCTGTTCCGATGGCCGTGGCACCCAGGTTGATTTCATGGATGAGCAGTTCCGCCTCGGCCAGGCGGAGCCGGTCCTCACCGATGGTGACGGCGTAGGAGCCGAACTCCTGGCCCAGGGTCATGGGAACGGCGTCCTGCAGCTGGGTGCGGCCCATCTTCACCACCGTGCGGAACTCGACGGCCTTGGCGGCGCAGGCCTCTTCGAGTTCCTCGAGGGCGGCCAGCAGCTCACGCGCGGCGAAGATGGTGCCAAGCTTCACCGCGGTGGGGTAGACGTCATTGGTGGACTGGCTGAGGTTGACGTGGTCGTTGGGGTGCAGCCGGGCGTAGTCGCCCTTGGACCGCCCCAGGATTTCCAGGGCCCGGTTGGCGATGACTTCGTTGGCGTTCATGTTCGACGACGTCCCCGCACCTCCCTGGATGACGTCCACCACGAACTGGTCGGCCAGGCGTCCGGCCAGGATGTCCTGGCAGGCCTGCTCGATGGCCGCTGCGCGTTCGGCGTCCAGCAGGCCCAGGTCCCGGTTGGCGCGGGCTGCCGCGAGCTTTACTGCGGCGAGTCCGCGGACCAGGTGAAGGTTGGAGGCCAAGGGCTGGCCTGTGATGGGGAAGTTCTCGACGGCGCGGAGCGTGTGGACGCCCCAGTAGGCGGTGGCGGGGACATCGCGGTCGCCGAGCAGGTCGTGCTCGGACCGGGTGTCCGCGGCGGTTTCTGTGATGGTCATGGGGGTCCTCAGGGTGGGGTTTCGCGGGTCAGGACAGGAAGTCTGCGGCCTGGAGCAGGCCGACACTGCGGCCGCCGCCCAGCACGGGGGCCGTGGCGATGGGCTCGAGCGCGGCGGTATCAACGCCCAGGGCTTCGAGCAAGGCGGCGGTGGCGGGCATCCGGGCCCGGTCGCCGCCGTCGGAAATCTTGACGGCGGTGGCCCGGCCGTCCGGGAGCCCCACCAGCTGCACGCCCTCGAAACCGTCCTTCGCCACGGCACCCGGAAGCGCGCGCATCAGCTCGGTGACATCCCGGCGCTGGCCGGCCACCATCACGGGGTGGTGCTGCATGGCGAGTCCGACGGCGGCCTCCGCACCCCGGGAGCCCGGCCCGCCGTCGTCGGCCGCGGCGGCGTTGGCGATCCGCCCGAAGGCGCGGGCCATTCCGCGCAGGGTCAGGGCGAACAGCGGGGTGCCGCAGCCGTCGGTGCTCCGGGTGAGCGGTTCCTCGCCGGTCAGTTCCGTGACGGTGCCGGCGATGAGCTGCTGCAAGGGATGCGACGGGTCCAAGTAGCCGCGGACGGGCCAGCCGTTGATGACGCAGGTGGCGGCCATGGCGGCGTGCTTGCCGGAGCAGTTCTGGGTCAGCTGCGTGGCGTGGAGGCCCGCCTGTAGCCATGACTCGCGCTCGATGGTCCCGTAGGGCAGGTCGGTGCTGTTTTCGAGGTCGTTGATAGTCAGACCGTGCATGGTGAGGATCCGCTGGGTGCCGCTGCGGTGGCGGGCGCCGCCGGAGTGGCTTGCCGAGGCGAGTGCCAGCAGGTCCGCCGGAAGCTGGAGGCCGGCGCGGACCATGGCCACGGCCTGGAGCGGTTTGAGCGACGAGCGCGGGTAGAACGGGGCAAGAGGATCGCCGGCGGTGAGCAGGGCGGTGCCGTCCGGTGCGGTGGCGACGGCCGATCCGTAATGGACGCTTTCCACCACGCCGTCCCGGGTGGCGGTGACGAGGGGAGCGTGCCGTGGAAGCGCGGCAGCAGTGAGGTCGGGGGAAGGCGCAGGGGAGAGCATGGGTTCCTTGGTGGTTCTACTTGTTGAGGATGGTTCCGAGGGTGCGGTCCACTGCGTCGAGGTGCCGCGCCATGGCGGCCCGTGCTGCGTCGGCGGACCCGGCCTCGATGGCGGCGAGGATTTCCTGGTGCTCTTTGTCGGAGTCGCGTTGCCGGTCCGCCACGATGTTCAGGGTTTCGGATTGGAAGGCCAGGGCGCCGCGGATGTCTGCGACAACGCTGGCGAAGACCTTGTTGCCGCTGGCGGCTGCGATGGCAGCGTGGAAGCTGGAGTCCAGTGCGACCCATGCTTCGGGATCTGACTCGCCGGCCATGGCAGTGACGATGCTGCGGAGAGTGTCCAGTTCCTCCTCGGACCGGCGCTCGGCGGCGAGTCCGGCGGCGGGGACCTCAATGTGGGGACGGGCTTCGGTGAGGTCGCGGGCGGAGTACTGGCCGAGCGTGAGGTCGTTCGCCACCGTGCTGGCCACGACGAAGGTGCCCTTGCCCGTCTTGGTGACCGTCAGACCCAGCGCGGTGCAGGACCGGAGTGCTTCGCGGACGACGGAGCGGCTGACCCCGTACTGCTGGGCCAGGGTTGCCTCCGCGCTGAGTTTGCCACCCACGGGAATGGTGCCCGCTTCAATGTCCTTGCGGATGGCGCTGAACACCGCTTCCGCTGCACTAAGGCGCGCGAGGGGAGGAGTTGCAGGCTGTCCTGCTGTCCGGCTGTCTGACAGGTCCACAGGTTCAAATATGGCAGGGGTCACAGGGGGTGTCAACTTTCTGGCGCCCGTCATATCAGACTGTCCGGCATGAGTGATGCCGTGCGCAGCTACTGGGACAGCCAGGCCGGGACGTTCGACGCCGAAGCGGACCATGGACTGCTGGACCCGGCCGTCCGGGAAGCGTGGGCGGAACTGCTCCTGCCGCTGATGCCCGGCCCGGGTTGCGATGTGGCGGACCTTGGTTGCGGGACCGGCAGCCTTTCACTGTTGCTGGGCGAGGCCGGGCACCACGTGTGGGGGGTTGGATGTGTCCGGTCAAATGGTGGCCAAGGCGCGGACCAAACTGGCGGCGGCGGGCGTGCCCGCTGAGTTTGAAGTGGGCGACGCATCAGTGCCCCCACGGGCCCGCGGTTCTGTTGACGTAGTTCTTGCCCGCCATGTCCTGTGGGCACTCCCGGACCCCGGAAGTGCGTTGGCCTGTTGGGCAGGACTGCTTAGGGGGCCGGGCGTCATGGTTCTGGTGGAGGGGTTGTGGGGGACCGGCGCGGGAATTCCTGCGGACCGCTGCCTCGATCTGGTCCGCGCCCACCGCAGGAGCGCAACCCTGACGGTGCTCAATGACCCCGCCCTGTGGGGCAGGGAGATTGCGGACGAGCGCTACCTTGTTGTGAGCGCAGCCTAGGGCGCTGTTTTCTGGTTGCCCCGGGGGTACTGCCCTCATGTGGCTCTCGAGCGATTGGTCGCATCGGCACGTTCGTGCTGATCCGTGACCCTGGTGTCTGGATAATGCGATGCGTATGCTGGACATCAGCCCAATCGGTACGTTCGTTCCTAAGGAGGGCGCTTGGGTTCCTTTTCAGAACAGCTCGCCGCCGGCGTGCGCGCGCGCCGGGCTGTCCTCCGCCTCACGCAGCACGATCTGGCCGACATGGCAGGCGTGTCCGAACGTTTCGTGCGTTTCGTGGAGCAGGGCAAGGCGAGCGTCCAGCTGGATTCGCTGCTTGCGGTGCTGGACACGCTGGGGTTGGAATTGACAGTGGGCACACGGGTCAGCAAGGCCGCCCGCACGTTAGCCGAGGTGCCCGCGCAGGACAGGGCTGAATGATGAGGCACCGCGTCGCGGACATCTACAAGGCGGGCGTCCTTGCCGCACGCCTCGAACGGCACGACGGCGGAACCCGTTTCAGCTACCTGCCCGCGTACCTCAAGACCGGGGGACCCGCCGTCGCCACGTCCCTGCCGCTCAGCAGTGAACCTGTGTTCTCGGCGGCAGGTGCTGCACCGCCCTATTTCACCGGCCTGCTGCCGGAGGGACGCCGGCTCAATGCGCTGCGGCGTTCGATCAAGACCAGCGCGGACGACGACCTTTCCCTGCTCATCGCTGCCGGCGGCAATCCGGTGGGTGACGTGCAGATCGTGGGCCACGGCGAGCCGCTGGACCCGGATGACCACGCGGTCCCCCTGGACCAGAGGGAACCCGTGGACTTTGACCGGCTGCTCGGAGACCCGGACCTGATCGACCCTGTTGCCCTGGCCGGCGTACAGGACAAGCTGTCTGCCGGCATGATCTCGGTGCCGGTGTCCGCAACCGGGCGCCAGTTCATCCTGAAACTGAACGCCCCGGAGTTCCCGCACGTGGTGGAGAACGAGCTGTTGATGTTCCGCTACGCGGCGCGGCTGAGGATCCCGCTGAGCCGTGTCCGGCTGATCCGGGATGTCGCCGGCCGACCGGGACTGCTGGTGGAACGCTTCGACCGCGTTCCCACGCCAGGCGGACCGGCGGGCAAGATGCAAAGGCTGGCCGTCGAGGACGGGGCGCAAGTGCTGCAGCTCTACCCAGCGGACAAGTACAACGCCGGGTACAGCCAGGTCTGCCACGCGCTCGCCGAGCATTGCGCCGCGCCGCTTCCCGCCCTGCGAAACCTTGCCATCCAGGCCGCTTTCGCCTGGCTCACCGGCAACGGGGACCTGCATGCCAAGAACGTCTCCATGGTCCAGCAGCCCCACGGCGAGTGGACCATCGCGCCGGTGTACGACATTCCCTCCACCGTGGTCTACGGCGACAAAACACTTGCCCTAACCCTCAACGGCAAGCGCACCGGCATCTCGCGCCGGCACTTCCTGGGCTGGGCCATCGAGCTGGGCCTGACCGCACGCACGGCCGCCCAAGTGGCGGATATTGCCCTGAAAGCATCCGGACCGCTCATCGGTGACCTAGAGTCCGGGGCTGCTTTTGGTACGGCGGGCGGAGGCCGGGCAGGAACGCCCGACGGCGGCGGCTCGCCGTTCCCCGAGCTCGTCACCAGGGCATGGGTCAAGGAGTTAAAGCACCGACGCAGGCTGATGGAGGGCTAGGAAGGCCAGGGATGCCGCTACAGGTGCTGGATGCCTGCCCGCTGCATGGCGTCCTTGTAGATGTCCACGTTCTTGGTCAGAAGCTCTTCCTGCTTGGCTTCCGAGACGGCAAAGGCCCGGCCGCCCAGGGCACTGGCCTTGTAGATCTTGATACCGCTGTTCCTCAGGGACGAGTGATAGGTCTTCTCGAAGAGGGTGAGGAAAGCGGAAGCGTCCGTGCCATGCGCAATGATGGCCGAGACGCGGGAGTTGATCTTGAGGAACTGCCGGAATGGGCGCAGGCCGTCCGTCTTTTCCTGCACGCTCAGGGCCGACGGCATGCCCGGGTCCCGAACCCAGGGGTAGGCGTTCCACGGCATAACGTACCGCGGGTCCAGTTCAGCCAATTCGTAGATCTGGGTGGCGCGGCGGGCGGCCTCGTCGTCGTTGTTATGGGAGACAAAACCTGATTCGGTGCCCTTCCCCGGACTGATGTGGAGGCTGACGATCCGGCACTCGTCTTCGTCGTGGACAGGGTCGATGTACGGGACGGTGGAGCCCGGCTTTTTTTCCATCAACTCGTCGCAAAGCTGGGTTACCTTCGCGATGTTCGGTTCCTGTAGCAGGGCCTTCTTTTCGTCCCAGTCAATCGTCACGATGTCTCCCTCGGCAGCAAGGCGTCCAGAATCAGGCGTCTTATGCCACTCTACGCTTTCACCGCTGGAGGTGGGCAGGGGAGACCGGAAGCACCACCTCTCAACCGGCGCCTGCCGGCAAAGTCAGGCGGGAACCGGCAGTTGGTGATCCGTCGGCGGCGCTTCCTGCGACATTGTTCGCGACATGGTTCCCGACGACAGCGGCGCTGTTTCCAGTGGACTTGTTCCCGGCAGCGGTGGCGCTGTGGACCGGTAGCCGTGGCCGGTGGGGGTGCGGAGCTCCACCGTGTGCCGGGACCCGGGCACAGGCGTGGCCGACCAGCCGGGGGACTCTTTGGCGTGATTGCAGGCTTCACACAGCCCCTGGCCGTTCCTGGCGGTAGTGGCTCCGCCGCGGTGCCACGCGAGGACATGGTCGTGGTGGCGGATGGGCGCGTCGCAGTAAGGCGTGCGGCAGACGTCGTCGCGCACCTGGAGCATGCGCCGGAGACCCGGCGGAAAGAGGCGGGCCCGGGAATCCAGCGCAACCAGTTCCCCGCTGCCCGGTGCTGTGTAGAGCCGCCTGAGGAAGACTTCCGGGGTGGGGGTGGATTCCGGCGCTGGTACCGCGCCGCCGACGACTGCTGCACGTGCGCTTTCGGCCGGGATGATGCCGTAACCGGCCAACCGGGCGGGCTCGGAGTCGCCCTGGAAGAGGGTGCGGTCGGTCATCACCAGCTGGACCTCGATGCTCGTCACGCCTCCGGGAGTGCCGGTAACGCGCTCGACCAGGGAATCAGCCATGATCTGGCCCCTGGAACGACCGTCGCCGGCCGAGCGCAGCGAATCAGCCTCCCGGGTCAGCGCCGCATGCACGGCCACGCCCTGGGCGACCGGAAGCAAGGCACTCAGGTAGGTCATGGTGTCCGGTGCCGGCCGGAGGCTCACGGCGCGTTCCGAAGCGGCGTGGCTGGCCCGCTGCGCCACCGACCGCGGGTCCCGGCGGTAAGCGGCCGTGCGGACGGCGGCAAGGATAGCCCGGTCACCGGCTCCGGCGAGCCCGCCGCTGTCCGTCCCCAGTTCCTCGTCCACGGCACACCTGTCCGCAGCGGACAGGCAGGCGGTTTCCCGTACCAGCAGCGTGGCTCGCCACTCGTTGAGCTGTCCGCGCTGGAGGGCAGCCAGCGTGTGGGGCATCTCGGTGACCAAGGCCCGGGCCAGGCCCAGCAGCCTTCCTCCCCGGGCCGGGGATTCCCGGCGGGCCAAGGCAATCTGCGCCGCAACACCTGTTCCCAACTCCCCGGAGGGGACGCCGGCGGCGGCCTGGTCGCGGCGTTCGGCAGCATCGAAAGCGACGGCAATCCGGGCCTGGAGCGCGGCGGCGGCGGATTTCAGATCTTCCAGGAGGCGCAGTTGATCGATCATGCCGGGCCCCTCCGCGGCAACGGGCACGCGGTCCAGCAGCTCCAGGACGTCGGGAACCGCGGGCAGGCCGCGGCTCTCCGTCTCCTGCATCCCTGCTGGTTCCCCGAGCATCGCCATGAACCAAGTCTTCCAGCCCGCCCGGCCACCACCCCGTAAGCATCTGGCCTATGTGGATAAACCGCGCTCTGTGCAAAAACCGAACAGGTTCCTGGCTCAGAAACCCAACCCCCGCGCCAGATGACCCGGCTTACAAACCCGCCCAGCCGCCGTCGTACGTAAAACGTCCTGCCACCAGCGTGGCCGCCACGGGCATCGCGGCGAACTGGGAGTCCGGAGCAGTCAGCGGGTCGGTGTCCAGCAGCACCAAGTCAGCAGGGTCACCCGCCCGGACTCCAAGCCCAAACCGTCCCCGCGTCGAGGCATCCAGCGCCTGCTCCCGCGTGATGGCCTCCTGCGGCTGCCATGGCGGCCGTCCGTCCAGAGCCGACCGCGTCGTGGCAGCAGACATTCCCGCCCACGGATCGAGGCGCGCCACCGGGGCGTCGGAACCGAGCGCGAGTGTGGCGCCGGCGTCCAGCAGCGACCGCAGCGGAAACGCCCGATCCGTACCCTCCGGCCAATTGGATTCCGCGGCGTCGCGGTCGTCCAGCGCGTGCAGGGGCTGGACGCTCGCCGTCACGCCCAGGGCGCCGAACCGCGGGAAATCCTCCCGCCGCACAAACTGCGCGTGCTCGATCCGCCCGCCAATCCCGGCCCGCTCGAAAGCATCCAGCGCCACCTGGTTCGCCGCGTCGCCAATCGCATGGACGGCCGGGAGGAACCCGGTCTCCCGGGCACGTCCCAGCAGCGCCAGGAGCTCCCCGGTGCTGACCGTCAGGAGCCCGTGCCCGCCGAACGGATACGGATCGACGCAGTATGCGGTGCGCGTGTTGAGCGAGCCGTCGATGAGCACCTTGAGCGGCCCGACGCGCAACAGTCCGCCGCCGCCGTCCACCTTGAGCCCTGTCCGCAGGCCCTCCGAAGCCGCGCGAGCCAGGTCCTCCGGATAGACGCCGGCTTCCACCCGCAGGGCGTCGAATCCGCCGGCGATCCGCCGCAGCCAGGGGTCCTGGTTCCACGTCATCTCCAGGTCGACCACGCCCACCACGCCCCGCGCCGCAGCAGCCCGGGCCGCGGAGTCCACCCACTTGTCCACCACAGCGTCAGGCAGCCGGCCGAGCTCCCTGGTCAGGCCGAACGCCGGTTCCTCGCGCAGCAGACCGGACCCGTCCAGCTCCACGCCATAGCGGCGCCCGGCGGCGCTGTTGAGCCACACGCAGTGCAGGTCGTGGCTCACCAGGGCAATGGGGCGGTCCCCGGCCGCGGCGTCCAGCAGGTCACGCGTGGGACTGTCCCTCCACAGGGCGTCCCGGAAGCCAACGCCCACAAAGGTCGCCTCTTCCGGGGCTTCTTCGGCAACGGAACGGCCGACGGCGGCGGCCGCCTCCTGAGCCGACGCTGCGCTTGAGAGGTCCAAACGGTTCGAGTGCATGGCCCACTGGGTCATGTGGACGTGCTCGTCCCACAGCCCCGGAATCACGTAACGGCCACCGCAGTCCAGGGAAAGAGAGTCAGTCCGGGGAGCGTTACCGTGTGGAAAGACCCCGGCCACGGCACCGTCAACCATGTGGACGTCGTAGACAGAACCGCTGCCGGGAAGGCGTACTGCTTCCAGCACCAGGCCGGTCACGCCGGTCCCCGGAGGCGGTCCATTTCGCGGCGGTCTTTCTTGGTGGGCCGGCCGGTCCCGCGGTCCCGCTGCGGAATCCCAAGGGCCGGGGCCAGCGGGCGGGGCGGGGTGTGGTCCGTGAAGCAGTGGGAGGCTGCCTCGGCGCCGACACGTTTGGCGATGAGCCGGCGGACTTCAAGAATGCGTTCATATCCCGGCATGCGGACCGTGACCGTGTCACCGGTGACCAGCGTTGCCGACGCCTTGGCCGGGGTGCCGTTGAGGCGGACGTGGCCCGCGCGGCAAGACGCCGTGGCGGCTGACCGGGTCTTATAGGCGCGGATGGCCCACAGCCAGGCATCAATGCGGACGGTGGCGGGGGAAGAAGGAAGGCTCGTCATGGCTGGGACCGAGTATAGCCCCGGGATCCGGAGCCCTCACTCAACCCGCACACGCACCCGCTGGACCACGTTGTTGCCCATCCCCTGGTAGTTCCAGTTCTGCTCCAGGGGCTGGGCAGCTCCGGTGATATCAGAAGCGCGGCAGCTCAGGACATGCTCACCCGGATCGGCCACCCACGGGAGGGTCCACTTCCGCCAGGCGAACCCGCCCACCGGAGGCTCCAGCTGGGCGGGAACCCACTTGCCATCGATGCCCACCTCCACCGCGGTGACTGCGCCTTCCCCGGACCACGCACGGCCCTGCAGCAGAACAGGCCCGTGCGGCAGGAACCGGTGACGCGTGAAGAAGTCCGGGACGCCCGGCGGAACCATCAGCGAACGCACCCTGATCCGCGAAACGGGAGTGCCGCCGTCGTCCGCGGAATCCTGGTAGCGGTAGGCGACGTCCTGCTGGAACCCGGTGAAGCGGGTGGTGGCCACCTCGATCGACTCCAGCCATTTCACGCTGGCCATCCCGTACCAGCCCGGCACCACCAGGCGCAGCGGGTAGCCGTGCTGCGGCGGCAGGGCGCCGCCGTTCATGGCGTAGGCAAGCACGACGTCGGGACGCAGCGCGTCGCGGATCGGCAGGCTCCGCGCATATCGCTGGGGGACGCCGCCCTGCATACCGGAGTCTGCGCCGGTGAAGACCACCTCGACGGCGTTCGGCAGCACCCCGGCCTTGCCCAGCAGGTAGGCCAGCGGCACCCCGGTCCACTCCGCGGTGCCGACACCCTCAAGCACCCACGGCTGGCTGAGCGGCCGCGGCTCCAGGAGGGAGCGGCCGTTGCCGGCGCACTCGAGGGTGACGGGCACGGTGATGGCCGGTTCGCGGCGCAGCGCTGCCATCGACAACTCAAGGGAGCGTTCCACGGCGCCATGAACGCGCAGGTGCCAATGCTCGGCGTCAATGTCCGGAATGTCGAAGTGTGTCAGGACGTAGTGCAGCCCGGGCGGGGTGACCTCGTAGCGGAGCGCCTCGAGCGGCATGGAGTGGTTCCGCGCGGCGAGCTGGAGTTCCTCCCGGGTCAGCGGCCCGGTAGAGGGAGGGGCTGTGTGGCGGCTCCGCTGTGACTGCTTCATTGCGCTGCGTCCTGGTGTCCGGTGTGGCGGGTTCCCCCTCCTCACAGGTTTACGCCCGGGCGTAGAAGCCGTCAACGGCCCCGCCGCCCTCCCGGTTAACCGGGGGTGGGCGGCGGGGCCGACGGGAGCCTAGGCTTCCCGCTGGGCCGGTGACTTGGTCTGTGCCGGATCCCGCTCCGCCAGGGAGCCGATGGCGTCGTCGATCCGCTTCAGCACCTGCGGTTCCAGCTTCACGCCGGCGGCAGCAACACTGTCCGCGATCTGCTCCGGCCGGGACGCGCCAATGATCGCGGAGGCCACGTTCGGGTTCTGCAGGACCCAGGCGACGGCCAGCTGCGGCATGGACAATCCGGCCTCGGCGGCGATCGGCTTCAAGTCCTGCACGCCGGACAGGACGTCATCGCGCATCCAGCGTTCGATCATCTTGGCCCCGCCCTTCTGGTCCGTGGCGCGGCTGCCTTCCGGAGCGGGCTGGCCGGGCAGGTACTTGCCGCTCAGGACGCCCTGCGCCATCGGCGACCAGACGATCTGCGAGACGCCCAGTTCCTCCGACGCCGGAACCACCTCTGCCTCGATGACCCGCCAGAGCATGGAGTACTGCGGCTGGTTGGAGATCAGCTGGAAGCCCAGCTCCTTGGAGAGAGCGTGGCCCTCCCGCAGCTGTTCGGCGGTCCATTCGGAGACGCCAATATACAGCGCCTTGCCCTGCCGCACGATGTCCGCGAAGGCCTGCATGGTCTCTTCCAGCGGCGTTTCGAAGTCGTAGCGGTGTGCCTGGTACAGGTCCACGTAGTCCGTCTGCAGCCGGCGCAGCGACCCGTTGATGGACTCCATGATGTGCTTCCGGGACAGGCCCAGGTCGTTCTTGCCCTTGGGGCCGGTGGGACCGTACACCTTGGTGAAGATTTCCAGCGACTCGCGGCGCTCGCCCTTCAGCGCCTCACCCAGCACCGTTTCGGCGGCAGTGTTCGCGTAGACGTCGGCGGTGTCGAAGGTGCTGATGCCGGCGTCGAGGGCGGCGCGGACGCACTGCGTGGCGACGTCGTTCTCCACCTGCGAGCCGTGTGTCAGCCAGTTGCCGAACGTAATTTCCGAGACTTTGAAACCGCTGTTTCCGAGATACCTGAATTCCATGGGTTTCACGCTAACCCAGTTGGTTGCTCAGGGTAAGGGCTGTTTGCCCTTCGGACGGGAGCGCGGACCCGGCAGCGAACCCTCCGGCAGGTCGGGTCCGGCGAGCGATACCAGAGATCCGGTGTCCAGCGGCGCCAGCGGCCTGGGCGCGGGCGGCTTCCGGAACGACCGCGGCACTTCGCCTGCGGGCCGGCTGCTCTCCACCGCGGATTCCACCAGCGGCGCCACCTCCACGACGCTGGCCGCGGGCACCTTGGGATCGGGCAGGTCGCGGACCGTGAGCTTGATGTCCGGGGTGGCCGCGCGTGCCCGGGCCATGGCGCGCGCATCAGCCTCTGCAACGGCAGCAGCCCAGTCGCTGGCCAGGGCCGGCGGCTCACGGTGCCCGGCTGCCACAGCGGGGTGGTGTACGACGGCGGAGCGCAGCGCCGCCTTCATCCGCGCCGGCTTCAACCGTCGCGGATCCAGCCGTTGCGGGCTGAGTGCGGAACGCCAGTTCCGCCGCGCCCGGGGGGCGGCAGCACCGTCGTCGGACGTTGAAACTTCATCCAGGTCCCCGGCAGTGGCGGCCCCGGCTCCCGTGAGCCGCACCAGGGGAATGGATTCGCGGTTGGGTCGGTAGCCCAGGAGGGTCATCAGCACCAGGGCGGCAAGACGGCCCACACCGGCCAGCACCAGGGTAACGACGCCCAAAAGGAAGAGCACCAGGAACATCACGACGGCGATGCCAACGGTGCCCAAAAAGGTCAGGTTGAGGATGAGGGGGTCCGCATTTTCCACGTCATCTCTCCTCTCTGCCGGCAGCGAGGCCCGCGCCGGCGCCCGCTCGTCCAGGGCATCAGCTCTTCTCCACCATACGGATTTTTGGAGTCGATTGCCGGTGTGAAGGACGGCCGGGCCGGGTTGTTTCAAAGCTGTTACCGGATATGACAGCATCGGGCTTATGAACGGAAATCGGGATGCCGCCCACTGCCCCTGCCTGTCCGGCGAGCAGTACGGGGAGTGCTGCGGGCGGTTCCACTCGGGCTGCTCCGAGGCCGCCACTGCGGAGCAGCTGATGCGTTCCCGGTACAGTGCGTTCGCGTTCCTTGACGCCGGGTACCTGCGGCGGACGCACCACCCGGACACGGCCCCGGCGGAGCTGGAGCTGGACCCGGAGATGGAGTGGCGGCGCCTCGATATCGTGTCCACCAGCCGGGGCGGGCCGCTGGATATCGAGGGCACGGTGGAGTTCAAGGCCTACTACCGGCACGGCCCGGAACGCGGCGTCCTCCATGAGGCCAGCAGGTTTGTCCGCGAGGGCGGCCGCTGGTACTACGTGGACGGAACGTTCCTCGACTGACTCCTGCGGCGTCCTCAAGGGCCTGCGGCAGGCTACTCGTCGCGGTAGTCGCTCTCCGGCGTGAACCCGGCGCGGTCCACGTTCCGGTGGTAGCGCATGCCAGCCAGTCCTCCCAGCACGGCACCCAGCAGTGCCACTGCGGCGACGACGACGGCCGCGATGATGCTGGTGGTGGTCAGTTCGCCCTCGTTGATGGGAATCCGGGGGAAGCTGTTCAGGCTTGCCAGCACGTTGAAGCGCTGGCCGGCCACCAGGCCGAGGACCGCCATGACGATCGCGGCGATGAGTGCCCAGATCCAGACCATCAGGCCCTGCTTGGCGCCGTTGAAGCGGGCCATCCGGCCTGCCACGTAACCTCCGCAGTAGTAGGACACCAGGAGGATCACCAGCAGGATGATGATGCCCACCAGTCCGATGGTGCCGTTGTTGGCCACCTCGCTGACGGCGTCTCCGACGTCGGCGTTGTTCGCCAGGCCCACGGCGGTCCCGGCGGCCGCGACCAGCGCGGTCAACAGGACGGCCATGCCCGTCGCGGTCAGCCAGCCGAAGAAGGCAGATCCGGCCTTGATGCCGCCAAACTGCTCCTTCTCGCGGATGAAAGCCGTTTCGCGATCCGCGAGGCCGGGGTCGGTGACCGGTGCCGTCGGGACATAGTCCCGCGTGGCGGAGGCCCCGGAAGTAGCCGGGGTTCCGGCCGCTTCGGGGTAGGCGCGGGTGGCGTCGTCGTCCGTCCGGGGCCGGTCAAAGGCCCGGGTATCGTCCTCGCGGGCGCGCCGGGAAGGCAGGTTCTCTGGGTCCGTTGAGCTGCTCATGGTTCAACTCAACCACCCGACCCAAAGGATAGCAAGCGTGCTTACTGTGCGGTGACCAGCGGTTTTACCGGTACTTCCGGTGCAGGTTTTCCCGCGTGGAGGCGCCGGGGGAGGCGTCTGCGATCCATGGGCCGGTCCCTTCGGACTGGTCCAGCACCCCTGCCTCAAGCCAGGTGTAATCGCCGGCGAGGACCTTGCGCGTGAGGCGCCGGTCGGCGTCGTCCGTGTTGCGCCATAGCTGGTCGAAGTATTCGTCCACCCGCACGCGCGCCTGTTCGCAGTACGCCTCCGCCAATTCGTAGGCGCCGGCGCCCTTCTCCGGTGACGTGCGCATCAGCATCTCGGCCCGGGAGCAGCAGGCGGTCATCGCGAACAGTTCGGCGCCGATGTCCACCACGCGCCCCAGGAATGCCTGCTTCCGCTCGAGTTTCGCCTGCCAGCGGCCCATGGCGTAGAACGTTTGCCGGGCCAGCCGCCGGGACGAACGCTCCACGAACCGCAGGTGCTTGGCCAGCCGGCCGAACTCGCCGTAGGAGCGCGGGTCCATGCCGGCGCCGGCCACGAGCCTGGGCAGCCACTTGGCGTAGAAGCCGGAGGCTCCGACGGCGGCACGCGCCTTGTCCTGCAGGCTCGCATCCATGGAGGCGAGGCTGCCCGCGGCTGCCAGGTGCGCGTCCACTGCTTCCCGGGCAATCAGCAGGCGCATGATTTCCGAGGAGCCCTCGAAGATCCGGTTAATCCGCAGGTCCCGCAACTGCTGCTCGGCCGGGACCGCGCGCTCGCCGCGTGCAGCGAGCGATTCGGCGGTCTCGAAGCCGCGGCCGCCGCGGATCTGCACCAGCTCGTCAGCGATCCGGCAGCTGATTTCGGTGGCCCAGAGTTTGGCCAAGGCGGCCTCGATGCGGACATCCTTCTGCCCGGCGTCGGCGAGTTCGGCGGAGAGTTCAAAGACGGCATCCAGGGCAAACGCGGAGGCGGCGATGAAGGCGATCTTCTTGCCCACGGACTCATGTTCACCGACGGGCCGGCCCCACTGGGTGCGGGCGTTGGACCATTCGCGGGCGATCTTCAGGCTCCAGCGCCCCGATGCCACGCACAGGGCAGGGATGGAAAGCCGCCCTGTATTAAGGGTGGTCAGCGCGATCTTCAGGCCCTGCCCTTCGCGGCCCAGCCGGTTGGCGGCGGGCACCCGGACCTGGTGGAACCGGGTGACGCCGTTCTCGATGCCGCGCAGGCCCATGAAGGCGTTCCGGTTCTCCACCGTGATCCCTGGGGAATCCATCTCCACCACGAAGGCGCTGATCCCGCCCTTGTGAACGGTTCCGTCCGGGCCGGTGTATGCCGGGACCACCGCCATCACCACCACGAGTTCCGCAATCACCCCGTTGGTGGTCCAAAGTTTCACGCCGTCCAAAAGGTAGGCGCCGCCGTCGTCCGTTGGCGTTGCCGTCGCGCCCATCCGGGCGGGGTCACTGCCCACATCCGGTTCTGTCAGGAGGAAAGCGGTGATGGCGCCGGCGGCGCAGCGCGGCAGGTACTCGCGCTTCTGCTCCGGGGTGCCGAAAACCTTGATCGGTTCCGGGACGCCGATGGACTGGTGGGCCGAGAGCAGGGCGCCGAGGCTGGGGTGCACGCTCCCGAGCAGTGCCAGTGCCCGGCCGTAGTACACCAGGGAGAGGCCCAACCCGCCGTAGTCCTGCGGGATCTTCATGCCAAAGACACCCAACTCGGCCAGGCCGCGGATGTAATTGTCCGGGATTTTGGCTTCCCGCTCGATCACGCTCCCGTCCAGGGTCTTCGCGTAGTCGGTGAGCCGGGCCATGAAGGCTTCACCGCGCTCCACATCCTCGGAGCGCGCGGCGGGCCACGGGTGCACCAGCCCCAGGTCGAAGCTGCCCAGGTACAGGCCCTTGGCGAAGCTCGGCCGCTCCCAAGTGGATTCGCGGGCGGCTTCGGCGACGGCGCGGGCGTCGTCCGCGGTGGCTCCGGCGCCGAGGTTGCCGGCCGGGACGGGGGTCTCCGCGTCCGGGGCATCAGTGGTTGGGGTGTCAGTTGCGGAGCTCATGGGTCATCTCCTTGGCCGGACCGGCCGGTGTAGCCATGGATCCGCCGGGTTGGAGAACCCTTCAGCTGTCTCTCTATATTACCCGCGGGTAGGTACCCGTGCTAGGGGCCGGGACCGGCTCGCGGGCACCGCTGGCCGAAGTCCGGGAGGGAAATCCGACGGCGGCCCGCGCCACGATCTCCCAGCCCGCGTTGATCCCGTGCACCACCGCCAGGAGCATGCCTGCGGCCACCGCCCAGGCGAGCCTCCCCAGCCCCAACAGCAGCATGGCCGCGAGCGCCGCGGTGAGCACGAAGATGGCCAGGACGGCTGCGAAGACCAGGGTCGCGATGAACACCAGGGTCGCGGTTTCCAGTGCGCTGAGATCGAACTGCATTATTCCCCCTGCTGCGAAACGTGTGATGGCTGCTTTTTGGCCGGAATCAGTAGCAGAAGCGTAGGTGCGGGCCGCGCCGCCAGCCAGAGCCAAAAGACCCGGCGGGGCTGTTGATACGGGATCGAGACACTACGCCCGGGTAGGTCACGGCCGGGTCGCGGCCCCCACCGCTTTAGGTGGACTGCGTTAACCTTGAGGGTGGCAGTTTTCCGCCGCCGCCGGACCACCGAACCCCCCAACCAGCCCGAGGAGAGTGCGTGCCCCGCTCCGCCAGGTCATCCGCTGACGCCATCAGCGCCCGGCTCAGGGACCTCGAACTCCTCACGAAGGGGCCGGCGTGGGCGCTGACGCGTTCGGCGCCGTGGGTCATCGCGGTGCTGCAGGCCTCCTTTACCCGCACCCGGCCGCAGCTTCCGCTCGAGGAGTTCCATGCCGACGTCGACTCCTTCCTCGAGGAGCTCCGGCGTCAGGAGCCCGCGCTGGGCGGAGGGGCCAACGGGAAGGCGTTCGGCGACGAATGGACGCGCAGGCAGTTCCTCACCCGCCGCAATCAGTCCGGCCAGATCGTCTACGAGGTCACCGAGCCCGCCGCCCGCGTGCTCGCTTTCCTGGACAGCCTCTCCAGCGACCGGTCCACCCTCAACGGTTCCCGCCTGGGCACCCTGCTGGGGGACGTGGAGAAGCTGGCCAACGAAACCAACCCGGATCAAAGCGCCCGCCTCGAATCCCTGGAAGAGGAGATCGAGGAGCGGCAGCAGCTGATCCAGGACATCAGCAGCGGCGAATTTGACGGCCTGCTCGATGATGATGAAGCCGTGGAAGCCGCCGGGAACATCCTGGACCTGGCCGCGAGTCTTCCGGCGGACTACAAGAAGATGCGTGACCGGATCGAGGAGCTGGTGGGCGGGCTGCGCAACCAGATCATCGAGGAATCGCTCACCAAGGGTGCCACGATGGCGCAGGTGCTGGAGGCGGACAAGCGGCTGCGGCAAAGCCCGGAGGGCAGGACCTTCCGGTCCTTCGCGGCCTTCCTTGAGGATCCGCAGCAGCAGCTTCGCTTCCGGTCTGCGATCAGCGAGGTCCTGGGCCGGCAGTTCGCGGACGACCTTTCAGCGGAGGACCGCGAGACCCTCAAGAACCTGGTGGCGGAACTCCGGCAGCAGCACAGCCAGATCCAGCGCATCTACGGCAAGCTCAGCGAAAGTCTGAACACCTACGTCCAGAGCGACGATTTCCGCCAGTCCGTCCGTCTCCGCCAGGTCCTGCGCGAGGCCGAGCAGGCCATTCGATCCCTTCCCTACGAGCGCGAGCGGCCTGCCTTGGTGGCCGGCCCGGTCCTCTACAACGCAGCGTTCGAGTCCCTCTCCATGGTCAAGCTCTTCGACCCGGACGAGTTCGCCGCCCCGCCCAGGCTTGCTGATCCGATTGCCTTCAGCGATTCGGACCGGGTGCGCTCGCCGAGGACCGCCAAGGCCAAGCCGGAGGTGATCCGAGCGGCCATGGCGGGAGCCGGCACGCTCGCGGAGGCCTGGGCCCAGCTACCGCCGGAGGAGCAGCACATCAACACCATCCGCGGCCTCCTCTCGCACGCCCTGCACGCCGGGGCGGACTTCAGCCGGGATGCCTGGGATGGCGTGGACTTTGAACAGATTGACGGCACCACCCGCAGGGCCTACCTTCCGGTGGTCACGCTCGCAAAGGATTCTGATGACTGAAGAAATTACGACGGCGGCGCCCCCGGAGCGGCACGCCGCACCTGCGCCGCGGGACACCTTCGTTGACGGCGCCGCGCTGTTCCCGGGCGACACCGGGGTGCTCCCCATGAAGGTGCGGCAGGCGCTGGTCAGGCTCCTCAAGGGCCCCTACATCGACGGCGGCCGGGACGAGAAGCTGTGGACCGTGCTCCTGGACAACCAGGTGATCCTCCGCAGCCGCCTGTCCGAGCTGTTCCTTGCCCTCCAGCTGGACCATGAGCGGAAAATTGCCGTGCTGCGGCCGGTGGACCCGGACGCGATCGGCGCGAGCGCCCGCTCCAGCATCCTGCGCCAGCAGCGTGCCCTGAGCCGGGTGGAGACCATCGTCCTGCTCCGACTGCGCCTGCTCCTGGACCGCCACGTCACCGCGCAGACGGACCCCACCGTGACCCGCGAGGAAATCACCGATCTCGTGGCGCACTACCAGCCCGCCGGCCAGCAGGACGCCTTGCGCGATTCGGACGTGGTCACCCGCGCCATCAGCAAGCTGCTGGCCCGCCAGCTCCTCCTCCCCACCGGGCTCGAAGACGTCTACACCATCTCCAACGCCCTGCCCCTGGCCCTCCCGTTCGAGAACATCGGCGACATCCCGGCACAGATCGAAGCCCTCGTTGCCGCCACAACAGACCTCACAGGAACAGAGCCCCTTATTGATCTCGACGGCCAGGGTGAAGACGACGAAGCGGAGGCCACGAAGTGACGATCGCGAGCATGCTGCCGCTGGGCGAGGCCATCAACCCGGGCCAGATGCGCCTGGCGCTGGTGCAGGTGGTCAACTGGGGCACGTTCCACGGTGCCCACACCATGCACGTGGACCGGAACGGCACATTGCTGACCGGCAACTCCGGGGTGGGCAAGTCGACGCTCTTTGATGCGATGCTGCGGGTCTTTGACGCCCGTCCCCGGTCCAACGAAGCTGCCGCCCAGCGCGCCGGCGGGGCTGTGGAGGACAAGAGGACCACCTTCACGTATATGCGCGGGAAGGTGGGCGACAAGGCAGTGGGAGAAGGCTCGGCGAGTGCCTTCCAGCGCCCCGGGGCCACCTGGTCCGCCGTCGCCCTCACGTTCGACAACGCCGCCGGCACCCGGGTGACGGTGTCTGCGCTGTTCGACCTGCCCAAGAACGGCACCGAATCCAGCGTGGGCCGGTTCTACCTCATCGACAACGCGCCGCTGGACCTCGAAGCGCTGGAGGGGATTGCGGACAAGCGGTTTACCAGGGCTGCCCTGGAGGCGGTGTTCCCGAACGCCCAGGTGTTTGACGTGCACAAGGCTTTCGCGGAACGCTTCCGCCGGCTGCTGGGCATCAACTCGGACCAGGCGCTGCCGCTGCTGCGCGTCATCCAGGCGGGCAAGGGCCTGGGCGGCAGCGTTAACACCTTCTTCCGCGACCAGGTTCTGGACGCGCCCGCCACCCTCGCCGCCGCCGATGACGTGGTGGAGGAGTTCAGCAACCTTATGTCCATCCGGCAGCGGCTGGAGGATGTCCGGCAGCAGCGCGACCAGCTGGCCCCGGTTCCCGGCCTGAACCGCGAATACGCGCAGGCCCTGCTGGACGCCAACCGGCTCCGCGACCTCACCGGCGAAGCGTTCGAGTCGTACCGGCAGCAGCTTGCGGTGTCCGTGCACCAGAAGACACTGGCCCGCTTCAAGGAGCTGGCACAGGCCAAGGCCAAGGCACTCGGCGCCGAGCGAGCCGTCCGGGACGGGTTGGCTAAGGAGCTGCGCCAGCTCGAAGCGGACTACAACAACCAGGGCGGCAACGCCATTTCCGCGATCGAACAGGCCCTCGAGAATGCCCGGGTGGGCCTCCGGCTCCGCCAACAGGTGGAGGAATCCGCGCAGCAGGCGCTCGCCGACGCCGGCCTGCAGCTGGAATGGACAGCGGAAGGCTGGGATCAGGCCCACGAACAGGCCGCCGCGCGGTCCGCCGAACTCAGGGACGATTCGCACGCCCTCCAGGAGCTCCGTTTCGAGGCCTTCGACGCGCACGCAACCCGCAAGCGCGAACTTGCCGCGGCTGAGCAGGAACTCGTCTCGCTGAAGACGCGCAAATCCCTGCTGCCGCCGTCGAGCATTGAAAACCGTGCCGCGATCGCCGCCGCCACGGGCGTACCGGAGGACCGGATGCCCTTCGCCGGCGAACTGATGGACCTTGCCGAGGGGGAGGAACAGTGGCGCCCCGCTGCCGAGCGCGCCCTCCGCAGCCTGGCCACCACCCTGCTGGTCCCCGGCGAGCACTTCGCCGCCGTCACCCGGTACCTGAACGGCCACAACATCCGCGGCGCGCTGCGGGCGGTGGACATCTCCAAGCCCCTCACCGGCGGTGCGCTCGCCGTGGAGGAAGCGCATGACGGCGACCTGCTCACCAAGCTGGACATCCTCGCCACCGGTTCGGCTGCTGAAGCCGGTGCCTGGGTCCGCGAGCGGGTCGCCCTGGACTTCGCGTATCCGTGCGTGGAGGATCCGGACGAGCTGGCGCGCCTGGACAAGGGCCTCAGCCTTGGCGGCGTGGTCAAGCGGAACCGCCATACGGTGGAAAAGGACGACCGCTTCACCAGCCGGCAGGACTACGTGCTGGGCTTCGACAACGCCGCCAAGCTGGAGCTGGTGGCCGGTCAGGTGGAGGACCTTCGGCAGGAAGTGGCCAAGGCTGCCGAACTGGCGCAGAGTCGCGAGGACTCGCACCAGGGCATGGGCCGGCAGCTCGAGGCCCTGCGGCGGATCGCCGAGGACGAACGGACCTGGGACCAGGTCTCGGCCGTCGTGGCGGCCAAGGAACTGGTGCGGATAGAGCAGCGGCTGAAGGATGCCCTGGCGGCGCAGGCAGACCTTGAACCCCTGCGCGCCGCCATCGATGAAGTGCGGCAGAAACACCAGGCCAGCACCGAGGCCGCGGCCGTCCTGCAGAGCGAATACAAGGCCCTGGACCGGGAGCTCACCACCGCTGATGCGCTGCTGGAAGCCGCGCGTGGCCGCCTGGCTGATGCACCGCCGTCGGACGCTGCCGTTGCCGCGCTGGAACCTTACTTTGCGGACTTCGGCGACGTGGCGGAGATGCACGAACTGGACAACCTGGCTAACCGCGTGCGGACCGTACTCCTCGGTGAAACGCATGCGGCGGAGTCGCGCGGGCAGGCCACCGCCGAGCGGCTGACGCGCATTTTCGAAGCGTTCGTTCGGGACTGGGGGAGCGCGATTTCCGCGGACCATGGCACCACCATCGGCGCCGCGGGGGAGTTCGAGGGCCGGTACCACGCGATCGTCAACGACGGCCTGCCCGCGCAGGAAGCCGAGTTCCGGCAGTTCTTCAACCAGCGCACGCACGAATCCTTCAGCACGCTCCTGCACCTGCTGGACGAGGAACGCCGCTCCATCACCAGCCGCATCCTTCCCCTGAACGGAATCCTGTCCGAGGTGAACTTCCACGAGGGCAGCTACCTGGAACTGGACATCAAGCAGACGCTGCCGGCCACGGCCAAGCAGTTCAAGGACGCCATCCAGAACGCGCTGAAGGCCCGGCACGCCCGTGTTCCAAAGACTGACGCGGCCGCCCCCGACCGCGACGACGACGCCGAGCTCACCGCCCGCTACAAGTCCTTGGAAACCCTGGTCAAACGGCTGGGTTCGCAGGCGCCGGAGGACCGCAGGTGGCGGGCCGAGGTGCTGGACGTGCGCGGACACCTGTTCATCCAGTGCAAGGAACACCG
The DNA here is from genome assembly GCF_042723515.1 of Pseudarthrobacter sp. NPDC058362. NCBI lineage: Bacteria > Bacillati > Actinomycetota > Actinomycetes > Micrococcales > Micrococcaceae > Pseudarthrobacter > Pseudarthrobacter sp. NPDC058362. The sequence continues at coordinate 11,365 of NZ_JBHXIW010000005.1, read as the reverse complement.
CGCGGTGGGCGGCAAGACCGACGTGTTCATGCACGCGGACACTGGCTCCATGTCCGGCGGCGAACGGCAGCGGTTCACCGCGTTCATCATGGCCGCGGCGCTCAGCTACCAGCTGGGCATTGCCGAGCAGGGCTTCACCACGTACGGCACGGTGATGATGGACGAGGCGTTCGTGCTGGCCTCTGAGGAATTTGCTGGCGCCGGCATCAAGGCGCTGCACGAGTTCGGGTTCCAGCTGTTGCTGGCCGCTCCGGAGAACGTCATCGACCTGTCCCGGCACCTGGGCTCTGTCACCGAAATCCTGCGGGACAAGCGCACCAACCGCTCCGGCGTGCTCACGGCCCCGGTCATCCGTCCCCGCCCGGGCGACGAGGGGGCGTGGCGGTCCGAGGCGAACCCGGTGGACATCGTGCTCCGCTGACCCCGGACGCTCTCTCACTTGATGTCGCTTTTCCCCGAACCCTCTCTCACCCGGTGAGAGAGGGTTCGGGATTTTTCAGCGTTAACTGAGAGAGCGTCGGGGGTGGGCTTCGTCACATCGGGTATTAAGTTACGCTAACGTTGCGTAATAGAGCAGAGGCTAGGCTAGCCTTACTTAGGTTCGCATCATTCACCTAAGGAGTTCCGTGACTTCCCCCCTCTTCCCCGGCCTCAGCGCCACCCGCCGCACGCTGCTCAAGTCGGCCGGCAAGGCATCGGCCGTCCTGGCCGCAGCGGCACTCACCCTCTCCGCCTGCTCCACGGGCCCGGCGTCCTCCGCTCCTGCCGAAACCGGCAGCGAAGGGCAGTTCCCCGTGACCATCGAGCACGTCTACGGCGAGACCACCATCGAGAAGCAGCCCACCCGCGTTGCCACCGTTTCCTGGGTTAATGACGATGTCGCCATCGCCCTGGGCGTTGTCCCGGTAGGCGTCCCCAAGAACGAGTGGGGCGGCAACGACAAGGGCTCCACCCCCTGGAAGGACGCAGTCCTCGAGAAGCTCGGCGCCGGCTTCGGTACCGAAAAGGCCCCGGCCCAGTACTCCGAGGCTGACGGCATCAACTTCACCGAGGTCGCCAAGCTCAACCCGGACGTCATCCTGGCCGCCTACTCCGGCCTTACCGAAGAGGACTACAAGAAGCTCAGCGAGATCGCCCCGGTGGTGGCACACCCCGAGCTGGCCTACGGCACCTCCTGGCAGGACTCCACCTCCATCATTGGCAAAGCCCTGGGCAAGGAAGCAGAAGCCGCCAAGCTGATCTCCGACACCGAGGCCACCATCAAGGAAAAGGTCGCCGAGTACCCCCAGATCCAGGGCAAGAGCTTCATCTACGGCAACCTGGAGCCTGCCAAGGGCGACGGCGTCAACGTCTACACCGCCAACGACAACCGCCCCCGCTTCCTTAGCGAAATCGGCATGAAGCTTGCGCCCGTCGTTGAAGAGAAGTCCAAGGGTTCCAAGGAATTCTTCCTTCCCTGGTCCGCTGAAAAGGCCAACGAACTTGAATCCGACGTCTTCGTGACCTGGGTTCCGGACTCCTCCACCACCAAGGCCATCAAGGCCGACCCGCTGCTCAGCCAGATCCCCGCCATCAAGGACGGCGCCCTGGTGGCCGACTCGGACAACACCCTCACGCTGTCCATCTCGGCCTCCTCCCCGCTGAGCCTGCCGTGGTCCCTGGACACGTTCCTGCCGCAGCTGGCCACCGCCGCGGATGCCGTGAAGTAACAGTTCCATGACGCAAAGTACGACGACGGCGCGCAGCGAGGCGCGAGATCCCGGCGCTTTGGCGCCGGGAAAGCGGCGGGACGTCACGTCTCGACGCCCCGACGGCGCCGGCTCCCCCGCACGGGGCAACCGCGCCGCCTGGCTGCTGGCCGCCGTCGTCGTACTTGCGCTCCTGGCCGGGGCATCCCTGGCCATCGGCGCCCGGGACCTGTCCCTGGCCACCGTGTGGCAGGCGCTGGTCCAGTTTGATCCGGACAACGGGGACCATGCCGTAGTCCATGCCCGCATTCCCCGCACCGTCCTTGGCCTGCTGGCCGGCGGTGCGTTGGGACTTGCGGGCGCTGCCATGCAGGGGGTGGCCCGCAACCCGCTGGCCGACCCCGGCATCATGGGCGTCAACGCCGGTGCCGCGCTGGCTGTGGTCACCGGGATCTACGTCTTTGGCGTCGGCTCACTGTCCGGCTACATCTGGTTCGCGTTCGCGGGCGCGGCGAGTGCCGCCGTCGTGGTTTACCTGGTGGCCTCCCTGGGCAGGGAAGGCGCCACCCCCGTGAAGCTGGCGCTGGCCGGTGCCGCGCTGAGTGCGGGGCTGTACTCGCTGATGAACGTCATCCTGGTGTCCAGCCAGGACACCCTGGACCGGTTCCGCTTCTGGCAGGTGGGCGGCGTGGCCGGCCGCGACTGGTCTGTGGTCCTCCCCGGCCTGCCGTTCCTTGCCGTCGGCGCGCTGATCGTGCTGCTGACCGGCCGCATCCTGAACAGCCTTGCCCTGGGTGACGACATCGCCCGGGGCCTTGGCCAGCGCGTCGGCCTGGCCCGGGCGGTTACTGCCCTGGGCATCGTGCTGCTGGCCGGCTCCGCCACTGCGCTGGCCGGTCCGATCGGTTTCGTTGGCCTGGTCATTCCGCATGCCGTCCGGTTCCTCACCGGCCCGGACTACCGCTGGATCCTTCCGTTCTCGCTGGTGGCCGCGCCAGCGCTGCTTCTGGCTGCGGACATCATCGGCCGCGTGATTCTGCTCCCCGGCGAGGTCCCCGCCGGCATCATGACCGCCCTGGTGGGTGCGCCCGTCTTCGTGTGGCTGGTCCGCCGCGGGAAGGGAGCCGGACTGTGAGCCCCTCAACCCCCGCACCCACTGCACCCCCCGCCGTTGCTCTATCAGATACGGCTGCTAAAACGGGCCCGAAAGCACCAAAGGTGATAGAGCAACGCGGGGGACGGCGCGGAGGCGGGAGGACCGCGCTGCTGGCCGCCGGCGTCGTGGTCCTGTTCGCCGCGTCCGTGCTGCTGGGCAGCTATACGGTGACCGTTCCGGACTTCTTCACCATCGTCGTCAACCACCTGACCGGTGGGCCCAAAATCCCCGGCGCCAGCTTCATCGTGATGGAAAACAAGCTGCCGCGCGCGGTCATCGCCACCATGATCGGCGTTGCCTTCGGCCTGGCCGGCGCCCTGTTCCAGACGCTGCTGCGCAACCCGTTGGCCAGCCCGGACGTGATCGGAATCAGCTACGGGGCCAGTGCGGCAGCAGTCATCGCCATCGTGGTGTTCGGCGCGTCCGGCGCCGTGGTGTCCGGCGCAGCGCTCGGTGGTGCCCTGGCCGTGGCGGCGCTCATTTACGCGATCTCCAGCGGCGGCGCCATGCGCGGCGGAACCGGCGGTATGGCGGCCGGCAACCGGCTGGTGCTGGCCGGCGTCGGGATCGCGGCGGCGCTGCATGCCCTGGTCAGTTTCCTGATGACCCGCGCCGATATCCGCACCGCGGCGGAGGCACTCGTCTGGCTGAACGGCTCGCTGAACTCCGCGAGCTGGGACCGCGCAGGCGTCCTGTTCCTTGCACTCCTGCTCCTGGTTCCCGCCGTCGCGGTGATCGCCGGCCCGCTGCGCATCCTCGAGCTCGGGGACGACACCGCGGCAGGCCTGGGCATCCGGGTCAACGCCGCGCGGCTGGCCCTGGTGGTCATCGCGGTGGCCCTGGCAGCGGTGGCGACGGCGGCAGCCGGCCCGGTCGCGTTCGTCGCCTTCCTGGCGGGCCCCATCGCCAGGCGCGCCACCGGGAAAGCCAGCCTTCCGGCGTCGGCCCTGGTGGGCGCCCTCATTGTCCTCGCTGCGGATTACTTCGCCGCCAATCTGGCGCCCCTGCTGCTGGACGGCACCGTCCTGCCGGTGGGGGTCATCACCGGCGCTCTCGGTGCCCCCTTCCTGCTGTGGCTGCTGGTCACCGCCAACCGAAAGGACGCCTGACGTGGCAGTTCTCAACGCCAAGGACCTGACGCTGAAGTACGACCAGCGCTGCGTGGTGGACGGGCTCTCCGTGGAGATCCCGGAAGGCAAGGTGACCATGATCGTGGGCGCCAACGCCTGCGGTAAGTCCACCCTGCTCCGCGGCCTCTCCCGGCTCCTGAAGCCCGCCGGCGGCGCAGTGACCCTGGACGGCAAGGACATCCACGCCCGGCCTGCCCGCGAACTCGCCCGCACCCTGGGCCTCCTGCCGCAGCACCCCACGGCGCCGGACGGCATCACGGTCCGGGACCTCGTTGGCCGCGGCCGGTACCCGCACCAGGGCTTCTTCCGTAGTTGGAGCGAGAAGGACGACGCTGCCGTGCAGCGCGCGCTGGAGACCACCGAAACGCTCGCCCTCGCCGAGCGCGACGTGGACGAACTCTCCGGCGGCCAGCGCCAGCGGGTATGGATTGCCATGGCCCTGGCACAGGAGACCGACGTCCTGCTGTTGGATGAACCCACCACCTATCTGGACCTGGCGCACCAGGTGGAGGTCCTGGACCTCATCACGGACCTGAACCGCCAACGCGGCACCACCGTGGCCATCGTGCTGCATGACCTCAACCTCGCGGCGCGCTACGCGGACTACGTCATCGCCATGAAGGGCGGCGCCGTGGTGGCTGGCGGCAGCCCCCGCGAAGTGGTCACCGAAGAATTGGTCCGCACCGTTTTCGGGCTGGAATCCCGCGTGATCCCGGACCCGGTGACCGGAACCCCGCTTGTTGTCCCCATCGGCCGCCATCACGTCCCTGCCACTGAACTGGAGCTCGTTTCATGAAGACCCGCGAAGTCGCCTCCGCACAGGCCATCAACACCGAGCCCATGACCCTGGCCTTCGAGGTCACAGTGTCCTCGGTCCGGCAGCTCAGCCCCAACTTCCGGCGGATCACGTTCGGCGGCTACTCGCTGCGCGACTTCGGTGTCCACGGCGGGACGCTGGACCTGCGGATCAAGCTGATGATCCCTTCCCTCGCTGGCGACGGCAGCCCCCTGCCGCTCCCTGCATTCGAGATGACGCAGGCCGGCTGGTACCGGGAGTGGCTGGCCATGGACCCGGCAGTGCGGGGTTCCATGCGCACCTACACGGTCCGCGAGGCGCGCCTGGACGGGGTGTACCCGGAGATCGACGTGGACTTCGTGATGCACTTCGATGACGAGGGCCACGGCGGGCCTGCGGCCAACTGGGCGCTTGACGCAAAGCCCGGGGACGCCATCACCATCATCGGCCCCAATAACCGCGCCGCGCACTGTGTCACGGCGGAGATCTACTCCGGCATCGAATGGCGGCCGGGCCTGGCGCAGCGTGTCCTGCTGGCCGGCGACGAGACCGCCGTCCCTGCCATCTCTGCAATCCTCGAGAGCCTGCCGCCCTACATGACCGGCCACGCGTTCCTGGAAGTTCCCGAGGCCGGCGACTTCCAGGAGCTGAAGACCGCCGCGGACATTGAGATCATCTGGCTGGCCCGCGGCGCCCGGATCGGCCGTTCGCGCCCGCACGGCGAGCTGCTGTCCGAGGCCGTGCGCAAGGCCGTCCCCGTGCCCGGCTGGGTGGGGATCAAAGCGTCCGACGGCGGTGCGGGGCCAGAGCCCGAGGATGTCAACGTTGACGTGGACATCCTTTGGGAGACGCCCGCGCGGATGGACACGGCAGCGATTGGCGCCTCCAAGAACCCTGACATGCCAGCCGGCGCGATGCCGTTCTACGCCTGGATTGCGGGGGAGGCCGGTGTCATCAAGGACATGCGGCGGTACCTGGTCCGCGACGTGGGCATCGACCGGAAGCAGGTGGCCTTCATGGGCTACTGGCGCAGGGGCAAAGCCGAACTCTGACGCTCTATCACTCCTGGTGCATTTACCCCCGGCGCTCTCTCAGCTTTAGCGGGGCGCGGACGCTTCCAGGGCGTCCAGGGTGAGCCGGACCAGCCGGTCCACTTCCGCTTCGGAACCGGCCTGCGCTGCTGCGGCCAGGGCGTGCAGGCAGAACCGCGTTAGCTCGGCCGGGGCAATGTCGGTGCGGATTGTGCCGTCGTCGGCCGCCTTGCGGAGGATCACTTCCAGGAACTGTTCCTTGTGCTGCAGCGCGCCGGACTGCTGCAGCACTGCCGCGATGGCACTGTCGTGGTGCCGGTGAACCACCATCGCGTGGATGCGCAGCACCTGTTCGAGCTGCCGGCGGGGGTCTCCGCCCGCAGCCTTGACGGAATGCAGCTGCTCCAGTTCCCCGGCCATCTGACGGTGGTGTTCAGCCTGCAGGATGGACTGGACGTCCGGGAAGTATTTGTAGAGCGTGGCCCGGCTGACGCCGGCCGATGCTGCCACGTCCGACATAGTGACGGACAGGACGCCGTGTTCCGCCGCCAGCGACACAGTAGCGTCCAGGATGGCCTCGCGCACTGCAGTCCTATGCGCGCTCATAGTTTCACTCCACAGCTTGGGCACGCTTAAGTGTACGGGCTGACCGGTAGGCGACACCATGTCTATGGAGTTACACTCTGTATAGATAAACTGTTTACCGCCTGCCCAGCGGGACGGCCCCAGCAAAGGAAACCAGCATGGAGGAGCAGAACCCCCGCCAAAGACGGCAGTCCCCGCCGTTGCCGCGCTGGGTCAAGATTTCGCTGATCGTGATGGCAGGGTTGGCGGTCCTGGCGGGGGTGGCATTGCTCAGCGGCCATGGGCCGGTGCAACACGGCCCTGCCATGCATGGGTCGGCCGCGCACGGGCTGGCCATCAACGGATCCGCCGCCCGATGGTTGTAGGGCAGAAGCTCCGGAAGGGCCTGTTGGTCCTGCACATCTCCGTCTCCGTGGGCTGGATCGGTGCAGTCCTGGCATTCCTGGCGGTCGCAGCAGGCACGCGACGGTCGGCCAATCCGGAGGCGGAGCAAGCGGCTTTTTCAATCATGGAAACAATCGGGTGGACGGTCCTGGTGCCACTCAGCTTGGCCTCCCTGATGACAGGCATACTGCAGTCGCTTGTCACGCCGTGGGGCTTGGTCCGGCATTACTGGGTCCTGGCCAAACTGTTGATCACGGTGGTGGCAACGGCGGTGCTGCTGGTGTTCATGGAGGGGTTCGGGCACCGCGGCCCTGAGGCAGGCGGTCCGCACGGCAACACGCCGGGCTCTTCCTCCATCCTCCACGCCTCCGGAGGCCTCGTCCTGCTGGTGTTGGCCCTGCTGCTCTCGGTCTACAAACCCCGCGGGCTGACCGGCTGGGGCCTGCGCAAAGCGCAATCCTGACGCGTGTGCCGCCCCGCCCGGGCCTGACCCCCGCACTAACTGTTCACCCCGCCGTCGTCCGTCCTTTGGCTTGATTGGCTACCGTGGGCGGGTGCCTCCCGAACCATTGCTTCCCCAAACTGGCCGCCGGGTCTTCGTCGCCTTGGGGGATTCGTTCACGGAGGGCGTCGGGGACCGGAACGAGGCCATGCCCAACGGTGTCAGGGGATGGGCTGACCGTGTAGCGGACAAGTTGGCGAGGCACCAGCCCGGGTGGAAGTACGCCAACCTGGCTATCCGCAGCAAACGGCTTCGGAACATCATCGAGGAGCAGTTGGAACCGGCGCTGGCCATGCGGCCGTCATTGATCACACTGTACGCCGGCGGCAACGACATCCTGGACCTGAAAACCGATATGGCCGCGCTCATGGCCGACTACGAGCAACTGGTGGCCACGCTGGCGGAAACGGGCGCGGTGCTGGTCCTGTTCACTGGCTTCGACGTGAAGGTATCCGCCCTGCTGGAGCCCCTAAAGAAGCGCAACGCCTTCTACAACCGGCGCGTGCGAGAAATTGCGCAGAAATATGATGCCGTGTTGGTGGATTACTGGTGCTTGGATGCCTTTCACGACCGAAGGATGTGGGATTCGGATCGCCTGCACATGTCCAAGGCGGGCCACAAATATCTTGCCGGGCAGGTGCTGGACCAGCTGGGCGTGCCGCACAAAATCCGGCCGAAGGACTGGGAGCCTCCCACCCGGCTGAGCCTGCGCGAATGGGAACGGCACCAGCGCCAGTGGGTGCACGACTGGGTACTGCCGCTGTTCGGACGCAAGCTGCGCGGGGTGACGCTGGGTGATGAACTGACCCCGCGCTGGCCGCAGCCGGTCAAGGTGCCGCGCAAGGGCGGGATGAAGAAAGTGGCCCGGGAAGCCCAGCTCGCGAGGGAGGCCGGACGTTAGCTGTCGAGCAGGTTTTCGAACCCGGCAGCAACGCGGCCCGCGTGGAACTCCATGACCTCAAAGTCGGCCACGCCATTGACGTAGAACGGATCCTTGGCCAATGCCGCGTCCAGTACCGGGCGGTCCGCCTGGGACAGGAGCAGCCCGCCTGTGCGCGGAATCTTGCGCCCGGCAGCGATGAACACCCCGTCGTCGAAAGCCTGCTGCAGCCACGCGATATGGGCGTCATTGTGGAAATCGACGATGTCCTGGGGAACCCGGTAGCTCAGGGAGACAACATACATGCGCCCAGCCTACCGGCCTGTCGCCAGCGCTTGAAGGATCAATCGTAGAATGGACGGATGACTGAACCGCGCTGGCTCAACCCCGACGAACGCCGTGCCTGGCTAGCCCTGGTCAGCATCAACACGCTGCTTCCCGCCGCCCTGGACACCAAGCTGCACGCCGCAGGGAAGCTCTCGCTTTTCGACTACACCGTGCTGGCAATGCTGTCCGAGGCCGAGGAGCGGTTCCTGCCCATGAGCGAACTCGCCGCCCGCACCAGTGCATCACTGTCACGGCTTTCGCACGTGGTCACCAAGCTGCAGAAGCGTGGCTGGGTGGAGCGCCGGCCGCACCCGCACGATGCCCGCGTCACCATTGCGCACCTCACTCCGGAAGGGATGGACACCATCGTGGCGCTCGCGCCGGACCACGTGGAGACCGTGCGGAACCTCTTCCTCGACGCCCTTTCTGAACAGGACGTGCTGGACCTGGCCCGAATCGGGGAAAAGATCGTGGGCCGTCTCGACGACGACCACTGGATCCTGCGGGAAACCTAGCCTCCGCGCCGCTGCTTGGTTGCTCCCGGCAACGGGTGGCAAACTATCCGGATGGACTTTACTACCCGGTTCGTGGCCCTTGGCGATTCCTTCACGGAAGGCGTGGGAGATGACGACCCTGCCCGCCCGAACGGGGTCCGCGGCTGGGCGGATCGCGTGGCCGAACGGCTGGGAGCCGAGGATCCCGGCTTTGGGTACGCCAACCTTGCCATCCGCGGGAGGAAACTCCGCCAGATCCTGGCAGAGCAGGTGGACGCCGCCGTCGAACTTAAGCCCACCCTGGTGACCATCTACGCGGGCGCCAACGACATCCTCCGCCCCCGGATCGATATCGACGACCTTCTCGGAGAGTACGACGACGGCATCCGCAGGTTGAGTGCTACGGGCGCCACTATCGTGATGTTCACCGGGTTCGACGCGCGCGGTTCCAAGGTTTTCGGCACCATGCGCGGGCGCACCGCCATCTACAACGAGCTGGTCCGCGGCATTGCCGGCGACCACGGCGCGCTGCTGGTGGATTACTGGCGCTTCAGCGAGTACTACGACTGGGGGATGTGGGCCCGGGACCGGATGCACATGTCCGCCGCCGGCCACGCGAACATGGCAAAGCGCGTCCTGGAGGTGCTCAAGTACGACCACTCCATCGACATCCCGCCGATGACGCCGGTCCCCGAACTGAGCGGCAGCGAAGCCTTGCGCGCCAATGCCCAGTGGCTCCGGGAATACGCCGGACCCTGGGTCATGCGGCGGGTGACGGGCAAGTCCTCGGGGGACAACCTTTCGCCCAAGTACCCCGCGCTGACCCGGCTATAGCGCCGCGGGCAGGTGCCGCCGTCGTGCGCCCCTTATACACCCTGCGGGAGCCGGATTGGTCTTTAATTGCGCGAACTCGTAGACTTGGTAGGCGCTAAGTGCGCGGAGCGTGCGCAATTGCTCCGGTGGCCCGGTAATTTTCTCCAGGGCGGCCGGTAGTTAGGGGCTCAAGTTGCGTGACTAACCGTTGCCCTTCTTCACTTTTGGGTCGCACTTAGCAGCATGGTCCAGCAGCAGATATGCGGATCATTACTTTCAATTCTTGAGGAGAAGTCATGGCAGCACACTGCCAAGTGACCGGGGCCGAGCCGGGCTTTGGGCACAGCATTTCGCACTCGCACCGCCGCAACAAGCGTCGGTTCGATCCGAACATCCAGAAGAAGCGCTACTGGGTTCCGTCCCTGCGCCGTAATGTCACGCTGCAGGTTTCTGCACGCGGCATCAAGACCATCGACGTGCGCGGCATCGACGCGGTCGTCGCCAGCATTCTTGCTCGTGGGGTGAAGCTCTAGTGGCTAAGGACAAGGACGTACGTCCGATCATCAAGCTCAAGTCGACCGCGGGCACGGGTTACACCTACGTAACCCGCAAGAACCGTCGTAACGACCCGGACCGCATGGTCCTGAAGAAGTACGACCCCAAGATCCGCCAGCACGTCGAATTCCGAGAGGAGCGCTAAACAATGGCTAAGAAGTCCAAGATTGCTCGCAACGAGCAGCGCAAGGTCATCGTTGAGCGTTACGCCGCAAAGCGCCTCGAGCTGAAGAAGACCCTGGTTGACGAAAACGCAACCGACGAAGCACGCGAAGCAGCCCGCCTGGGCCTGCAGAAGCTGCCCCGCAACGCGTCCCCGATCCGTCTGCGTAACCGCGACATCATCGACGGCCGCCCCCGCGGTACCTTCCAGAAGTTCGGTATCTCCCGTGTCCGCTTCCGCGACATGGCCCACAAGGGCGAACTCCCGGGCATCACCAAGTCTTCCTGGTAATTCAGTCCCGCTGAATCCAGCTGCTTGAAAAAGGCCGGCAACCATGTGGTTGCCGGCCTTTTTGTGCTTTAACGCGGCCTCGCTTTTGCGCCGCCTAATGTGGGGCAGCACACAAATTGGGTTTACGACGGCGGAGGCCGGTTTTGGTGTCCGTGTGGTGTGTTTTTCGTTGTGTTGTGGGGGTTTTTGGGGGTGTGGGGTGGGGGTGGTGGTGGATTTGCGGGTGGGGTGGTGGGGGTGTATTGTTTTCTAAGTCGCCGCGAGGGAGACAGCGAAGAGCTGGGTACCGCGGGTGGCGAATCCCCCGAATTTCAAGGCCAGTTTCTGGTTGCTCTTTAGGGCGCTGGATTGTTGGTGGGGTGGTTTCTTGTTCCGAGTGGGTCCTGGAAGATGGATTTGCGTTGGGGTGGGGGATCGGGTAAGTTTGAAAAGTTGCTCCGGAGCGATCCTGAACGTTGGTTTGGGTGGTGCCGGGTGTGTCTGTTGTTTGAGAACTCAATAGTGTGCCAAGTTTGTTGATACCAATTGTTTTATTGATTGGTTGTTTTTGCTGTGCCGCCACCCCGTGGT